>DASRSO010000253.1:0-13873 GCA_035656375.1 Cyclobacteriaceae bacterium | reverse complement strand
ATGCTTCGAGCTGCTCATTCTTTAATCTTGCCTGACGACTGACCATTGCAATCCGCCCTTGATCAGCTAACCACTCCGATTCCTTCACATGGATCTTGGTTGGTATGGCAATGTGCTCTCTATTGAGACCAATGCGCATTGAAACTGGAATCAATCCATCGTCGGTCGCCCGATCCTTGCGGGCAAAGAACCTCACTGAAATTGTCTGCATCATATCTTATCCTGTTTATGTGTCAAATTCAATGTCTAACACACATGAATCAAGATGTTCAATCGATGAACAGGTTGACAAACAGTGCATTACACTGATTTGTGGTACCAAGATTCTCTCGGCATCACATGGTACCACACTGGTACCACCAGGGATTAAGATTCTTTGATTCTGATTGGTATGGTCTAGAAACAAAAAACCCCGAAACCATTACGATTTCGAGGTTTTGATTGAGTTTGGTTTCTAACCAGCAGAGGAGGAGGGATTCGAACCCCCGGACCCCGTGAAGGGTCTCCGGTTTTCAAGACCGGTGCAATAAACCGCTCTACCACTCCTCTGTGTACTCCCTTTTCGTAAAGCAGGACGCAAAAGTAAATTTTCTCCGCATTCCCACAAAATCGAATTTCAAATGAACTCCATCCCCCCTCCAAATGGTTCTATTACCATCATCAAGTTCCCGTAAACCACCCCCTCGACGCACCCCCAACTTCAAACTTCAAACGTCAAACTTCAGATTTCAAACTTCAAACTTCAAAACAGAACCTCCATACCCAAACATGAACTACTCAGTCCTCGACCTCGCTACCATCATCCAGGGCGACCCATCCCCATCCGCCGCCTTCCACCGCTCAGTCAAACTCGCACAACTCGCCGAACAACTCAACTATAAACGATACTGGTTCGCCGAACACCATAACATGGAAAGCGTCGCCTCTTCCGCTACATCCGTCCTCATCGGACACATCGCCGGCGCCACCAAAACCATTCGCGTCGGATCCGGAGGCGTCATGCTACCCAACCACGCACCACTCGTCATCGCCGAACAGTTCGGAACCCTCGAAGCACTTTACCCCCGCCGCATCGACCTCGGAATCGGCCGCGCCCCCGGCACCGACCAACTCACCGCCCAGGCTCTAAGACGAAATCTCAACAACGACGTCAACCAGTTCCCTAACGACGTCGTCGAACTGCTCAACTACCTCGGCCCGCGCGACACCCAGGCAAAGATCAGGGCCGTCCCCGGACAAGGCAGCGAAGTGCCCGTCTGGCTATTGGGATCCAGCACCTTCAGCGCCCAACTCGCCGCCATGCTGGGACTGCCCTTCGGCTTCGCATCACACTTCGCACCCACACACCTCTTCGAAGCCCTAAGATTGTACCGCGAACATTTTCGCCCCTCAAAGTTTTTAGATAAACCATATGCTCTCGCATGTGTAAACGTCATCGCCGCCGATACCGACAACGAAGCAGAACAACTCGCCACTTCATTCTATCAGCTAGCTCTCGGAATGTTCCGTAACGACCGCCGACCGTTACCTCCTCCCCTTCCCACCATGGAAGGCGTTTGGACCGAACCCGAAAAGTATGGCGTGTTAAATATGATGACCTATAGTTTTATCGGCAGCAAGGAACGCGTCAAAGATTCATTGCAAAAGTTCGTCAACGACACCAAAGTCGACGAAGTCATGATCGCGAGTCACGTCTGGGAATTTGAGAAGAAGCTGAAGGTGTATGAGATGATCGCAAACCCCTAAACCATCTTTTAACTACATGCCCCTGCCACAACCATAACCCCGATAGAATTATTATCGGAAGAAACGCCCACCTCACCATCCTCGCCGCATTCTCTATCTGCGCCACCGGCCCGTAGATGTAGCCGAGTATCGGTATACTTAATATTATATGGATCCACCGGATGATCTTCCTCTCCAACGCTGCATTCATAAGTTCAAATATTTTTTAACGTCTTCAACATACTTCTCAAATGCCTTCCTCCCCTTAGGAGTTATCGTACATACCGTGTATGGATAATTGTTGCGATACGTCTTCTCTATCTTAATGTATCCCTCGTCCGCCAGCTTCTTCAACTGCTGACTCATATTCCCCTGCGTCGTCTCCGTCCCCTCCAGTAATGTCTGAAAGTCCGCCTGTTTTATTTTAACCAGTATCGACACCACCGCCAATCGCACCTGCGAGCTCAACACCGGATCCAACGACTCGTAGCGATCAGCCATCTTATACGTCAGCGTTTTTCAACAAGTAGCCCGGCACCAGGTAGCCCGTCACAATCGCTACACCATGCAACAACGCCTTATACTCTTCAGGTAAAAACACACTCACTATCGTCGTCACCAAAAACACCACGCCACCAAATACCAACGGTCTGAACTTCATCGTCCAACCCGACACCAACGTGCCTATACCACCCAACAGCAAAGTGTAAGTAAACGGCATCACTCCCACTCTCACATTTATAAATACAGATATCAATATGCAGATACCCAACACCGCCCACATCCTGCTCAGGAAATATGTGAGATGCGATTCCGTCGATGTTACCCTCCTCCGATTGTAATGCACCACCGTGATCACCATCCCCGACAAGCCCAGGATCGGGAACGGCAGGAAATGCCACCTCGTTCCCACAAACTCCATCAACACAAAAAATCCGAAGCTCGCTATCGCAATCAGCCACCCCCACAACAAAAAGTAAAAACTGTTCACACGGATGTCTTCCTTCGTGCGCGATATAGCCCGCAAGATCACTTCCATGCTCTCCTGCGGCGATAATGGTCTCTCGTTTTCCATGATCTACATTACGGTATTAATGTAGTTTGGGTTACAAACTAAATTAGGAATTTCAGAGATTTCGTCCGCGATAATTGTACTCCCGTTAATATTTGGGCGTTTTTCCCAGGTCGGCGGATTATCAGCTAAAACACCGATCGTCATGAAACGAATAGCCTTCCCACTGCTAGTGTTCGTGGCCCTTACCACCCACGCCCAGGAATTTAAAGTGTACAACAATGGGTTGATATACAACGAACAGACAATGGCACAGCTCGGCAATATCGTCGACTCACTCAATGTCAGGTTCCGCCAGTGCGACCTCGCCCACCCCTATTATTCCTTATCGCAAGGACTCATCACCATCGTTAAAGTTCCTAACGCAAAAGCTGAACAGGCAATTAAAGACGAGATCACTCTTGAAAAATATCTCCAGCTATTTCCACAAACCACCACTAAAGCCTGGATCACACGACGGCCATTCTCCTACAACGGCGAGAAAAAACTTTTAATTGAAAAGATCGGCAATGAAGACTACCAGATCGCGGATATCAGCGATAAAACTTTGAAGCAAAACGGCTGGCTTTTAAGAGCCGAAAAAACAGCCTGGTTCCTCCACGATATAAAAGCAGCAGAGATCCCTCATGAATATGCAAGACTGATCCAGTATGTCGACTGTATGATCGATACAACGGCGTTCATCTTTACGGGGAGTAGAAATGACGATAATATGTTTAATATGCCCGAGCCTAAAGACAATGTTAAAGCAAAACTCTTCATCGAGTTTGCGCAAAGTTTCCCCGGCCAACCCAGCTACAATTATGACTCAATTGAAAGCCTAAACCTAAGCAGCGACTCGATCACTCAGATCCACATTGTCTATAGTGAAACATTCCAGGTGAAATTCGAAAAATGGGACAATGCGCGACTGGCCCACCTCGACGCGAAAGTCAAAACATTTCCCCGGTTGATCACATGGCTGACCGACGGTGCCAATGAAGCTGTCGCTCACAACAACTCATCCGACGAGCTCGAATTCTATGTCGCCCGATACGTGTCAAAAGAAACAGCACTAAAGCTTAAACGTGGAAGGAAAGTATTCGGCATGTGCAGCCAGGATAGCCGACCACGCAAACATGCCGCCGAAATTTGTATGCTCTCCGCCGAAACCGCGAAATGGGATATCTTTCTTCGCTCTCACCTCGACATCATGAACGATCGATTCGATCGAATCACCGACGGCAGTTATGCCTGGGCCGGACGTAAAACATACCTCCACGAACTCGAAGCACTTGACATCAATGCAGTCGACCTTCTCCTGGGAATCATACTCAAGGTTGAAAACGTCAGCGACAATCATTACACTGGCTCCATCGCCCGCGTCGGTCGCGCTCTCGCCGAAGCCGAAAACAAATCAGCACTCGAGCAACAATTGTTTAAAATGATAAACGATCAAACGCTCGATCCTTTAAACAGAATGCAATTGGTCTACCTCTCATCGCACTATGCTTACAACCTCAGTGATGAGCCACGTAAAAAGCAAACATTCGATAAGCTCGAAGCTTCCGTGAACCGGATGCCCAACTACCTTAGGGTTGGCTGGAAACGCTGGGATTGACCGGCGTTCTTCAAAATTGAACAGTCGCCGGCTTCTTTCAACCACAAAACCACGCTCCTTTCCTCCAAAACGCATCGTTTTTTCCCGGCATGATTATTAATACTACATTTAGGAAATTATTCTCGTGAAGCCTTCGCCTCCCCGACTCGCCCTCAGGTTCCTCCGCTGGTTCTGCCGGCGCGACCTGCTGGCGTACATCGAAGGCGATCTCATGGAACTCTACCACGAACGCGTCAGCGCCAACGGCCAAAAGAACGCCAACATCCGCTTCGTGTTCGACGTCATCCTCCTCTTCCGCCCATCGATGATCCAAAACGCCGGCGGCATTCACCAACTAAATCATTACGGTATGATCAAAAGCTACTTCCGCATGGGCTGGAGAAACATGCTTCGCAACAAAGGCTACTCATTTATCAACATCGGCGGACTCGCAACCGGTCTCGCCGTCGTAATCCTCATCAGCCTGTGGATCTACGACGAACTCTCATTCAATAAATATCACGACAACTACGATCGCATCGCTCGCGTATGGGTCACTCACCATTTCGGCAACGACGCCAGTTCACAATGGTCGCAACCCTATCCTCTCGCCAACGAGCTTCGAACACAATACCAGGACTTCGAATATTCTTCCGTCACTTCCTGGAACTATAGTCACTTCATTCACTACAAAGACGATCGCTACAGCAAAGACGGAATGTTCGTCGAGCCACAATTCCTTCGGCTCATCTCATTGAAAATGAAGCGCGGTTCACTCGATGCACTCAAGGACCCTCGTTCCATAGTCATCACCGAATCGCTTGCACGAACAATCTTCGGCAACGACGATCCCATCGGGAAGGTCGTAAAGCTCGACGTGGCCAACGACGTTACCGTTACAGGTGTCTACGAAGACATTCCTCTCAACAATTATTTCTCAGGCTCACTATGGCTCGGCAACATCGACCTGTTCATGAACAACTACGTCCGTAATCCACGGGCATTAACTCATTGGGGCGACTTCTCATATCAAACCTTCGTCTCACTGCGCGAGGGTGTAAGCTTCGAAGAATCTACCGAGCGGATAAAGAACACGATCATCAACAAAGACGAACGCGCCCGCGAATCGATGCCCGAGCTCTTCCTCCAGCCAATGAGTCGCTGGCATCTCTACAGCACTTATGAAAATGGCGTGAACACCGGTGGCGAGATCACATTCGTGTGGCTCTTCGGAATTATCGGCAGCTTCGTGTTGCTCCTTGCCTGTATCAACTTTATGAACCTCAGTACCGCACGATCCGAAAGTCGTGCGAAAGAGATCGGCCTTCGCAAAACAATCGGCTCATATCGTGGTCAACTGATCCTTCAGTTTCTCACCGAATCTATTCTCGTTGTCTCGATCGCATTCGTCGTGGCGATCGTACTCGTCACATTGTCGCTCGATACCTTCAACGAATGGACGAACAAAGAAATAGTTCTTCCTTTCGAAAGCCCTGTGTTTTGGCTAACCGGGTTATCATTCATCCTAATCACTGGCCTCATCGCCGGAAGTTATCCCGCCTTCCTGCTTTCGTCTTTCAACACCGTAAGCATCCTCAAAGGAACATTCCGCCTCGGTTGGTTCTCGGGCTTCTCCCGACGAACACTCGTCGTCGTGCAATTCGTTGTTTCAGTCACACTCGTTATCGGAACTCTTACTGTTTATCAACAGGTTCAATACGCCAAAGATCGTCCCATCGGTTACGACCGCGACGGCCTGGTTACAACCTATGGTTATCCTTTTTATGATAACCCGCTTCACCCCAACACGTACGATGGACTTCGTCAGCAACTGTTCGCTACCGGCGCCGTGCTGAACATGGCAAAGTCGTCGAGCCCCACCACATCCGTTTTCTCTATGCAATCCGACTTCGACTGGGACGGTCGCGATCCGCAAATGATGCCCAATATGGCCGTCGTGTGGACCACCCACGATTACGGCAAGACCATCGGCATGCAGGTCATCGATGGCCGTGATTTCTCGCGCGACTTTGCAAGCGATACCGCAGCCATCATACTTAACGAAGCAGCTGTTGATTACATCGGGTTCACCGATCCCGTCGGCAAAACAATTCGTTTCAATCGCAGTCCATTCAATGTTATCGGTGTTGTGCGAGACATCCCGATGGAGTCGCCATACATGCCTTCCCGTCCTGCTGCTTACATGATCGATTATCGCCGCGCTAACATCATTACCATGAAACTAAATCCTGGGAGAAGCGCCGCCGAAAACCTCGTGGCCATCGAACCGATATTCAAGAAAATGCGGCCCGACATCACATTCGAAACTCAATTCGTAGATGATGAATTCGAGCGAAAGTTTCAGCGAGAAGAGCGCGTCGGTAAACTGTCATTAGCATTCACCGTCTTCGCCATATTCATAAGTTGTCTCGGTTTGTTTGGCCTCGCATCGTTCGTCGCTCAACGTCGCACGCGCGAGATCGGCATTCGCAAAGTCTCCGGCGCAAGCGTATTCAATGTATGGAGTCTGCTTTCGCGTGATTTCATTTTGCTCGCGATTATCGCTTGTGTTCTCGCAAGTCCTATCGCGTGGTATTCTATGCAACAATGGCTTGAGCAATTCGATTACCGCACGCCTCTTTCTCTCTGGATCTACTTCGCAACTGGCGTTGGCGCGATCGCCATCACGCTGGCTACGGTAAGTTACCAGGCAATTCGTGCCGCGAAAGCGAATCCTGTAGACAGCCTGAGATCAGAATAAAACTTTAGGGTTATTCATCGGGAAAATCCGCCGGCAGGATTGTCTATCTTAGAACAATCCCCCGATGAAACGTCTTCCCTGCCTGATCTTGATATTGTTCGTAACAACTGGGTACTCCCAGACGGGCTTCTATACCCGCACCTTCGATTTTTCCCGCACCGAGAATTCGCGCTGGGAACATCCGCCCCTTGAAAACCTCGGGATGATGTTGCTCGACGGCTATCTAACAGGAAAGCTCAAAGCCTACAAGTTCGATGTCGCCCACGACGAGATAAAACATGCTCCTATTCCTAAAGAACAACTGGCCGATCCATGGAATCCGAAATACGACTACTACCAGGACGACGTGGTATCGTACAAAGGAAAAATGTACATAGCCAACACGGATATCCTTCGTGGTTCCCGCCCACCCGACAGCCTCAACTATTGGTACCATATGAACATCACGGGCAAGGTCGTGAGCTGGCACCATTATTTTCCAACCGCGAGCGATAGCACCACAAAGTCGTATTTGCTTTCACGACTTGTTGATCAGAATCCCGAGCTGTACGATCCCTGGGATGAAAAAATGGAATACTTCAACATGGATCGCGTCGAGCACGAGGGGAAGAAATATGTAGCTAAGGGCAACAACTTCTTTGGTATCATTCCCGGTACGAATGAAGATTTTTGGGAGCTGTTGCGTTCACGTGTTACACTGTTCCAATCGAAAGATCTTACGATCGTTCGGGTCCTTTATCATGACCAGGTTCCACAAATGGTTTCAATAAGGGTTTTAGATCCGCTTACTGAAGTCAGTAAAGATCTCGGGCTGAATTTCTACTCCAGTGATGTCGTGAAATATCTTGCGAAAGTAAATCAGCCAGCGTTGTACCTGTCGGACATGGGGTATGTTGGTAGTGGGATTTTTCTTTTTGATGACGTCGCGAAAGCGAATTTCACGCGGTGGGTGCAGGCTAAACTCATTTCGAAAGAGGTAAAGCTGGGCAAGAAGGCAATCGTGGATCCCGTTGAATACAACCTGTTTATTAATGCAAAGCCAGACGAGATCAGTCAGACCACGTGGTATCCGGTGCAGGATCCTGCCACACACGATTTCACAATAATTGCCGGCAAGACAAACACGGATTATGATTATTACACGCTGCCGGTCGTGTCAATTACGTATGCGTCGCTCGAAAAACTCATGCCGGTAGCAAGGCGGCCTAAGACATATAAAGACATTTTTGCAGATACGTTCATAACATCATGGATCGATACGGTTGTGATGGATTCGATTGAGGTACTGCCGGCGGTGGCAAACGTTCCAGATGCGTTCAAACAAAATTATTTTGATCAGTTACACTTCGATTATACAGATGCAGATCCTGTTGTACAGTCGGCGGTGCCGGCGTTGTGGGAGCTTATTAAACAAAGCAACACGAAATTTCTTCCGAGCCAGTCGTACTTTCCGTGCAACTACAACTGGAATGGAACTGAAATAAAATTCAGGTCGGGCGAAGTGATGATCGCAGATGAGAGCGTGTCCGTTTCACACGTTATCGCGCCGCCAACAGATCTCCCGAAGCCTGGATGGAAGATGAAAAAAGTTGGTGTGGTGTACAGGATAAACCTGACGTCATCCTCCGAACGATTTTATCCAACACAACTTGTGGTCTCCTTCGAAGAAGAACCACACACAGACCTTATCGACTACCGTGTTGACTGGCAGGATGTGATGAAAATTATTGCCGGCAAAAAAGAGTTTAATACGTTTGTTGATGGGATAAAAAAAGCATCTTTGAATTTCAAACAAACTGCTGTCAGTTATAATCAAATAAGGGTGAGATGAGGAATTTCATGATCCTTTTTTGTGTAATCTCAATGGCAGCGTGTTCCCGCGATCGCGTTCCGGAAGAACAAATATCTGTAAGCGAACAGGAGCCAGTGCCTTTCAATCCCGAAGACACGCTGAATTCCGTAAAGAACAATCTTTCATTGAGCGCCATATCCACGTATCCTCAGAAAGTTGTTCTCACTGGCCTGTCGCAACACCGGCTAATTTCCATTTACAAACAGATTCCCAAAGAAGAAAAAGACAACGGGCGAAATTGGACCAGTTACTATTTTGATAAAGATGGATGGGACACCGAAGAGTACCAGCATTACATGCCAGGGCTCGACCTCCTGTTTGGTTACAACCTGCTGAACCTGGCGCATTATGATATGAAATCAGAACAGCTCGACTACCTGTTCAGCCGGCCTGTTCTTGTAAAGTCTCTCTATTTTCCTTCGTTCATTCCCGATTCTGTAGGTGAAAAACCAAATCGGAAACCGATCAATAGAGATTACTTCCTGGTTTCAGTTTACGACGAAGACACAAACAACGACACTCTGATCAATCGTCACGACCTTCGTCGTTTATATCACTTCAACGCCTCATGCGACGTAAAGACCCAGGTTATTCCTCCCGATTACAATGTGATCCGTTCGCAATTCGACAGCGGCAATGATGCCATGTACATCTTCGCTCGCCACGACCAAAATAAAAATGGCCGCTCAGATGAGAGCGAGCCACTTCATGTTTTTTGGTTGAGTTTAAAGACTCCGGCTTCCGCTAAAAAAATGTATTAACCTCTTACCCATTCGAATGTAATCCCACTACATTCCCCTCCGTATCCATAAAGAACCCCATAAACCCAAACCCCGAACCGATATCCGTCTTCGGCATGATCACCTCACCACCCGCCGCCTTCACCCGATCCAGTATTGGCGCCATATCTGGGTTGGCATTCAAATAGATCCTCGCACCATCTGCACTCGGCTTGTTATCCGGTCCCTTGCACAACGCACCCGACACCTTCCCATTCCCATCTTCACTCGGGAACATCTCCATCACAATACCCCCACCCATATCCATGCTCTGAAGCTTCACCGCCAGAATTTTTTCATAAAACTTCTTTGCCCGAGCGATGTCGTTAACGGAGATCTCGAACCAATTGATTGCATTTTCCGCTGCTGTCATTTTGATTTATTGTTTAATGAATAAGTAATCGATCGACTTTTTGTCGTCCGAGATCGTAGCCTTCATGTTCTTGCCATCCACCTCGTAACTGATCTTCTTCGGAAAATCGTGCTTCGGATTCTCACACACGAACCCGTTATCCTTTAGCTGCGTAAACTCAAACCATACTTCCCCTTTGTTCTCCGGCACATCCGCTACGTAAAACATCTTTCCCTCTTTCAACTCTATCCGGATCTTTTCTACGAACGTCGTGTCGGAGCCTTTCATCATAACACCTCGCCCGATCATCGTCGTTGGTCCCATCGACTTCCACGTCTCGTAGCCACTTCTCCCTGGCTTCTGGTTGGTACGTGTCCAATCGCCTTTCAGCCACTCAAGTTTTTTCAGATCCTGAACGGGGCCTGCTTGCGAATACGCCGCTGTCGCAACAAACATTAAAACAATAATCGCATTAAAACGCATAAGTAAATCAGTTTAAAACAATCTAAACACTGAAACGGAATGCGGATCGACCGAACCGCCTACAACACAAACTTAATCGGCGGCCGAAAGGCGCTATTGTACAAACCCGAACTATCTCGATTTTTTCATGAAAAAGTTTGCGAGGCTTTTCTCGGCAAAAATGTAAGCCGTCGGGTCTTCTCCTGTGAAAGCTTTAAAGTTTCGAATAAAATGCGACTGGTCGTAGTAACCGGCCTCATACACTACCGCAGCCCAATCGGGATTGTTCTCTTTGATCAGTTGAAAGATATGACTGAACCGGATGATCCTCGCGAAGAACTTCGGCGACAACCCAACATACTTCTGAAACAGTTGCTGAATGTATCGGTCCGTTACCGACAGCTCTTTACAAATATCCGACACCTGTATCATTCCTTTTTTATTAAAGATCATTTCGAGTGCTTTATCGACCGGGTGATCCTTCGGATATGCTACACTCTTTTCGGAAATAAATGCTTCGATCAATTCAACGCGCTTCTCATTATCATCCAGTTTTCGCATTGCTGTTTCTACTGATCTCATTTTCGTACCGACTGCCTTTCGCAGATCCACAACACGATCAGTGAATGGCTTCATCGAAACACGGAACAGGTGAGCGACAGCCGACGGTCTGAGTTTAATTCCCACGATGTCCGTAGTGCCGGTGTTCTCAAGATGAAAGTATCCACTGATCTGCCCGGCGAAAAGACTCTTGCTTTGCCGTTGCCATTTTTTGCTGAGATTGACCCGGTAGTGATCGCCGAAGTGGAAGATTATTTCGGTAAATCCGTCGGGGATAATTTTCTGTTTTACTGGACTTACATCGTCGTCCTCAACGATCCAGTAGCATTCCACGGCATTTTTTGCAGATTCTGACGGCTCTATGCGCTGGAATTTCATTAACCATAAAGATAAAGACAGATCAGGGTTTTGTATTATTTTTACCTACCTCATCCCCTCGTCTATGCGTTGCTTTTTGATCGTGGTTGCCACCGTCTGGTCAGTGAGCTTTGTTGCAGCCCAGAAAATGTCCGAAACACAAGAGGTTTTGCGAAATCTCGAAGGAGAAGGCGCAACCTATAAAGGTCAAATCATTTTAAATAACGGCGCAGAGCATACCGGGACAATCACATACAACGATCGCACAGGAATACTCACATTTAAATCCGATTCAAAGACCGGCACGTATAGCGCACGCAATTTGAATGGCTTCAGTTTCTACGACCCCGACACACACAAGGAACGAACATTCTTCTCGATGGAATCGGAAACCCGCGACGGCGGCCAGTTAACCAGCCAGTTCTTCGAAGTCATCCGACAATACAAAGATTTCGCAATGGTGACGAAGGTAGACCCGGTTGCCATCAATAAAAGAACAGGTGTTGTGGAAGCGGCTATTGGCGGTGACTACAGCCAGACAAGAGTGGTGGTCAGCAGTGCAATGACCGTCTACTTCATAAACGAAAACCTTAGCCTGCGCCCATATCTTGAAGTGTCGTGGAAAGATGTTTCACACATCAACAAACTTTTCAACTGGGATTGGTTTGCGGGGCAATCTACAAGGGTGAGGATAATTGACAGAGACCTCCCGAAAGAGATCATGGGCGACAATTACAAGAAAGTAGACAAGTATGCGCGGGAGAAAGAACTACATTGGGATGATAGAGATGGTCTCGTTGCTCTCCTGGACTACTACGATACGCTGGTCGACAATTGATACCAAAGACAGAAAGCTACCTCGACGACTTCACTTCCCTCTTCATCTTCAATTGCGCATTGATCGCTTCCACTTTCGTAGCATAGTGGAGACTGGCATTCACTTCGTAGCCTAACAACAACGTCATCGTGATAAGCTGTATCCATACCATCATAGCGATGAGGGTACCGATGGACCCGTACACTTTGTTATAGCTCGAGAAGTTCGACACGTAGTAAGAGAACCCGTACGAGATCCCAAGGATTGCCAACGTTGCTAGCAGCGACCCTATCGAAAAGAAACTCCAGTTGTAGTGAACCGCCGGACCAAAGTAGTAGATACACGAAATAGCTACGAAGAACACAATGAACACCACGAGGAACCGAAGCAGCAGGATAAAGTAAATCGAAAGGTCGTCGAGATTCAGCTTCGCAAGCTCATGCACGTGTGTCGTGAAATAATTGATCACGATCTGTCCAACAACCAAAAGGATTACTGCCATGAACAACACCAACGACAACATCAACGTAAGTCCCAACGCTGTTAACCTCGTCCTGAAAAAACTTCTTCGGTCCATTGTTCGATAGCATGCATTAAATGCTTTCATCAATGCCGCCATCCCGTTCGTCGCGAGATACAACGCGAACACAAAACCAAATGTCAACAATCCTCCACGCTGGTTACTCACGATATCAAGTACTGTAGAAGATATCACGTCGTACATGCTTTGTGGTGTGAGCTCGCCGATAAACTGCATAATGCTCTCGTTCGTGACCTCCGGAAAATAATTGGTCACGTATGGTATAAGCGTGAACAGGAAGATGATCGTGGGAAATATTGCGAGAATGAAATTGTACGAAACACTGTTTGCCCGGTCGAAGATCTCGTCTTCGTGAACGTTGTGCAGGAAGATCTTGGTGAACTTGTACAATGAAAGATTTCCGAAGCGCTTAAAAGTTATCCTCTTCATCCACGACCGCGTAGTGCGGGCCGAGGGAACTTTGAGGATCCTTCTGCGCAACGAATACTTCATAGTTTAAAGAATGGTGCGAGCACCTGATCAAACTTTTCCGGTGGCCTGCGGGGCTTACCTGTTTTTTTATCAACGAACACCAGCAGGGTGTCGCCCTGGTTGATCAGCTTGCCTGACTCATTAAATATCTCGTATTCAAATTTAATCCTGATACCCGGCTTTTCGCGAATTGTTGTTACAATCCTTAACAGGTCGTCGTACAACGCGGGGGCAAGAAAACGAGTATGGTTCTCGATCACGGGCATCATAACGCCCATGTCTTCCATTTCCTTGTACGACATTCCCAATTGCCGAAGGCTTTCGACCCTCGCCACTTCGTAGTACATGCCGTAGTTACCATAGTAAACGTAACCCATCTGGTCGGTTTCGCCATAGCGTACGCGTATGTGGGTTTCCGACTTGTACATCAGTTGGATTTCTTCTTTGCTGCCTCCTTGCGGGCATTCTCGCGACCTTTGCGCTGCTCGATGGTCAGTGCCTGCTGATATTTAGCCGCATTCCGGCTGTGTTCTTGCAATGTTGC
>DASRSO010000252.1:0-3427 GCA_035656375.1 Cyclobacteriaceae bacterium | reverse complement strand
GCATCGACCAGTATAAAGATGGCCAGAACAGTGTGTGGACCCAGGACTTCGCCCGCAATGCCCTGCGTTGGGAACGACGCCTCGAGTTTGCGATGGAAAGCCCTCGCTTCTTCGACCTGGTACGTTGGGGCATCGCAGCCGAAACGCTTAACGCATACTTCGACAAAGAGAAAACGCGTTACAGTTTCCTGCAGGGTGCAAAGTTCACCAAGAACAGGGATGAATACATGCCTATACCACAGGCACAGATCAACCTTGTGGAAGGTATCTACAAACAGAACAACGGATATTAAGATTGAGTGTGATGAAGAAAATACTTTTTGGCGCCGCCATTATTGCCAGCCTCTCGGCAACTGCTCAAAGTACCGAAGAAAAGAAACCTTTGGGTGCGAGCATCCCTAACGATCCTTATGCGATCTCATACACAGATGTGTTCGACAACATGCATTACGATCAACCGTATCGTCCGCAGGTTCATTACACACCAATAACCGGGCAAATAGCCGATGCAACCGGGCTGATTTTGTACAAGGGAAGTTACCACTTGTTCCACATGTACGATGAGTGGTCGCGCGCACGGAAGGACAACAAGAACTGGGGACACGCGGTAAGCAACGACATGGTCTACTGGAAACAGCAGCCGCAAGTTCTCAATACTGTGCTGGATAACAGACCTGGCAGTGGCAGTGGAATTGTCGACTGGAACAACACGCTGAAGTTGCAATCCGGATCCGAAAAAACGTTGGTGATCTTCTACACTGACTATGGAAGAGGGATCTGCATGGCGATCAGCAGGGATGCGGGAAATACATGGATCCGCCACAAGGCCAACCCAATCATCCCGATGAATGTAACCGATGTATCTAACAATCGTATTCGTGATCCCCTCGTATTCTGGTATCAACCCGACCGGTCGTGGAGAATGGTATTGTACGATAACAAAGGTTTCAATTTCTACAAGTCGACGGACCTTCTCGGTTGGACCCAGCTCAGCAGGATAACAGGCTTCTTCGAATGCCCGGACTTTATCGAGATGTCTGTCGATGGGAACACAAACAATAAAAAATGGGTGATAATCGATGGGGACGGATCATACCGGATCGGAACTTTCGACGGTACGACATTCGCATCGGACATGCAGAATACAAAGGTTGATGTGGGCGACGATGTCTACGCAACGCAGTCGTGGAAACATTCATACGATGGCGGCGAGCCATTCGTACAGATAGGCATGATCCGTCAGAATGGTAAACAACAAGGCAACTACGCAAGCACCTGGGCAATGCAACAAAGTGTACCGTGCGATCTCTCGCTGAGGACCATCGACAAGAAGGTGCGCCTGTGCAGAATGCCCATCGCTGCTATGAAGCAACTGCGATTTGATCCCGCGTTCGTGAATGCACTCACGGTGCAAGACAATAAACCTCACGTGATGACTGGTGCCGGTGATGTATTCGAGATTGTTGCGAATGTCACCTTAAAAACGGCGAAATCGCTTACGTGGAATATTCGTGGAGAAAAGTTGACGTACGATGTTGCCTCACAACAACTCTCATTCATGGGCAAGCAAGGGGTCGTTAAACCAGTGAATAATGTTTTGCCATTACGGATTATTGTCGATCGGAGTTCTGTAGAGGTGTTTGCCAACCTCGGTGAGGTGTCAATCTCCAAGTTGTTCTTCCCTCCTGCCGAGGTTCGTGGTTTTGAAATGAGTGTTACGGGAGGCTCATCTGAAGTGAATATGGAAGTCTATAAGCTTCGGTCGATCTGGCTCGAACGTGAACAGGAATTGGGTTACCAGCGATCAACGTCGGAACGTTAACGCACGCCGGAACATGCATAGCAGTAAGTCTGGGTCCGGCATGGCGTTGTCAAGACGTGAGTTCGCCGGTTGGTTTGGTTTGGCCGCATCAACTTTGTTGGTGCGGCCCTGGCCGGCACACGCTACGGGTAAAGCTATTGAGGACACATTTCTTAACGATGCTTTTCTCCTCGAAACATCTTTTGGAAAAACACTCTATCACGATCATGCCAGCAAACTCCCGGTCATCGACTATCACAGTCACCTTCCGCCCGACGAGATCGCTTCGAATAAAAAGTTCGGAAACATTACTCAAATATGGTTGGCGGGAGATCACTATAAGATGCGCCTCATGCGCGCAAACGGCGTTGAGGAACGTTTCATCACGGGAGACGCTCCCGATTACGATAAATTTTTAAAGTGGGCGGAGACATTGCAGTATGCCCCCATGAGCCCATTGTACTACTGGTCGCATCTCGAACTGAAGCGATACTTTAGTATCCAGAAGATCCTTTCGCCTTCAACAGCCAAAGAGATCTACGCAGCTGCAAATGAACAACTGAATACCGACGGCTTCCGGGTTCAACAATTATTGAAGAAGATGAATGTGGAAGTTGTCTGCACGACAGATGATCCCGCCGACAACCTGAAGTTCCATAAAGAGCTTTCCGGTAAGGGAGTCTTTCCGGCATGGCGGCCCGATAAGGTTATGAACGTGGGAAAGCCCCAGGAATACAACCAGTACCTCGACAAGCTTTCAGGCACTTCCGGAATTTCAATAAAAGGTTTCGATGATTTAACTGCTGCATTGCGAAAGCAACAGAAGTTGTTCCTGTCGCTTGGTTGCAAGCTGAGCGACAATGGCATCGAAAACTTCTTCGCTGAAGAAGTGAGTAAAAGCGAAACTGATTCCCTGTTCAGGCGTGTTCGTTCCGGAGAAACGTTGAATGCGCCAGAGATCTCGAAATTAAAGTCGTCTATCCTGTTCGAGCTTGCTTCACTCAATCATGAAGCCAACTGGGTACAGCAGTTTCACTTTGGGGCGCTTCGAAACAACAACTCAACCATGTTTGAAAGGATCGGCCCCGATAAAGGTTTTGATTCCATCGGGGATATTTCGATCGCACGTCCACTTGCAGCATTCCTCGATCGTCTTACGAGATCAAACAAGCTTGCGAAATCAGTCTTCTATAACCTTAATCCGTCCGACAACGACATCGTTGCAACGATGATCGCCAATTTCAATACAGGCAATCTACAGTTCGGAGCGGCATGGTGGTTCTCCGATCAAAAGACCGGCATAGAAAAACAGTTGGATACGTTGGCAAACCAGGGATTATTAGGACGGTTCATCGGGATGACAACCGACTCCCGAAGCTTTTTATCGTACCCGCGACATGAGTTTTTCAGAAGAGTGCTCTGCAATAAGATTGGACAGGATGTAAGTAAGGGTTTGCTTCCGAATGATGTGAAATGGTTGGGAGAGGTTGTGACGGGGATTTGTTATGGGAATGCAAAGGGTTTCTTTGGGTTTTGAGGGAGCGTGAGTGAACGGAGAGGGCTCTCGAGTGACACGTAGGGGTCACGAGTGATGGCAGGGCGCTCCGCGCGGGTCTCGCGGAGGTA
>DASRSO010000251.1:0-15159 GCA_035656375.1 Cyclobacteriaceae bacterium | reverse complement strand
TACAATGCGAAGCCTGAAAGTTTCGATTGAGTGAACGTGTACTGAAGAATATTCGTGAGTGAGTCGTTCACATACTGGTTGTTGCTGTCCAGGTGGCGATTGACAAGAAGATGATTGGTGAAAATATTTTCAGACGACAATGCCGCGCTCGCGGTGAAATAGCTCGTTGCGTTGATCGGTTGTTTATACGACATACCAACAAGCCCTGCTTTCGTTGTGAAGTATTGGTCGCGGTCGTTGCTGCCATAAATGTTTCGCTCGGGAGTTTTTTGATTGCTGATGAGGATATCGATCGTGCTTCTCCCACCGAGCCCAAAGACTGACAACGAGCCTTTATTTTTCATGGGGAAGTTGAACTTGAATGCACCGTCCTGGTATTGTGGAACGGCGGAGGTACCAATGTCGATACCGAGCTTGCTGAAAATAGCGAGTGTCGAGTAACGATAAGATACGAGGTAAGAGGCTTTTTTATTCTTCGAGAGCGGACCTTCACCAAACAACTCGGTACCGAGGAAACCAAACTGCCCGCTCCATTCATGCTTGTCGCGATTGCCATTGCGTAGCTTGAGGTCGAACACACCTGCAACACTGTTACCAAACTCCGCGGGAAATGCACCGGTATAAAAATCTGAGTTCGCCAGGGTCTTGTTATTGATCATCGACACGGGGCCGCCGGCCGTACCTGGAATGTTGAAGTGATTGGGATTGGGAATGTTGATGCCCTCCATTCGCCACAGCACCGACTGCGGCGAGTTTCCCCGGATCACGATGTCGTTGCGCGAGTCGTCGGCTCCCTGGACACCGGCGAAGTTCGAAGCCATACGTGCGGGGTCTCCGCGGCTGCCTGCGTAGCGTTCTGTTTCTTCTATCGTGAATGATCTCGCGCTCACTGCCGCCATCTCGTTCGAAGCTTCACCATCACGTGTTGCCGTTACCGTTATCTCCTGCAAGCTTGTTGCAGATTCCTTCATCGAAACATTGATCACGGTTTCCTTCGCACTCGATACAAGGATGTTACTCAATACAACATCCTCATATCCCACGAAAGTGATCTTTAGTGCGCGACGGCCAACAGGTACTTTTTCGATGCGAAAGTTTCCTTCAACGTCTGTAACAGAACCTTTCACCGAAGAGCTATCACCAAGTATGATAACAGACGCGCCGATAAGCGGGTAGTGAGTTTCCATTTCCGTAACCGAACCCTTAATGGTTTGGGTGAGCGTCTGTCCCAAAACAGAACATGTGAAAAAGATCAGGAAGGAGGCCAGGGGTAAAATTTTCATAGGACCGAAAATACTGGATGCGTCAATTTTTAAGTCTCGGCTTACGCACAGGCGAGAAAAAACAAATTGCATGAAATAATCTCACCGGGAACACAATAACACGGGAGTACGGATTTTTGCAAATCCTGCCCTTTTCAAGTATCATTATCGCAAAAGTTGGCTTCCTGATGGCCTCACCGGTCCAATCTGACAATTTGCAGTCTACACTCCTGGAGCAGGTTCGAAAGCTCCTTCCGGCGAATATTTCGCTTGCCGACGAGTTGTCGGAACTTCTTAATATCAGCCGCGACAGCGCATACCGGCGCATCCGTGGTGAGACCGTTCTTTCTCTCGACGAGGCTAAAAAGCTCTACGATCGTTTCGGCGTGTCGATCGACATGCTGTTTTCGCAAGACTCCAACATGGCATTGTTCCACCACCGGGCTCTTTCACTTGAGTATCCGCTGGCGCAATGGCTCAAGTCGGTTTCAAAAAATCTCGAGACGATGGAACATCTCGATCGCGAAAACAAAGAGATGATCTTTGCCGCGAAAGACACACCGGTGTTTCATTATTTCCGTTTCCCGGAGATGTCGGCGTTCAAGATCTTTTTCTGGCTCAAGTGCATCATTAAAGATCCCCAATACACACAAAAGAGCTTCGACGAGAATTCTGTGCCATTAGAAATGATCAAGACCAGCAAGAACGTGTGGCGCTCTTACTCAAATATTCCAAGCACCGAGATCTGGACCGATGAAGCTGTGAACGACACGTTGAAGCAGATCGGGTATTTTTATGAGTGCGGATATTTTTCAGACAAGTCACAAGCAACATTATTGTGCGATCAGTTGATACAACTCAACAATATGATCCGCGAAGAAGCCGCAGAAGGAAAAAAATCGACAGGCGTTGCGTTCAATCTTTACGAAAACGAGATACTTATTGCCGACAATACTGTTCTTGCGAAGATGGGACCGAAACGTTCGGTCTACATCAACTACAACAGCCTGAATCTCCTCACTACTTTACAAGAGTCGTTCTGCGAACGAACCGAAACCTACCTCAGCAATCTTATCAAAAACTCGATACTGATCAGCGCAACGGCAGCGCGTGAACGGAATAAGTTCTTCAATAAGATGAATGAGAGGGTGGAAAGTTTTAAGAAAGAGCTACAGTAGCTTCTTTAAGGAGCTCATCTTTATTGATGGGGACAACACCCACATGCTGGCAGACTAATCCACCACCTAAATTTGACAATCCCGCGATCAGTTTTGCATCGAGTTTAAGAGCAACGCATGCTGCCGCAATCGACACTACGGTATCTCCCGCGCCCGAGACGTCCGCAATCTCACGATGATGTGCAGGGATTTGAATTTTCTGGTCCTTGTAATCGATATACACGCCTTTTTCGGAAAGCGTTGCCATAACACCTTTCGCTTTCAGTTTAGCCTTCAATTGCTCGACAGCAGTGGCGACCTCTTTCAAATTAGAGACCTCAAGTTTTAAACCTTCACGAAGCTCTTTAAGATTGGGTTTAAAAAGTGTTACCCCTTCGTACGACAAAAAGTTCCTTCGCTTGGGATCTACAATGGTGGGAATTCCTTTTTTATTGGCGAGGTCAACCACCGTGCGGATAACATTAGGCGTGATCGTGCCTTTATCGTAGTCCTGGAAGATAATGGCATCACATTCATTCAAAAGTGATGATGCTTTTTCAATGATTTGCTTCTCCTCTTCCTGCGAGGCAGGCCGGTCTGTTTCCTCATCGACGCGCACAACGTGCTGATGGCTTGCAATGACCCGCGTCTTTTCCGTGGTGGGGCGACTGCTGCTCACTACCAAACCATCCTCGCGAATAGAACTGCTTTTCAGGCACGACCTCAGCTTTACAGAAGCATCATCGTTGCCGACAAGTGAACAAAGGATAGGAGTAGCGCCCAGGGCATGCACGTTGACCACAACGTTTCCGGCGCCACCGAGACGGTAGTCGCGTTTTTTTACAGTAATTACGGGGACCGGCGCTTCAGGCGAAATGCGATCGACCGATCCCCATATATAACTGTCAAGCATGACATCCCCGATGATTAAGATCTTCAGCCGGTTGAAGTCATTGAATATGGTCTCCAGGGAATTCAATTAAGTTTCGCGAGTGCACTCTTCATCCTCGACATCGCTTCACGGAGTTCTTTTTCGGAAGCAGCATAGGAAAGTCGAACACAGGCTTCGTCGCCGAAAGCGCCACCGGGCACTAACGAAACGTGTCCTTCTTCGAGCATGAAGAGGCAAAAGTCGTCGCCGTTGTTGATCTTCTTGCCATTGAATGACTTGCCGTAGTACGAGCTTACATCGGGGAAGAAATAAAATGCTCCTTTAGGATAGTTTGCCTTCACGCCCGGGATCTCTTTCAAAAGATTGTATACGATCTCGCGACGTTGCTTGTATTCTTCCACCATTTTATTGGTTGGTGTGATATCGCCGGTAATGGCGGCGAGTGCGCCGCGTTGAGATATCGAGCAGTTGGCAGATGTAAGCTGGCCCTGAACTTTGATAGAGCCGTCGGCGATCCACTTCGGAGCGGCGATGTAGCCAACGCGCCAGCCGGTCATTGCGAAGCCTTTCGCGAAGCCATTTACGGTGATGGTGCGATCGAACATACCGGGCAGGGATGCGATGCTCACCTGCTCTTCGCCGAACACGATGTGTTCATAGATTTCGTCGGCAATAACCAGAACATCGGGATGCTTAAGAACGACGTCGGCAATGGCCTGGAGCTCTTTACGGGTAAATACTGACCCTGTAGGATTGCAGGGTGAGGAGAAAATGATCGCCTTGGTCTTTTTAGTGATGGCCTTTTCGACTTGTGCGGCAGTCACTTTGAAATCATTTTCGAGTGTTCCTTTCACGATCACGGGTGTCGCTTCGGTAAGGCGAACGAGTGCATCATAGCTCACCCAATATGGAGAGAACACAATCACTTCGTCGCCGGGATTCAACAATGCGATCATAACGTTGGCGATCGATTGCTTGGCGCCGTTCGATACAACGATGTTCTCGGCTTTATATGGAACCTTGTTTTCTTTCTGATACTTGGCAGCAAGGGCTTCGCGAAGGTCGGGATAGCCGGCAACAGGAGGATATGAAAAGAACTTGCCATCGTCGATAGCTTTCTTCGCAGCTTCGCAGATGTGAGCAGGCGTTTTAAAATCGGGTTCGCCCAGGCTGAGATTTATAACATCGATACCGCGAGACTTGAACTCGCGCGCTTTAGCGGCCATCGCCAGAGTGGCTGACTCCTCAATGGCATTAATTCGATTAGAAAGGGTTTGCATAGGGCGGCAAAAATACAAAAAACTCTGCGTGGCGTTGTGAAGGCTTTGCGAGGCTTTGCAAAAAAGCTATCACGCGAGGCCCACACAGAGGTGTCGCAAAATTTCGCAAAATCAATTGAAGAGGGTGCGTCCCATAATGCTGCGACCGAGGGTAATTTCGTCGGCGTATTCCAATTCGCCGCCCACGGGCACTCCCCTCGCAATCGATGTAACTTTGACCGGGAAGTCTTTCAGCTTCTTGTGTATGTAGAATGCCGTGGTGTCGCCCTCCATGGTGGGGCTGAGGGCAAGGATGATCTCGCGGATCTCCCCTTTCGAAGCGCCGACCCTTTGTATGAGCGATTCTATCTTCAGTTCTTCGGGGCCGATGCCGTTAACAGGCGAGATGATTCCGCCGAGTACGTGATAGATGCCGATGTACTGAGCTGTGTTTTCGATAGCCATCACGTCTTTGCCTTCCTCCACGACGCACACGAGGGCACGGTCGCGACGATGACTTTTGCAGATGTTACACTCTTCTTCGTCGCAGATGTTATGGCAGGTTTTACAGAAGCGAATGTTTGCTCTTAGTTTTTGAAGTGCCTGCGTGAGAGCAGTAGTGCGGTTCTCATTTTCTTTAACCAGGTGAAGTACGAGACGCAATGCAGTTTTCTTGCCGATGCCTGGAAGCTTCGACATTTCATTAACTGCGTCTTCTATCAACTTGGACGGAAATTCCATTTATAAGATCCTTGCGTCGATGCCAACTTCACAGATGGCTTCTTTCATTGGCTTGAGCTCGTCGAATGAACCGGTTTTTACGGTGCACTTACCTTTGTGATGAATGATCCAGGTGCATTGTTCGGCCTGTTCGGGAGAATGTTTGCAAACCCTGATGAGGGTTGCCGTGACGTGATCGAACGTATTGATGTCGTCGTTGAAAACTACTAGATTCTTAACATCGGTAGTTTCAACCACTTCCAGCACCTCCACCAATTCTTTCTCCTGGGGCATCCGATCGTTTTTTCAAAAGTAAAAAAATACAACGACTTTGCGTTAATTAAAATTCCAAAATGACTCCTGGTCTGGTTGTCACCATAATGGCGATCTATTTCGCCATACTGATTTTCATATCCTGGTTAACGTCACGCGGCGCCGACACCAATACATTCTTTACAGCGAACAGGCAATCGCCCTGGTACCTCGTTGCGTTTGGAATGATCGGCTCATCCTTGTCGGGACTTACTTTCATTTCTGTACCGGGCAACGTTGGCAACATCGGTCTCGGTTACTTCCAGCTTGTACTTGGATATCTCGTCGGATACTGGGTCATCATTCTTATACTGATGCCATTGTATTATAAACTTAACCTAATATCCATTTATACTTATCTCGAACAGCGCTTCGACACGTGGTCGTACAAGACGGGAGCATTCTTTTTCCTTGTGTCGCGATCGCTTGGTTCAGCACTGCGTCTCTATTTAGCAGCAACAGTATTACAGTTGTTTTTGTTCGACGCGTGGGGCGTTCCATTTATCGTTACGGTAGCCACCACGATCATACTCATATGGGTTTACACCTTCAAAGGCGGCGTGAAGACAATAGTTTACACGGATTCATTTCAGACGTTATTTCTTGTAACCGCGGTATGCGTTGCAGTGTGGCAGATCTCGTCACAGCTTGGATATTCATTCGGACACATCGTAGACATTTTTAGTGACAGCAAGTATTCGAGGATCTTTCACTTCGACGACCCAAACACCACGTTGTGGTTCCCGAAGATGTTCCTCGGTGGATTGTTCATCACGGTAACGATGACGGGAATGGACCAGGAGATCATGCAGAAGAATCTCACCTGCAAAAATCTAGGCGAAGCGCAGAAGAACATGTTCTGGTTTAGTATTACGTTGGTTATTGTAAACTTGCTGTTCTTGTTACTCGGCGCGT
Source organism: Cyclobacteriaceae bacterium (assembly GCA_035656375.1). Taxonomy (GTDB): domain Bacteria; phylum Bacteroidota; class Bacteroidia; order Cytophagales; family Cyclobacteriaceae; genus ELB16-189. The sequence continues at coordinate 8,642 of DASRSO010000251.1, read as the reverse complement.
TGCTTTATATATATAGTGAAGAACACAACATCCCGCTGCCAGCCTCAAGCGACAATCTCTTCCCCACACTTGCGTTGAACCACCTGGGACTGGTCGTGGGGATATTTTTCCTGCTGGGCATTATCGCTTCATCGTACGCGAGTGCCGACTCTGCGTTGGCGGGACTTACGACATCATTCTGTATCGACTTTCTTAATTTCAAGAACAAAAAGGAAGAGCAAAAGAAGAGAGAGAAGTTTATCGTTCACCTTGGATTCTCGTTGCTGTTCCTGGTCATCATCGTTGTGTTTAAAGAGATCAACGAGAGATCGGTGATCGATGCGGTGTTGAAGATCGCAGGATACACATATGGACCTTTGCTTGGTTTGTTCTCGTTTGGATTATTCACAACAAGAAAAGTGAATGGTTTGGCTGTTCCTTTTATTGCGGTAGCCTGCCCGTTGATATGCTGGTTTATAAGTTCGAATGTGCCTGGTTGGTTTGGAGGCTACCAGATCGGGTTTGAAGTGTTGTTGATAAATGGAGCGTTGATGTATTTGGGGTTGTTTTTGTTCTCGAAAAAGAATACCGAACAACCAATATCCCACACCCAGCTATAATGAAAAAGGGCTGCCGACTGCAGCCCTTAATCTTACCCAACTTCACGGTATCAACATTTGCCCTGTGCTAAAGCCACTATAGACAGGGATTATCTTTGATTATCTTTGATTATCTTTTTTCAGGTTGAGATCTTTCACGGTATCCGTAGTCACCAGGTACAACGATCGTGTACGAATCATCAATAACATCACAGTAGTAAGGACAAGGATGAGGGTACTAAGTATCGTTCTCATGGTGGCTTAACGGTTACGTGTACCTGTATTACGATAATGATGCCAGCGGACCTGGCATGCGTTTTTAGCCGGATTTAGCGGTTTTTAGTCCCAAAATGGTCTCAGTTTGGGATGGTTTTCCGGGAATTTAGGCCGGTTTGGGATGGCCTGACGGCTTTAGCGGGGCAACTCTTTTGCGGGATCCCAGAAGTGTTTTTCGAAGTCCTGGACTTTGTCTTTTTTCACCTTCACGCCTTCCTTTTTCAACCTCTCCTCCATCGCACTCGGGGGCACGAAGTGATGCTTGCCCGTAAGTAATCCCTGGCTATTGACAACCCGATGTGCCGGCACTTTCTTGTCCATGTGCGCTGCGTTCATCGCCCATCCAACCATTCGTGCGGAGCTTCGAAGACCGAGATATGCCGCTATTGCACCGTAGCTGGTGACGCGACCGCGGGGAATAAGCTTCGCTACTTCGAATACATCTTCGAAAAAAGAATATTTTTTATCCTTTGGCTGTGATTTCTCGCGTTTGGGACTCATTTCTGGTATCAAATATGTCTAAATCAACACTAAATTGCACACCGATTTTTTGCTGAAATGAGATACCCTCTCTTGTTATTGATATTGTTGGCCAATATCGCTTGTAATGCGCAGCGCTTAATACTTCCTGAAGGCGACGCATGGCGACTTCCATTTGAAGGAACTGAAATAACATTCAGGATAACCACCGATACCGTTGCTCCAAAGTTCTCGATCGAAGGAAACGTTGCAGAGTATGGAATACAGTTCGATTCCACAGGGAATTTCAGTTGGAAACCATCATTCGATCTGGTCGACCGGCTGGAGAAAACGAAAGAGATAACAGTGATCTTCCAGGCAGAATGGAAAAACGGTAAGAAGGTTCGTAAGCCGGTAACGTTCATCGTGAACCATCAGAATCGTCCGCCAGAGGTCGAAGAGCTGCCAGTGTTTTATGTTAAACAGTCTGCTCCCAATAAATACCAGATCTCTTCGGATTATGTGAGCGACCCCGACGGCGATCCTATCACCTACAAGTCAGTGATGACCGCAATGCCCGAAGGTGCTTCGATGAGCTCTTTGGGGCTCATTAACTGGACACCCTCGCGAAATCAATTCATCGCATTGAAGACAAACCCAACATTTATCGAGTTCGTAGTCCAGGATCCAGACAAGGCCGAAACAAAAGGACGGATAAAACTATCACAAACACAGCTCGATCTTCCGCCAGATCTGTTGCTGGTTCCAGCCGACACAATCTACGAGATCCGCGAAGACGAGCGCGTGAACATAAAGTTGTACGTTACCGATCCTAATGGCGATGAGAACATCTCGAACGTTTCGTTTGTGGTGAACGACGATCGCGTTCCTAAAAATGCACTGAAAGAAAATTCGGCAGTGCAAAGTGAATTCACGTGGTCGCCCGGATATTATTTCGTTCAAGAGGCCGAAAAGACAAAAGATGTGGACCTAATTTTCTTCGCGCTCGACAAATCATCGAATCGGGTTCAGCGTCGCGTGAGAGTGAAAGTTAAGGATACAGAGAACATCGAAGAGAAAGACAAGCAACTCTACCAGAAATATAAGGCCTCATTAATTCAGGCTCGTGCGTTGATCGTTCAGCTCGACGAGAATCACGACAAGCTGAACAAGATGTATAAGAAAGCGAAGAAGGGAAAGAAACAGCGTGCACTTGTAAACGCCGGCCTCGGTGCCACAACCGGTATCGGCCCTGTTGTGATCGAAGATCCGAAGCAATCCAAAACAGTTTCCGCAATTGGCGGTACAACGGTGCTTACCCTGGGCACGCTCGAGGCAACGGAGGTGATCGGGAAATCGAAAACAGACATTCTCGATAAGCTGAAGACCAATGTTGAGATCCGCAACCAACTACAAATGGAGGGAGATAACTTCGCAAGAAAGTATGCACTGAAGTCGCAGCGTAGGACAAAGGATTTCGAAACGGACAGGGAAAAGTTGCTGCCTATTCTAAACAACCAAAAGCTTGTGTTGCTTGAACTGGATGCGAGTCGTCCGAGCGCGCCGAACTACAGCAATAAGGATATCAAAGACACCTTCCCGGATTTCAGCGACGAATAGTCATTAATCGATTTCGCTCTTCGCCCCCGGAAGATTGACGCCAACTATTCTCTTTTTGGCGGATTTTATAACCCTGTAAAGCTCAGCAGGCCCGTATGAATTCAAAAAACGATTTCATATGGCTAATTCTATCTGTCCTTTTTTAAAGGCAATCATTTTCCTGGTCCTTTACCTGGCCACGCTGTATCGAGCGCAGGCACAGGTACATCTTGTTAAAGACATCGACACATCACCACAGTCGAGTGTGGAGTGGGGCACCGAAACAAAACAAATGGGTGGTTATTTCTACTTCGAAGCGCATACGAACGCATATGGCAGTGAGCTGTGGCGATCGGATGGAACGGCAAAGGGTACAACAATGGTGAAAGATATCAATCCGGGACCCGATGCCGGAGGTGTTTACAACATGAACGTGATCGGCAACACGCTGTTCTTTATTTCGGAAAACGCTGAGCATGGAACCGAACTGTGGCGCACCGATGGAACGGAGGCGGGAACGCAAATAGTAAAAGAGTTTAATGAAGGGCCCGATGGTACGGACTTCTACGGCCTAGCAGTTGCGAACGGATACCTGTACCTGAATGTGTACACTGGTAAGTATCAGCTTTGGAAAACCAATGGCACCGAAACATCGATGGTGAAAGAGATGGACTACATCGCCGGGATGACTGCCTCTGGTGGAAAGATCTATTTCAATGGTTCGGTTGGAGCAACACAAGAATTGTGGCGAAGCGATGGAACAACTGAAGGAACATTCGCAGTAGTGCCCGGTGGTGGCTCGGTAGGAGATCTGACGGATGTGAAAGGGACACTCTATTTCACAGGCTGGACACTTGCCAGCGGGGTGGAGCTTTGGAAGTCGGATGGCACTGCTGAAGGCACTGTGATGGTGATGGATATCAACCCCGGGACCGGTCATTCGTGGCCCGATCATTTGACTGCGGCCGGTGATAAACTATTCTTCATGGCTGATAATGGATCTGTGGGAAAAGAACTATGGGTGACGAATGGAGTTACCACTTCAATGCTCGGCGACTCTTCACACGGCACTGCATCAACTGAAGTCGGGGATATACTGGCGGTAAACGGAAGTATTTTTTTCAGCGCGAAACATGACGTGGTGGGTTCGGAGTTGTGGATCAGCGACGGAACCTACACAGGAACTTTGCTGGTGACCGACATCAATCCCGATGATGCGAGTTCAAATCCTTCGAATTTCACTTTCGTTAATGGCACCGTTTACTTCACGGCTAACGACGGTTCTCACGGAAATGAACTTTGGAAAACAGACGGCACGGAAGAAGGAACATCGATGGTGATGGACATTGCCGAAGGAGTCAATGACAGCGCACCATCATCACTCACTGCATTAGGAAAAGACCTTTACTTCTGGGCCGACGATGGTAAACATGGCTGGGAATTGTGGGTTAGTAGTTCGACTGCGGAAACGAAGCTCGTAAAAGATATTGCATCTGGCACAAGAGGTTCGGGCATCGAACAAATTGTTGCTGGTGAAGAACATGCGTGGGTTGAAGATTACAACACGGGCGTATGGAGAACCGATGGAACGCCAGAAGGAACGATTAACATCAGGCCTGCAAACAATTCTACTTACAACCAGTTTGTGATAACCGATGGCGGCACATACTTCGTTGAGCGTGATCTCGACACGCAACTTCAGAGTATTCTATTTTCAAACGGTGAAGGTGAACCCGAGCTGATCGCAGGAAACTTTGCCTCGATCACGAACATGACCCTGGTTGATGGCGTTATCTACTTTGCAGGCAACGATGGCATAAAAGGTTCTGAGCCCTGGAAGCTTAAGCCGGGCGAAATGCCCTCTATGATCCTCGATATAAATCCCGGTGGAGCAAGTATTCCGAGAGGCTTCGTTGGTTACAAAGGGGCAGTTTACTTCTCAGCGTCTGATGGTGCACACAGCACAGAGCTATGGAAGTGTGAAGGTGGTACTGCGCTGGGGACGAAAATGATTGCAGACATCAGGCAGGGATCCGCCTCATCGTATCCTTCCGGGTTCACAGTTGCGAATGGCCTGCTTTTCTTCAATGCTGCCGACGATGCTCATGGCGTCGAGTTATGGAGAACCGATGGCACCGAAGAAGGAACGCAACTCGCATCGGACATATGGAAGGGCACTGGTTCGGGTGGTGCATTTAATCTCGTAACTCTTGACAATTCATTGTACTTCATCGCTGCAGATGAAGAGCACGGCTTCGAGCTCTGGACTAGTGATGGAACGGGCAAGGGAACAAAACTCGTAAAGGAAATATTCCCGGGAATAAATCTCTACGAGATGTCGGATAACCTCGTGGTTGCAAATGGCTCGTTGTACTTATCAGTATACAACCAACTGTGGAAGAGCGATGGAACAGAGAGCGGCACGGTCATGGTGAAAGATATGTCACCGGGATCGAAGGGAAACGACATTTACTGGTTCATGGAGCACAACGACCGGCTGTTCTTTCAATACAACGGACAGCTGTGGAAGAGCGACGGCACTGAATGCAGCACGTTGCCGGTAACCGACAAGTCACAAGTGTCGCTTACTGCCTCAATGATGCCGATAGGATCCGGGAATAAGTTATACTTCACGGCAACATCTGCAGAAACCGGCGAAGAACTCTTCTACTACGACTTCTCCACGATCGACAATCCCGGTTGTACGCAGAGTGTTGTGTTCGACGAAATACCTTCGAAGACCTTAGGCGATGCAAGCTTCGAGCTCCACGCGGTGTCGACAGCAGGTTTACCGATCGAATACTCGGTTGCACTAAATACGGTTGCGTCGATCGAAGGAAACAAAGTAACGATAATCGGTCCGGGTGAGATCACTATAACAGCCTCACAAAAAGGCGACATCAACTATGGACCGGCCTCGGCACAACGTAAACTGATCGTAAACAAGAAGCCGCAGCAGATAACATTCGGAGCGCTGCAAGACAAAATTATGGGCGAACAATCTTTTGCGCTGTCGGCCGCAAGCACTTCGGGTCTTGCGATAGCGTACCGTAGCAGCGACAACAATGTTGCTTCGATAGCCGGGAATGTCGTGACGTTGGTTGGACCGGGCGAGGTGATCATCACTGCGTCGCAGGGGGGCAACAGCGAATACCTCGCTGCAAATCCTGTTGCTCAATCGATGATTGTGAAGGTTGTAACCGGCCTGGAAGCAGACATCGACAAGCTTGTGTCGGTTTACCCCAATCCTGCAACAGAATACGTGATCATTGCAGGCAGCGACGTACTCGAAGTAACACTGATAGATGTGAATGGTCGTGTGATCGGGTCCTTTATCGATGAGCGGATATTGGACGTAAGCAGTCTTAGCACGGGAGTATACTTCGTAAAGATCGCGACAGAGAAATTTACTACAACAAAAAGAATAATAAAGAAATGAACAAGGACAGGTTACTAACAATACTGACAGTAATAATGATTGGGTTATTGCTGGTATTATTACAGGGATGCAAAGAGGACACGAAAGAGGAGCCTGCGCCGCCGGTTGTAATTGTTGAGAAGCTGCCTATCGAAGGGACATTCACAACGGATCATGTCAAACTGGATGGTGTAGACGTAACAGGCGCTTTTAAAAAGATGTCAATAACATTCACGTCAGAAAAAACTTTCAACGTTGTAAACCCGGTGGCGCCCATCTGGCCTCCCAACGGATCCTTTTCTTACGAGAACAACGAGATCAGGAGAAATGATGGCATCAACGTAAGTGTGACTTCCCTTAACGATTCGAGGATGGTTTTAGAATTGTTTTACACTCCTCAATCGGGCAGGGCAACAGGGATCAAGGGTAAGTATGTTTTTGAGTTAGTGAGATGATCTCTTTGCGACGTGGGGGTCGTGCTACGCGGCCTTCACGTTATTTCTCTTTCGCCATTGTGCCGGGGTCTCATCCATCCAACGCTTAAAGGCCAATCGAAAGGCGGTTGGTTCTGCGTAGCCGAGTGCTCTCGATATCTCATTCGAATTGTACTTCGGATTTTTCAATAGCGCCAACGTGAGCTCTTTCTTGATCTCCTCGCTGATTGCGCGATAGCTTACACCCTCACCTTCGAGCTTGCGTTGAAATGAGCGGCTGCTCATGTTCATATGCGAAGCGATGATCTCAACAGCCGGCACCTGCCCTTTAAACTCTTTCATCACAACAGACTTTATCTGTTCAGCAAACGTAACATTGGCGGCATGCTCGGTGGCTTTCGCGGCAAGCAATTGACTAAAGCTAAAGTAAAGTGAGCTGTCGGCACTGATGATGGGCGTGTTGGGCATGTCGGCAGAGAAGACCAGCTTGTTAGCGGGAGCCGAAAATTTTACCGGGCAATGAAACACCTTTTCGTAGTCGGCGTCGGTGGATGTGCGCGGTCTTATCACCTCAGCCCGTTTTGGATAAATATTTTTCCCGGTAAGGATCAACAATGAATTTATAAGCCCGGCCATGGTGATCTCTGCACCCTGCCATGCCGTGTGCGGGGAAGCTTTCACCCAAATGGGATCGATGGTGTAAATGAACTGGGAGTCGTCCTTATTGATCTGCATGTCGTACGAAACCCAGCCTGAAAGCAATCGCTGATTCTTCTGGAGTACTTCCCAGGCTTCTTTCACAGTGGGGCAACTGTGAATAACATACCCTACAAGCCCAAGGATCGTAAGGTTGTTGCCAGCGCCGATGTGCAGGCCGATGCTCGGATCTTTTGTCTGATCGAGAATGTTTTCCCAAAGGCCGCTGATGGCCTCCACTCCGTCGATCTTTCTCTCAGGCTCCAGAAGTTCAGCAGGTGTTATGCCGATGCTATCACACATCTTTTGAAGGTCGGCTCCCTGGGCAACTGCTCCGTAAATGATGGTTCGAAGGACGAGAAGAGTGCTGTACATTTTGGCGGATGTTATCCGTTTTTTGGCGCAATTTATTACTCCCGGCGTTAAGCCACAGCCGTTTCTTGCTGAAGGTTTTAAAAAAATTCCTTACCCATGAAACGGCTCAAGAAGCTTCTAAAGATCATCGCATTCGTCTTTTTAACACTCATATTTTTTACAGGCGGATACTACGTGAAAGCACACTTCGCTGTCGAAGAACGACTGACCCACAAGTATGCTGTGGACATTGAAAAACTGGAGATCCCGTCCGACTCTGCCATCCTCGCTGAAGGCGAGCGGCTAACGGCGATCAAAGGTTGTAAAGATTGTCACGATTCGGATCTCGGTGGCAAGACTTTTACCGACGACCCCCTGATGGGCACCCTGGCCGCCCGCAACCTTACGAAGGGGAAGGGTGGTTTGCCTGCAGACTTTAGCACCGACGACTGGGTGCGTGCGCTGAAACACGGACTTAAGAAAGACAGCACGTCGCTGCTCGTCATGCCTTCGCATAAGTTTGCGAAGCTCACAGAGAACGATATGAAAGCACTGATCGCTTATTGCTCGCAACTGCCTAACGTGGATCGATCATTCCCGCAGCCGCGCGTCGGACCATTGACGCGGGTGCTCACCGACCTCGGCCAGATACCGTTATTTCCGGCTGAATATATCGACCATAAAGCGCCGCTGGCTCAAGAGATCAAAGCAGAGATCTCTATCCCATATGGCAAATATCTTTCTGCGTCGTGTACAGGTTGTCACCAGGAAAATCTGAAAGGCGGAAAAGCATTGGCACCGGGTCAACCAGTTCCGGCCGACATCTCT
>DASRSO010000250.1:0-11460 GCA_035656375.1 Cyclobacteriaceae bacterium | reverse complement strand
ACCCTGCACCTGCTCGACATACTTACTGGCATCTTCTACAAGGTCGGTCTTGTTCAACACCACCACTGGTGTTATCCCGCACGCAACGATCTGCGTTACGTAACGCTCCAGTCGCATCAGGTTGAAATCACGATCCAGTCCCTGTACCACACACGCGTAATCGATGTTGGTGCCAATCACCTGGCGATCCATTCTCTTTCCCGCCGTCTTTCGCGACAATGAATTCTGTCGCGGCAGGCGTTCGATAATGTATCCCGACTCACTGTAAGCGAGATAACAAACCCAATCACCCACCTTTGGAAGATCTTCTGTTTCTGTTCCGTACAACATTCTGCCCGCCAGTTCTGCTTCTACTTCGCCCGCCGCCGATGCAAGATGGTATTTGAATCCCTGTACGGACACAACGCGGCCAACAAGCTCTTTATAGTTGCTCGATTGGCTATAGTTCTGCTGATGGAAATCATTCCACCCGTAGTCTTTCATTTCGACCATTTGAAATTAGTTGTGATCGAACGCGAACGACCGAATAATACAACGGTCAAAACACGCGCTGATCTTGTGAATAAAATTTAAGAGAGAAAAAAGGGGAAGCGGCTACAAACGATAAAACTAAAGAGCCGCTTACGCAGCAATTCCCGCACGGATGGCGAGTTTACAATATGTGGGTTGTGTGTTCATAGCGATGCAAAAGTATTGCTTTTTTATTAACTTCACACCCTAAGACCATTTTTTTATGAAAAACCTTTCTGAAAACGCACCACTGAAGAGCCTCGACGTGTGGGAAGAAGATCTCCTGCTGCGTTACCCGGACCCGGATTCTATCGCTACCGACAAATCGAAAGAGAACTATCGCAACTACGACAATCCCGAACGCGACACCGTTCGCGAATTCTATCGCCTCAACCATAAATACCAGACGTACGACTTCGTAATGGAAAAGGAGCGCGAGTTCCTTAAGTTCGACAAGAAAGAAATGCCTGTGTGGGACGCTTTCCAGTTCCTGAACCAACTCGTCGACGATTCAGATCCGGATACAGACCTCGACCAGTTCCAGCACCTGCTCCAGACTTCCGAAGCCATCCGCCGCGATGGTCATCCCGATTGGTTTGTAGCCGTTGGTCTTCTCCATGATATGGGTAAAGTTCTTTGCCTCTTCGGCGAACCACAGTGGGCCGTAGTAGGAGATACCTTCCCCGTTGGTTGCGCTTACTCCGACAAGATCGTTTATCCGGAATATTTCAGCTTAAATCCCGACTTCAACAACCCGAACTATAACACAAAATATGGTGTGTATTCGCCCAACTGCGGACTTCGCAACGTCCACATGTCGTGGGGCCACGACGAGTACATATACCAGATGGTGAAAAATCATTTGCCCGAGTCTGGATTGTATATGCTGCGGTATCACTCGTTCTACGCCCAGCATCGCGAGAATGCGTACGATCACTTGCTCGACAATCACGATCGCGAGATGTTCAAGTGGGTGAAGCTCTTCAACCCGTACGATCTCTATTCGAAGAATCCCAACCCGCCCGATTGGAAACAACTGAAGCCATATTATGAAGACCTCGTGGCGAAGTACCTGCCATCGACGTTGAAATTCTAATAGGTGCAGGGGCTCGCCAGGGAAGACTACATTGTTTTTGCGCTATACTTCTTCGTAGTAGCCTTTTATGGTTATTACGTTTATCAAAAAAAGAAGGCTAAAACAGCAGACTCCAAAGACTTCTTCCTTGCCGAAGGATCATTAACATGGTGGGCTATCGGTGCCTCGCTGATCGCCTCGAACATTTCCGCAGAACACTTTATTGGTATGTCGGGCTCGGGTTTTGCCCTGGGCCTGGCGATATCCACTTATGAATGGATGGGCGCCGCAACACTCATCATTGTGGCAGTAGTTTTTATCCCGTACTACCTTAAGAACAAAATCTACACCATGCCGCAGTTTCTCGCAACGCGGTACAACGATGGTGTGAGCACAACCATGGCAGTGTTCTGGTTGTTCGTGTATGTGCTCGTTAATCTCACGTCTATACTTTATTTAGGTGCCCTCGCGATCTCCGCTATTTCCGGATTGTCGTTCGTAGTTTGTATCTGGGGACTCGCTGTATTCGCCATCATTCTCACCATCGGTGGAATGAAAGTGATCGGTTATACCGATGTGATACAGGTTGCTGTGTTGATCTTCGGAGGGCTGGTAACTACATGGCTGGCCCTGTCGATGTTGTCGAATAAAGTTGGGACCGGCGCCGGTGTCTTCGAGGGTCTTTCCATACTTCGAAGTCAGGCCGATACACATTTTCACATGATCTTCAGCAGCGATCACAAGTACTACATGGATCTCCCGGGACTGTCGGTACTCATTGGCGGGATGTGGATCAACAACCTTAATTATTGGGGATGTAATCAATACATCATCCAGCGAACACTTGGCGCCGATCTTCCTACAGCACGAAACGGGATACTCTTCGCAGCCTTCCTGAAATTATTGATCCCTGTGATCGCAGTGTTGCCAGGCATTGCAATGTTCGTTATGCACCAGCAGGGAATGTTCCAGGCCGAAATGGTTGACGCCGCCGGCAACGTGAAGCCTGATCATGCTTACCCTATCCTGATGAACCTTCTTGGCCCCGGTTTGAAAGGTCTTGCATTCGCTGCTCTCACAGCTGCTATCGTCGCGTCGCTCGCAGGTAAAGCAAACAGTATCTCCACAATCTTCTCACTCGACATCGTTAAAAAGTATATCGTCAAAGATGCAAGCGAAGCGAAACTGATCCGCATCGGCCGGTGGGTTGTTATCGTATCGCTTATCATAGCAGGCTTCGTCGCTCCCTTGCTCTCCACGCTCGACCAGGCGTACCAGTTTATCCAGGAATACGTTGGGTTCATATCACCCGGAGTGCTCGCCATCTTTCTCCTCGGATTTTTCTGGAAGCGAACAACATCCGCTGCCGCGCTCGCCGGTACGTTGCTCACCATACCCATCTCGGCCATACTGAAGTTTCTCCCCATGTGGACCAACGGTGCTTTTCCCGACTATCCCTTCCTCGACCGCATGACTATAACGTTTGCGATCATTGTAATCATCATGGTCATCATGAGCCTGTCGAAGTCACCTCAGGAAAACACGATACCCAAACTTCAACCTCTCGACACAAACATGTTGAGAGTATCCACTCCCTTCGCCGTCGGGTCTGCAATAATTGTTATAACACTCATCATACTGTATACTACTTTTTGGTGAGAGCGGTGCAGTAATGGTTACATTTTGCCCGTAACATTTTTTAAGGGGTAGCCGTTAATGTGGTTTTTTAACTATGAAGCACACAAGGTTGCTTCATAGCAACACCCTTACCCATGCACGGACTTTCAATTGTCATTCATCCGTTTGATCAGTTATTTGGTCATAACGGAGCACAAGCATTCTCACAATCCTTCTTCACCGACGTCGTTACTGAACTCTCAAGGTTCAGACAATTTAGAGTCATTACAAATGAGTCGCTTCGTCCCGATGAAGATCCGTTCTACAGTGTTAAAGGACTCTTCCGGCAGACGCGGGAGAACATTCGGATCAACGCCCAGTTGATCAATAACCGTAACGGTCGTGTCGTTTGGGCCGAAACATTCGAGGAAGACATAAATGTTATCGATGCCCGTCAGCACGACATCGCACAGCAGCTTGTATCGGCGCTGCAGCTTCAACTCAACCACGATGTACTCAATGCCGTGCGTCGTTCGCCCACTGTAGAGTTGGGAGCGTATGGTTACTGGCTCATGGGTATGGAAGAACTCAAGAAAGGAACACTCAAGGCCGATGAAATTGCCCGTGAGCATTTCAGGAAGTCGATCGAGTTGGAGCCTTCGTTCTCTTTAGGCTACTCTGGCATGTCGCTCAGCTATTTCAACGAATGGAGTTGTCAGCTCTGGGAACGTTGGGATATCAGCCAGCGTGGTGCCAGCGAGTGGGCCAAAAAAGCTATCGATCTCGACGAAGATAATCACATTGCTGCACTGGTTTTAGGACGCGTGTATCTCTATGAAGCGGAGTACGAGATTGCTGAAAACTACCTGCGTCGTGCACTTCGGCTAAACAATAACGATAGCGACAACCTGATACACATCGCTTCGTGTTTTGTGTTTCTTGGTCTTTGCGACGAGGCTGAAGTGCTGTACAACAAAGTGCTCACCACGAAGCTTCCGTATCCCAACAAGTACAACCACATTGGATCATTCATCGCTTTCGAAAAAGGTGAGTTTCAGCGTTGCCTCGAGCTGGCACAGAATGCCAACAATGCATGGGTCGATTTTCCCGCCATCATGGCCGCTGCAAGCTTCGAGCTTGGCGACATGGAAAAAATGGCTCGCTACTGGAAGAACTATCTCGAATTGTTCCGCGTCAAGATAAAAAACGGGACCGATGAAGAAGCCCTGCAGTGGCTCATCAACATCAATCCTTATAAGTTCAATACAAGGTTCCGGAACTTTTGGGAATATATCGGGGGGAAGACCACCGCTCCATCTTCCCGTGTTTTCATGCGCGCTACGCCAGTTGAACCGGAGAACTTCATCCTGAAAGAAGGAGAGGTATGGCACCTGTCGTTCGAAGGAGTATCGTTAAGATTGCCGGGAGCCAAAGGAATACTCGACCTCGTTAAATTACTTTCGAAGCCTGACCACCAGTTTCATTGTACTGAGCTTATAGGCGGCGCTGATATCACATCAGAAAAACCATACGATGAGAAAGCAAAACGGGCATACCAGCGAAGGATGCTCGAGCTCCGCGAAGAGATCCGCACACTCGACGAGGACAACGACTCACAGCGATCGGAAGAGCTTCATGAAGAATACGAAAGCATTGTCGAACACCTGAAGACTTCGCTCGGACTTCGTGGCGTTATTCGCCAGGCGAATGATGAAATGGAGAAAACGCGCTCGGCAGTGACATGGCGCATCCGTCACATCATTCAGAAGATCGGTAAACATCATCCTTCATTTGGAAAGCATCTCAGCGCTTCGATAAAGACAGGGTTGTTCTGTGCTTACCGTCCCGGGAAGCCTATGAAGTGGACGCTTAATGATCACTAATAAAATGTGCTAAAAAAATTAGTAATACTATACTAAATATTTTAGTTTAGGTGTTACCTTTGGATATGAATAGAAGGTAGCATTGATAGTAGCTAATGCACATATAATCAATGAATTACGAGATCAAATTCTCAGGAAAGAGGGCTTTAAATCCATTAACAGCCCCACACTGGATATTGGTCTCGGCCCTATACGTGAGGCATTCCCAAATGCTTCCTTTCCACTAGGCTGTGTTCATGAATTCCTTACAGAACAGTCGGAAAATGAGGCCGCCACAGGTGGGTTCATAACTGCATTACTTACCTCTATGATGAGCAACCATGGCGCAGTTCTATGGATCAGCTCATCGCGAAAGATATTTCCGCCTGCACTGAAAAGTTTCGGTGTAGAACCTGACCGGTTCATATTCGTCGATCTCCAAAAAGAGAAAGATGTGATCTGGGCGATGGACGAAGCCCTGAAGTGCGCCGCACTTACTGCCGTGGTTGGAGAGGTGAAGGATATAAGCTTCACCATGTCGCGGCGACTTCAGTTGGCTGTCGAACAAAGCCAGGTAACTGGTTTTGTTATACGCAAGAACAAAAGACAACCAGGAGCAACAGCATGTGTTTCAAGATGGAAGATCACATCCATGCCAAGTGAGCCTGTTGAAGATCTTCCGGGTATCGGGTTTCCAAAGTGGCGGGTAGAGCTGATGAGGATAAGGAATGGAAGACCTGGTACCTGGAACCTAATTTGGAGGGAGGGATTTAAGGTAGAGGAGGTCGCTGGCGGGTTACGCGGAGGATACGCGGAGATTGATGAGGTTCGCGGAGGGGGGATACTTAAAGCGGGATGACAGGTGGCACGGAGATTTATCTCAATATTCTTCCGGCATCTTGCAACGGACTGGTTCAGCACCCGCGAGCCGGAAAGTGATTTCAAAAAAAAGCCTTTCATTCTACGTGCCCCATCCCATGGCAGGATGATCATCTCTGCTGCCAATGCTATCGCAGAATCGAAAGGTATTCATGTTGGTATGGCCGTCGCCGATGCAAGAGCCCTTGTTCCCGAACTACAGGTAAAAGACGACAAACCAGATCTCATCCCCAAACTCCTTCATCGCCTGGCAGAATGGTGTATTCGTTTCACACCAATTGTTGCTGTCGATCCACCCGATGGTTTAATGATGGACGTTACTGGTTGCTCTCATCTCTGGGGCGGTGATGAACATTATCTTAAAGACATCACTAAAAAACTTAATACACGTGGCTACGATGTTCGTGTTGCGATTGCAGATACGGCAGCGCTTGCGTGGGGCGTGGCCCGCTTCGGGAAATATTTAATAGCTAACAAAGAGACTCACTTCGAATCATTGATGTCGCTTCCACCGGAAGGATTGCGACTGGAAGAAGAAACAGTCTATCGACTTCATAAACTCGGTCTTCACAAAGTATCGCAGTTTATAAAAATGCCACGACAGTCGCTGCGAAAACGATTTGGCCCGAATATGCTTTCACAAATCGATAAGGCCACAGGGCAGGAGATCGAAGTCATCGAGCCTGTTATCGCGGTCGAGCCTTACCAGGAACGTCTTCCTTGCATGGATCCGATCGTAACAGCTACTGGTATCGAGATCGCACTGAAGGAGTTGCTTACAATCTTATGCTTGCGTCTTCAGCAGGAACAGAAGGGACTTCGCGTGGCGACACTTAAATGTTATCGTGTTGATGGGAAGATTGAGCAAGTTAGTATCGGAACCAACAGACCATCGCATCATGTTCAGCACCTGTTTAAATTATTCGAGCTCAAAATTGCCACAATAGAGCCGGCACTTGGTATTGAGCTGTTTGTGCTCGAAGCTCCAAAAGTTGACGATCATCTTGCGAAGCAGGAGAAGATGTGGGAAGGAGCGGGGGGACTCGTTGATGAAAGACTTTCGGAGTTGATTGACAGGCTCGCTGGTAAAGTCGGTATTCAGTCAATACATCGCTATCTCCCCGACGAGCACTACTGGCCGGAGCGATCGATCAGGCAAACATCATCGTTGCATGAACAGCCAGCTACCGAATGGCCAACGGACAGGCAACGACCTATGCACGTTTTGTTAAAGCCGGAACCCATAGAGGTTACAGCGCCAATACCAGATTATCCCCCGATGTTGTTCAGGCATAATGGACAAATACACCAGGTGGTGAGAGCGGATGGGCCGGAGAGGATTGAGAAAGAGTGGTGGGTGGACCAGGGAGAGCATAGGGATTATTATAGAGTAGAAGACTCTGAGGGAGGAAGATATTGGGTGTTCAGGCTGGGGCATTATGATGATAAAGTATACAGGTGGTTTTTACATGGGTATTTCGCATGAGCTACTCCGAACTGCAAGTCACCACTAATTTCAGTTTTTTAAGAGGCGCGTCGCATCCTGAAGAGCTTGTGGAGCAGGCATTGCTGCTTAATTACAATACGATTGCAATCACAGATCGGAATACACTTGCGGGAGTTGTAAGAGCATATAGTTGTGCTAAAAAAAATGGAATGAGGATAATCCCGGCTTGCCGCCTTGACCTTATTGATGGCCCGGGCTTGTTAATGTATCCAACGACGATCGAGTCATATTCTCGTATTTCAAATTTGTTGACTATTGGTAATCTTAGAACTGAAAAGGGCAAATGCGATCTTTATAAAAAAGACGTATACGATTATTCAAAGGATTCAAAATTCATTGTAATCCCGCCATCATCATTAAATAAAAATTTTGATTTCGATCAATCATTCAAGAATTCTCTAAAAGAATACCATGAGGTCTTCGGAAGGGATCTCTATATCGCTGCCTCCCGTACTTACAACGGCGATGATTCGAAGCTTCTTCATCGTATCTCGCAACTCGCGAAGCAATATTCAGCACCAATGGTGGCGACAAACGATGTTCATTATCACAATGCCGAACGTCGTGAATTACAGGATATCGTAACCTGTGTTCGTGAAAAATGTACGATCCACAACGCAGGGTTTAAACTTCATCCCAACGCCGAACGATATCTCAAACCTGCAGATGAAATGGAGAGGCTATTTCGACATTACCCCGATGCAATAAGACAAACGGAGGTAATAGCGGAAGCTTGCAGGTTCTCATTAAGTGAGTTGAAGTACAGGTATCCCAAAGAGGTTATCAACGAGGATGAGGCTCCGCTCGTAACCCTCACGAATCTTGCATGGAAAGGAGCTAATGAAATTTATAAAAATGGTGTCCCTCCCAAAGTCGCGGCGAACATACGTCACGAGCTGAAGTTCATCGGCGACATGAATTACGCCGAGTACTTCCTTACAGTTTACGATATCGTCAGGTATGCACGTGAAAACAAGATCCTTTGCCAGGGCAGGGGTTCGGCAGCCAATTCCACGGTTTGCTACTGCCTTGGGATCACTTCAGTCGACCCTTCGAAGTTCGACCTGTTGTTTGAACGATTTATCTCTTCGGCGCGCAACGAACCTCCCGATATAGACGTCGACTTCGAACACGAACGTCGTGAAGAGGTCATGCAGTACATTTATAAAAAGTATGGGCGCCATCGTGCTGCTGTCGTTGCTACAGTCACTCAATTACATCACAAAGGTGCGATCCGCGATGTAGGCAAGGCAATGGGCTTGTCGGTAGACACAATTAACAGGTTGTCGGCACTGATCTGGGATTTCGCAGATGAAGGTTTCGACCGCAAACGGATCATAAGCAATGGACTTAACCCCGACGACGCTGTGATAAGAAAGGTGCTGCAACTCACTGCGCAGTACATGGGCTTTCCCCGGCAGCTAGGTCAGCATACTGGCGGTTTTGTGATAACCGATGGAAAACTTTCTGACCTGTGTCCCATTATCAATGCGCGTATGGAAGACCGGACTAACATCGAATGGAATAAGGACGACATAGATGTGTTGGGTTTTCTGAAGATCGACGTGCTTGCGCTTGGAATGCTTACTTGTATCCGGAAAGCATTCGACCTCGCAAAGAAACATTACGATAAAGACTTCACACTTGCTAACATTCCACAAGACGATAAGGCAGTATATGAAATGGTAAGTCATGCCGATACCATTGGAGTGTTCCAGATCGAGAGCCGTGCACAGATGTCGATGCTTCCACGACTTCGGCCTAAAGAGTTTTATGACCTCGTGATCGAGGTGGCAATTGTACGCCCGGGACCGATACAGGGCGATATGGTTCACCCGTACTTGCGAAGACGAAATGGGCAGGAGAAGGTCGAGTACCCGTCACCCGAGGTGAAGGAGATCCTGGAGCGGACGTTGGGTGTGCCGTTGTTCCAGGAGCAGGCAATGAAGATCGCCATTGTGGCGGCGAAGTTTACTCCAGCCGAAGCGGATGAGCTGCGTCGAAGCATGGCTACTTTCAAGGCCGTAGGAAAGATCAAGTACTTTGAGGATAAGCTGATAACCGGGATGATCAGGAATGGATACTCGGAAGAGTATGCACGGCGGGTGTTTCGACAGCTTGAAGGTTTTGGAAGCTATGGCTTTCCTGAAAGTCATGCAGTGAGCTTTGCATTGCTGGTCTATGTTTCCTCGTGGCTGAAATGTTATTACCCGGATGTGTTTGCATGTGCGTTACTCAATAGCATGCCGATGGGATTCTATCAGCCAGCCCAGATCATCTACGATGCGAAGAAGCATGGTGTCAAAGTGTTGCCTGTTGATGTAAATTATTCAAGTTGGGATAACACGCTGGAGAATGGAGCAATCCGTCTCGGCTTCCGGCAGGTGAAGGGGTTGCGTGAAGAGGACATGAAGATTCTCACTGGCAAGTACAGGTCTATCATGGAAATTCGTGAAGCAGGTTTGTCGGATGCTGCGCTTGAAAAACTTGCCGATGCCGATGCATTCAGATCAATCGATCACGACAGAAGGGAGGCATTATGGGAGGTGGCAGCTAAAGACCAGCTGAAGGCATTGTATAAAAATGATGAGGAAAAGGTGAAGCTTCCGGGTATGACTTTATCGGAGCATGTTGTGCACGACTATGCAACGATCTCGTTGTCGCTTAAAGCGCACCCGGTTAGTTTTGTGCGGGCCGACCTCGATCGATTCAACGTAACGCCAATCGATAAGCTGAAGGAACTTAAGGATGGCGATCGGGTTAGGGTTGCTGGGTTGATATTGGTGCGCCAGAGACCCGGAACAGCGAGTGGTATTTGTTTTATTACGATCGAAGACGAAACCTCTTCGGGAAACCTGGTGGTATTTCAGAAACTTTTTGATAAGTACCGGTCAGAGATCATCCAGTCAAGGCTTTTAATGGTGGAAGGGAAACTTCAGATTGAAGGGGAGGTTATCCACGTGATCGTGGAAAGATGCTTTAACTTTTCCGGGTTGCTGAAGAAGCTTACTCCATGGAAGGATGAAGAATTGAATGATAAACCTAAAGCAAGGGGCGATGAAACTACATCGCCATGGCTTTATGAGGGCAGGAATTTCAGATGAGCTCTTTATAATGAGCTAACATGAACTTATCGATATGCTCGTAAAAGTCATGCAACTCCATCTCATCAATATCGATCGTTACCTCTTTGCCATCTTTAAAGTACAACTGGATCTTGTGAAGAACCTTTCTGTCATCTTTAACGAGAACGATACGCTTTATATCGGTAACGGGAAACTTGCCTTCTTCGGCGTTGTTTTTATACTCAATGAATTCGTTACTGACTTTTAAAAAATCATTGTAGTTGTTTATTCCGGTGATAAGTTTTCCGGCAACAGGTGCGATCAGGACAACTGCAGCCCATGCCCAATAACGAACTTCATTGACTTCGTATTCGAGGTAAATGAAAGCGAAGATTGCAGGTATGGCAAAATAGATGAGCAGTTGGGTCTTCAGTTTATTCCTGTGATTTCTGAAATCCCAGTGGTCTTCATCACGCCTTATCTTTATCGGGAACAGGAACTCTTCCCACAGCACGAGGCACATCACGATCACGGCTATACTCACCAGTGTCATTCCCACGTATACGCTCGTTCCTTCGGTTTCACCGGCGGGCGGCGATTTGAAGATCATGTGGGACAAAAAGAAGGCTATTGCGAAAACAAGTAAGAGAAGCCCGATGCTGATTTCCTTTGGATATGTCGGCCGGATGACCTTTGCCATATGTCCGCTATTCGTTTAAGTCGGGCGCGAAGATGCATAAAAAATCCTTGCTCGGGGCTTAAAATATTTAATATCCCGCCGTGTTGGCCGACAAGCCCGGGCCAGTTTCTTACCTCGGTTTTGCCGGTGCCCGAACTTCAATTTTTTCGGCTTTTCACTCGATTTCGGCCGGATTAATTAATCTGTAAGTGTTCCCGCTGAACCGGTGAGACTTTCGGGAAGGCATGTCGTTAGTTGCATCATGC
>DASRSO010000249.1:0-19844 GCA_035656375.1 Cyclobacteriaceae bacterium | reverse complement strand
CGCAAGTGTAAACAATGCAATCAGTATCTCGAACAATACTGTGACGAGAGCATGACGGGTACATACAATGCGTACGAGCGTGGCAGTAAGAATGTCACCATGGGTGGCTACTCTACGCAGATCGTTACGGATGAAAGATTTGTTTACACCGTATCTCCGAAGCTCGACGCGAAGGGTGTGGCGCCGTTGCTTTGTGCCGGCATAACCACATACTCGCCGCTGAGATATGTCGGTACTTCGAAAGGACATAAGGTTGGTATTGTTGGCCTCGGTGGCCTCGGCCACATGGCTGTAAAGTTTGCAGTTTCTTTCGGAGCGGAAGTGACGATGTTAAGCACTTCGAAATCAAAAGAAGCAGACGCAAAAAAACTAGGTGCACACAATTTTGCGCTGACAACCGACGATGCACAAATGAAGAAACTGTCGAACCATTTCGACATCATCCTGAATACCGTTTCGGCCGACCACGACTACGAAAACTATTTGAAATTACTTGGTGTTAACGGTAAGATGATCATCGTTGGGCTGCCGCAGCATCCTCCCACAGTGAGTCCGTTCGACCTTGTTCCGAAGCGAAGAAGCATTATCGGGTCGATGATCGGCGGTACCGCGGAAACGCAGGAAATGCTCGACTACTGTGCAGAGAAGAACATCACTTCCGACGTGGAAGTGATCCCGATGAATTACATCAATGAAGCGTACGAACGTATGATCAGGAACGACGTAAAGTACCGCTTCGTAATCGACATGGCGACTTTAAAATGAAATTGACAGAAGACAACAAGCTCAAAAAATTAATTGTGGTTGGCGACCGGTTACTGGTTCGTCCCACGAAGAACACCGACCGAACTGCATCTGGACTTTATCTTCCGCCGGGTGTGCAGGAGTCTGAGAAAATTCAGACCGGCTACGTGATAAAAGTCGGTCCCGGTTACCCGCTTCCCGTCCCAACGGAGGAGGACGACATGTGGAAGGGAAAGGACGAACAGGTGAAATATCTCCCGCTGCAGGCGAAGGAGGGAGACCTTGCGATGTTCCTTCAGAAAGGCGCTATCGAAGTTCAGTACGAAAACGAAAAGTTTTATATCGTTCCCCAGGCATCCGTATTGCTGTTGGAACGTGAGGAGGATCTCTAGTATGGCGGGTTTGTCGTTCGATGTGCTGCGCGTTGGTAAGCGCTACTACATGGTGAACTTCGGTGATCGTTACGAGTTCGAGATTGAGAAAATACTGATCAATGACTTTAAGGTGAAGGATATCCACACCCTTGAAAGATTTTATCTAAAGGAAGTCTTGCAGTTCGGGAAAGGGAATGATTTCGAGATACGAGAGCTGGAGTAGTTACAACCGTTACATTGGTGTTGTTTCGATCCTGAGGATCTTCCACGCTTCGCCATCCCATCTCCACAACACATTATATTTTCCCCTGACCACGACGGTGTCTTTTTTGTCGACCACATCGATCTGGACATAAGAACCTGTTTGCGTTGCGCTATCCCCGAGCATCTCAATCGCCTCTGTCGACGACGTTTGGGAAATGACGTCGAGGTTTGAGAACTGTTTCAGGAAATTCCTGATAGAGTCTCTTCCACGCGCCATACTACCCATCTCGCCCTGTTCATCATAGATAGCTGCAATTTTTTCCGGATCCATTTCTTGCAGCAAACGATCGTACTCCCTCATTGCCGCGTCGATCTCTGATTTTTGGTGAACACGTTTTTCGGTTGCCTGCTTGCACGACATCAGGCACGCAAGAGCGAGGATCACGACGACTTTCGGTTTCAATCCAAAGAATAATCTCATAATGTTTAGCGGGCGGATAATGATAAAGAAAAATGCTATACATGCGATCAGTGTAAACAGGCTTATCGACCAGTACTTCGCCGCAATACTCCAATCGAGTTTGCAAATATACCAACCGATCCAAATGATCACCGTCTGGTGAAGAATATAGAACGGGTATAAGCCTTCGTTTGTGTACGGCAGGATCGGGTTGGGTTTATTTAGATAATGTTGTCCGAATCCAATTACCGTGATAAGCGTAAACCAGCTTAGATAGATCGAAGAAATATCGAAGATCAAATTCAGGGTATTGTCATTGAAAGGGAGCGTTATGAATTTATGCCAGTGGAGGAACACGCCATAAAAAGGTATGAGTATCAGCAACGCCGCGAGCAATAATTTATACCTGTTCTTTTCTGCCGATTGCCACAATGCCTGGTTTGAATAAAAGACCACTCCGAAAAAGAAAAAGCATCCATAGAACACAATGAACGCCACATCAGTCATATTGTGCTTTTCGTCGGGGAAGAACGGACGAAGGATGAGCTGTGTGATAAATATGAATGTCGATGGGATAAAGAGCATTCCCGCTGCCGACGACATCCACTTCTGTGCACGTTCCTTGAACTGGGCGGATCTTTCGGAGCGAATGAATTTCAGAAACGGTAACAACACCAGCGAGTACACCAACAGATACAACACAAACCAGAGGTGGTGCCAACTGAAACTTCCGCCCGGGTATGGCCTGAATTCAAATACAGTTTTATAGAACTCCAGGTAGTTCGGGTACTTGTCGATGTACTCGAAGTAGATCTGCGGAGGCACCACAACGAACATCCCGAATAACAACGGTATAAACAGCCTCCGAAATCGTTCTCCAACAAATTGCCTCGAGGTGCGCTTTCCGAGCGCCATGTATGTTCCCGCTCCCGAAATGAACAACAGCAACGGCATGCGCCACGGGTGCAGCCACACCATCCAGAATTCAAATGAGCGGCTGAGCTCATTATTCTTTACGTGCCATCCCCAGGTGTTGAACCACATTCCGGTATGATAGAAGAGAAGGATTACGATAGCGATCAGTCTCAGCCAGTCGAGATCGTAGCGGCGGGTGTCGGTCATTGTTTCTTGATAACGATCTGTTCGCCTTGTTTGGCGAACAATCTCGTATAGAATTCTTTAAGTTGATCGTATTCTTCGGGAAGAAAGAACGTTCGGTTTATCTGGAGGCGCGTCATTACCTGCACCTGTTGAGGCATATCTGATGAAATATTGAAGATCGCACGCGCAGCATTTCCCGGCAACGCTACGACCTTACTCTGCGGAAGCTCTTCCACCACGTATCCTTCCGGCAGCCTGATCGTACACAGCAACGTGGTTTCAATCGGAGCATCAAACTCGATCGGGTACAGGCGTTGGTCTGCCTTGAACGGGTTGCTTGTGAGGAAAGGAAGAACATAGGGATTGACGTACATCCGCGACTCCGCAACATTCACATGATCGATCAGGCTTAAATTATAAGATTCAATAAACGACAACTCTGTGGATTCTTCGTTCTGAAAATCTTTTTTAACAACGTGCCAGTTGGATCCGAAACGTTCTTTGTAAAAATCTTCACCCAACCGGTCGAAATCATTGCGTGACTCGTATGCTTCATAGCCGTCGCGGATCACCGACAATTCGCCTTTCATCTCACCATTGTTGTCGATGGAGAAATTTCCTTCTGCGCGCAATTTTCTTTTGTACCGTGGATTGATGTCGACCCACGTGGTGGCATCGCGGCCGATCATAAGCCCGCGGCCGTTGAGGCACCGAACGGGAAGTGCATCGTATTGCAGATTCTTTTCGGTGGCGTCGAGATATAGCGTGTCGTTGCCAATGACTGCCTGTGCTACGGCATAATTAAATTGAAGTAACGTAGGAATGTCTTCGTGGGGATGTCCGTTTTCGCGGGTGCTCAGCAACACAGGGTTTGCATTGATGCCCGCTTTTACAAGCATGGCCGTCAGCAACAAATTAATGTCGGCGGCGTTCCCCCGTTTTTCTTTCAATACGTTGTTGAAGTCGGTGGCGATAATATCTTCCCGCTCGTTCCACTCTACGTTTCGTTTCAGGTAGTCCACTATTGCCTTGATCTTCTCCTGTGCACCCGCAATCTCACCCGTAAGCTCGTTTGCTCTTTCACGCACCGTCGATGCCTGCGAAGATGGCATTGCATAGAATGCCTTCCTCCAGTACATCATGTCCATGTTTTGTTCCCACGGCCGTTCGTACAACCAAAGCTTCACCGACGACGTGAAGAGATCGGGATTCGGCATGTACGGCTCGGGTTTAAACGACGGTGCATTGTCGACAGACCAACGATGTTTTCTTTTGATCTCTTCATACTTCACGGGAAGTTGCCCGCTGATGTCTGTCCGGAACCCAACGTTATTATTTTCCAGTAGGTATTCGCTGTGCAAACACGGAATGTCTAGTTGAAAGTCCCACGAAGGAAGCCACCAGAACTGCAGCATCGTTACATAGGTGTATTCGATCACTGAGCCCTCGCGTATGTTTGGCATCGTGAGCGTGTACGAGTCCCAGGAAAAATTGAGTCGCTTCTTGTGGATGTTAGATTGATCGATAGCACGTTTGATCACCTTTCCATCGACGAGGTTGTAAGAATTGCCCTCGATGTTTGTGATGTTATCGCTGCGAACGTGAATGGTGGCGTCGCTCCATTTTTCGAAGGCATTCGAGTTGAAAACTTTAATACGAAAAAGATAGGTGAGCTTCGTACCGTAGTCGCCCATTTCGACGTGAATGGAGCGGTGAAGGGCGAGGGCCTCGGCGCCGGGGTCGCCGTCATAGCTGGTCATTTCCAGCGCTTCCCGCAAGTCAGCCTCCCGCATTTCTCCGAAAGGCGCACTGAATTTCTGAGCGGTTGCCCCAAATGCAACTAATACCAGTAGTATGGCGGGAATTGCTTTCATCGGCTATATAAAAATAGCAATTGCCGGGCATTCGGTTATTTTTACGGCGTTAACAATTAGTTGATTGCAATAATGAAAAAATTCCTTCTTCTGGTAGCGCTATTGGCTGTTTTCAGCCTTCAAGCGCAACAAAAATGGACCGCCAGGCAGGCCAATGACTGGTATAAAACTCAACCGTGGTATGTAGGCGCCAATTATGTGCCCTACAATGCAATCAATGAGCTCGAAATGTGGCAGGCCGAAACATTCGACCTGGCTACGATCGACAAGGAATTAGCCTGGGCCGAAAGCCTTGGCATGAACACCATGCGTGTGTTCCTGCACGACCTGCTGTGGAAACAAGATCCGGAAGGTTTCAAAAAAAGGATCGACCAGTTCCTCGCTGTTTGTGAAAAACATAAGATCCGTCCGATGCTGGTGTTATTCGATAGCGTATGGGACCCCAATCCCCAACTCGGCAAGCAGAGAGAACCGAAGCCCGGCGTTCACAACTCGGGCTGGATGCAAAGTCCAGGCGCAGCAGCGCTTACCGAT
Source organism: Cyclobacteriaceae bacterium (assembly GCA_035656375.1). Taxonomy (GTDB): domain Bacteria; phylum Bacteroidota; class Bacteroidia; order Cytophagales; family Cyclobacteriaceae; genus ELB16-189. Next base: position 14,553 of record DASRSO010000249.1, on the reverse strand, counting down.
GAAAAAGAATATCCTCGCCTGGAAGCATATGTTAAAGGTGTCGTAGGCGCGTTCGCGAATGATAAGCGGATAATGAGCTGGGACGTTTGGAACGAACCAGACAACGTGAACACCAACAACTACCAGGAACCAAAAAATAAACTCGAGATCATCGAAAAGCTTCTGCCAAAAGCTTTCGAATGGACCCGTGCAGCGAAGCCTTCACAGCCAGTAACATCAGGCGTGTGGAAGATCAAATACAACGACTTCAAAGAACTTACAAAAGTTGAGCAGATCCAGCTCGAGCAGTCCGACTTCGTTACGTTCCACTGCTACGACGATGCAGCAACTTTCGAGAAGGCCGTTGCTTTCCTTAAGAAATATGAACGGCCCATGATTTGCACCGAGTATCTCGCTCGCGGCAACAAGAGCACATTCGAAACTATCCTGCCGATCGGTAAACGCGAAAAGATCGGCATGATAAACTGGGGATTCGTTGTTGGAAAAACACAGACTAACCTCCCGTGGGACTCGTGGAGACAGCCATACGTGAATGGACGCGAGCCAGCCGTGTGGCATCACGAAATTTTGAAGCAGGATGGAACTGCATACAAGCAGTCTGAGGTTGATGTGATTAAGAAGCTTACAGGCAAGAAATGATTTCGTATTCCTCCTTTACTCTCCCCAACGGCCTCCGTGTTTTTGTGCACGAAGACCGTTCGGTGCAGATAGCAGTAATGAACATTTTATATGATGTCGGGTCGCGGGATGAAGACCCCGGGAAGACTGGCTTTGCTCATCTTTTCGAGCACCTGATGTTTGGTGGATCGATCAACATACCCAACTATGACGAGCCCCTTCAACGTGTGGGTGGCGAAAACAACGCCTTCACCAATACCGACATCACAAATTATTACCTCACACTCCCCGCGGCCAACCTCGAAACCGGGTTTTGGCTGGAGAGCGACAGGATGTTAAGTCTCTCATTCGATCCAAAAGTGCTTGAAGTTCAGCGCAAGGTGGTGATCGAAGAATTCAAGCAACGTTATCTCAACCAGCCTTACGGCGACGTGTGGCTGAAGCTGAGACCACTCGCATATACCACACATCCATACCAGTGGGCAACGATTGGAAAGGAGATCAGTCACATCGAAAACGCGACGATGGAGGATGTGAAGAGTTTCTTTTTTAAACATTATTTGCCTGGCAATGCGATACTCGTTGTTGCCGGAAACACAACGGCAGATGAGGTGAGGAAGCTTTGCGAGAAGTGGTTTGCGCCAATTCCTGCCGGACAGCTTTTAAAGAGAAATCTGCCGGTAGAACCGAAACAGAAGAGCAAACGCACGCTTACTGTCGAAGCAAAGGTTCCGGCAAATGCGATCTACAAGTCGTATCACATGCCTGGTCGTTTCGAGAAAGATTTTTATGCAGCCGATCTGTTCAGCGATGTGATCAGCCGCGGACATTCCAGCAGGCTTTATCAGCAGTTGGTTGACGAGAAGGAATTGTTCACGTCGATCTCAAGTTTCACAGCCGGAACAATAGATCCCGGTATGTTGGTGATAAGCGGAAGGTTGAAGCCCGGTGTAAGTTTCGAACAGGCAGAAAAAGAGATCGACCTCGTTGTAAACGACGTGGTGAAGAACGGCCCGACAGCCGACGAACTGGAGAAGGTGAAGAACCAGGCCGAAGCAACACTCGAGTTTGGTGAAGTTGAGCTCATGAGCCGCGCGACAAACCTCGCGTTTGCGGCACTTTCGGGAGATCCCACACTCGTGAATCGCGAGGCGGAGATGATACGCGATGTTACTCATGAAGACATTGTGCGGTCGGCTTCCGAGATCATACAGGAGAGCAACTCGAGTGTGTTGTACTACAAATCCCTGAACTAATCGCAATGAAGATACGTGTCGGTCTTGGCTACGACGTTCATCAATTGGAGACCGGTCGTGATTTCTGGCTCGGTGGCATCAAACTACCGGCTGCGAAAGGAGCTGTTGGTCATTCCGATGCCGATGTACTCATCCACGCCATCTGCGATGCGTTACTCGGTGCCGCAAATCTCCGCGACATTGGATTTCATTACTCCAACAAAGACCCGCGCTGGAAGGGCATCGACAGCAAATTTTTTCTTGGCGACGTTACACGGATGCTCCACGAGAAAGGCTGGAAGATCGAGAATGTCGATTGCACGATATGTCTCGAAGCTCCGAAGATCAATCCACACATCGACGAGATGAAGAAAGTTCTTGCGCCGTTGATGCAGATCACCATCGATGACGTCTCAATAAAAGCAACCACCACGGAAACGCTGGGCTATGTCGGCCGGCAGGAAGGTGTGAATGCGATGGCAGTCGCACTGATCTCATGGGCGAAATAAAATTGATCGTTACATCCGATGGATCTCATTCGCTGTTGAATGAGGATCTCGACGAAACGTATCACTCCCGCCACGGGGCCGTACAAGAATCACTTCATGTTTTTATCAGGAACGGGTTAGAAAAGATTCCCATCGCGAACCATCCTGTAAATATTTTTGAAGTTGGATTTGGAACGGGATTAAATGCCTTGCTGGCGTTGTCGACGGAAAGAATTATTAATTACGCATCTATTGAGGCGTATCCTTTGGATGAAACAATTTTTTCATCTCTTAATTACGCTCCACAAGGCTTGCTGCAGACCCTTCATAGATCGGAATGGGATCAATCAATTCAAATCACTCCTCACTTTACCCTTAAAAAAATTAAGGGCGACCTTCTTACTGCGTCTATTCCTTCCCACTCCGACATTATTTTCTTCGACGCATTCGCTCCTTCGAAGCAGCCGGAGATGTGGGGGCTTCCTGTTCTCAAAAAAGTTTGCGACACATTAATGCCCGGGGGTATTTTCGTTACCTATTGTGCAAAAGGTCAGCTTAAAAGAGATCTGAAGAGCCTCGGCCTCGAAGTAGAAACTCTTCCGGGTCCTCCGGGTAAGAAAGAGATGGTGCGAGGAACTAAAAAGTAACGAATCTCATTATTTTTGCACCAATGAAAAAACCAGTACAAGTCGGACTCGTGCAAATGAGTTGTTCGAAAGATCCTGTCGAAAACCTCGACAAGGCGGTGGTGAAGATCCGTGAAGCCGCCAGCAAAGGCGCGCAGATCGTTTGCCTGCAGGAACTTTTCCGTTCGCTGTATTTCTGCGACGTGGAGGACTACGACAACTTCAAGCTCGCGGAGGCAATTCCGGGCCCGGCAACCGACAAGCTGTCGGTATTGGCAAAGGAACTCAATGTTGTGATCATCGCGTCGTTGTTCGAAAAGAGAACCAACGGAATTTACCATAACACCACCGCAGTGCTCGACGCCGATGGAACTTACCTGGGCAAGTATCGCAAGATGCACATCCCCGACGATCCCTCGTACTACGAAAAATTCTATTTCACACCCGGCGACCTCGGCTATAAAGTTTTCAAAACGAAATATGCCACAATCGGTATCCTCATCTGCTGGGACCAGTGGTATCCCGAAGCGGCACGTATCACAGCGCTCATGGGTGCAGAGATCTTGTTTTATCCCACAGCTATCGGCTGGGCAACTTCACAAGACGAAGCAACGAACTCCGAACAGTTCAACGCATGGCAGACCATTCAGCGCAGTCACGCTGTGGCGAATGCCGTTCACGTCGTGAGCGTAAACCGTGTCGGCTTCGAACAAAACGGTGCAATGAAATTCTGGGGTGGTTCGTTTGTGTCGAATCCCTTCGGCCGCGTCATCTACCAGGCTTCGCACGATAAAGAAGAAGTTCATGTGCAGGAGATCGATCTGAACAAAACAGATAGCTACCGCACACATTGGCCATTTTTGCGTGACAGGCGAATTGATTCCTATCAACCCATCACGAAGCGTTACATCGACGAAGAATGACCCCAAGAGAACAAGGTTACTTTCATCCTGCAGAGTTCGCGAAGCACACAAGTACCTGGTTAAGCTGGCCTCACAAAGAGGCCTCATGGCCCGGTAAGATCGAGACCATCTTTCCTGTGTATGCCGAATTCATAAAGCTCGTTGCCGAAGGCGAGATCGTGAACATCAACGTTCGCGACGACGCTATGAAGTCGAAAGCCTTGGGATTTCTCCACAAGGTTGGCGCAGACCTCGGCAAGATCAAGTTCTGGATGCACCCCACCGACGACGCGTGGTGTCGCGATCATGGCCCTGCGTTTCTCATTAATCCGAAAGCCGAGGTGAAGAAAGTTATCGTCGACTGGGGCTACAACGCCTGGGGCGGAAAGTATCCTCCATTCGATCTCGACGATGTTATACCGACATTGATCGGGAAAGCGCTCAACATCCCCGTTTATCATCCGGGTATCGTAATGGAAGGAGGCTCGGTCGATTTCAACGGTAAAGGAACAGTTCTCACAACGAAGAACTGCTTGCTTAATAAAAATCGAAATCCGCATTTGACCCAGGCAGAGATCGAAGTATACCTGAAAGACTTCTATGGCGTGACCAATATCCTTTGGCTCGGCGATGGCATCGAAGGCGACGACACCGACGGACACATCGATGACCTTACCCGCTTCGTAAACGAGACCACTGTTGTTACAGTTGTGGAGCACAACAAGAAGGATGCGAACTTCCAACCTCTGAAGGAGAACACCGAGGTGTTGGCAAAGATGAAACTCGAGAACGGCAAGTCAATAAACATCATCGAGCTGCCGATGCCGGGAAAGGTGATCTACCAGGGAATGAGGCTGCCGATGTCGTACGCGAATTTTTATATCAGCAACAAGTACATCGTTACGCCAATCTTCAAAGATCCGAATGACGATAGAGCACTGGATATTCTCCAGGCATGTTTTCCGGATCGTAAGGTTGTTGGATTAGATTGTCGCGATATCATTTGGGGGCTCGGGGCGTTTCATTGCCTGAGCCACGAAGAACCGGCGGTCTAGAATTCGAATAATTGCCGCGGAGTAAAGCATGCGTCGAGTGGCACATCATGCTCCTCCACATCGTCCAGTTTCTCTACAGGACGAAAGAACGAGATCCCGATCTTCTTGCAATCAGACCTGCAGTCTTTTAAGAACCTGTCGTAGAATCCTTTGCCATAACCAACCCTGTTTCCTTCCACATCAAAGATCACGAGGGGAACGATCACCAGGTCGATCTTATTCACAGTTGCAGGTATGCCTTGCTGCGGCTCAAGTATGCCCAGGCTGCTTTGTTTTAACTGGTGAAGGCCTTCATAGTAGAAATGATCCAACAGCCCCTGTTCGTTGATCCGCGGGATCACAACCTTCTTACGAGGGAGAATCTTTTCGATTATTTTCCACGTATCTGGCTCGCGCGTTCGCTCCATGGATAGAAAAGCATGAATTGTCGAAGCACTATCGAGGTACCCTGACGCAAAAACTCTTTCGTAAATCTGACGATTTAATTCGTCGCGGTCGGCATCTTTTAATGCCTGTCTTTTTCTGAGGTATTCAACTCTTGCTTCAGCTTTAGTCATCGCAGACCACGTTGAAACTGAAATCGAACGGATCGAGCACCTGAACCATCTTCGCGATGAACTGTGGATCTTTCTGGTAGAAGTTCAAAAAATTATCGGTGCGCTCCTGCAGTTTCCCTTTGGGAAACAGTGCGTCCTTTACCGCTTCTATCTGCTTTAACTTTTCCTGGTGGAGGCGCTTCTCGGCCTTGAGCATCTTTCGTTCAACCTTTTCGATGCCTTTAGAGAATTTTGTGGCCTCAGCTCCAACGAGTGGTCCCAGCGTTGAGTCGATGTTCGAAGCGCGTTTTCTCACGTCATCCATCATCTCTTGTAGCCTCTTTAGCTCTTTGCCCAGCGTAAGATCGTGGTGAGTGTTTTTTAACACCCAGTGATTGAACAGGTAGTTCTTTTCTTTGAAGAGATCGGCTACCTCTAATTTTGTTTTCTCCCACTTCTGAAACTGCTGCTTCTCGACCACCAATGCAAAACATCGGGGAAGTAAAATGGGGAACGGAAGTTTTTGATGGTCGAAGATGCCTTTCAACTGAAGCCAGTAGATCATCTCTGCCGGGCCGCCCACGTAAGCAAGGTTTGGTAATATCACCTCCTGGTAAACCGGGCGGAGAATAACATTCGGACTGAACTTTTCAGGATTCGTCTCGATCAGCTTTTCAATTTCGCTTCGCGTGAACTTTATCTGCGTATCGACAACCACAAAGTCGTCGCCTACCTGCTCGATGCGTGCACGAATGCTATTGTCGAGATAGAAGAAATTTATATCGCGGGCAAAAACCTGTGTGTGATAACCGAGTGCTGTAAGTTGCTGATTCTTCTCTTCAACAAGTTTCTTTGGGGTCTGCTTAAGTACGTCTTCGCGAATGATGTCTTTGAAGAGCGACTTCAGTGCGGGGTCGTCGCCATCGATAACCACCAGCCCTTCGTTGGCAAACAGTGCATTCACATATTGTCGTGATGCAGCAGCCAGTGTTGTATTTTTTGTGTACGCTTCTTTGAAAATGGAGATGTCGCCGGGAATTTCATTGAAGAGCTTGTCGATGCTTTTTGGATTAAACCGCCCGACAGCGCCGGATTGGTTTGTTTCCCAGGAATATTTCTTCCCGTACAAAGACATCGATTTGATCTCTTCGTAGTCGTGATCTTCAGAAGCCATCCAGAACACAGGAACGAAATTGTATTCAGGATACAGTTTCTTTAGTTCTTTACAGGCATTGATTACGGCAACAACTTTATAAACGAAAAAGAGGGGACCGGTAAAAATATTTAATTGATGCCCGGTAGTTATTGTAAAAGTGTTTGGATTGGATAGGGAAGAGATATTGGCTTTTACCTGTTCGCTGATCTTTAAATTCCCATACTGCCTCAATAGAGATTGCACGAGCACTTCCCTATTCTTAAAGTCACTTTTCTCCTTTATCTGTTCCTTAAAATTCCCCGCTTCCGGAAACAAACCATAGAATGGTTTAAGCTGCTCTTTTCCTTCGATGTAATCAGTAAAAAAATTCGAGAAAGCATTTGTCTCTCCAAGAGCGACGCGGTGAACCTGCATATCAAGTCGTTACAGTTGCCGAAAGATCGAACTCTGACGCGGAATTTACACGCGCGTTAACAAAATCGCCCAGTCTTAGGTATTCTTTCGTTTCAAGAATGACTTCGTTGTCAACTTCCGGAGAATCGAACTCGGTGCGTCCGATATATTGTCCTTCTTCTTTGCGATCGACGATCACTTTAAAAGTCTTGCCTACCTTCTCCTGGTTAAGCTCCAGCGAGATCCCTTGTTGCAGTTCCATGATCGCATCTACTCTTTCCTGCTTCACTTCGGCAGGTACGTCGTCGGCCATGCTATGCGAATGTGTATTTTCTTCGTGCGAGTATCCAAAAACTCCGAGTCTTTCGAAGCGCGAGCGCTCCACGAAGCTCAACATTTCGTTGAAGTCTTCTTCAGTTTCACCGGGATGTCCCGCAATCAACGTAGTCCTGATTGCAATACCGGGAACTTTTTCACGAATGGTCTTTATCAGCTCTTCAGTTTTTTCACGGTCGATACCTCTTCTCATCAACTTTAGCATTCGGCTCGATCCATGTTGCAGGGGGATATCGAGATACTTGCAAATGTTGCTTCGCTCGTTCATCACGTCCAGCACATCCAACGGGAACCCCGAAGGAAACGCATAGTGTAGCCGGATCCAGTCAATGCCCTCCACATCGGAAAGTTTCGACATGAGCTCGGCAAGATTTCTCTTCTTGTAGAGGTCAAGACCGTAATAAGTCGAATCCTGTGCGATCAGCAACAACTCCTTCGTCCCATTCTTCGCGAGGTTCTTTGCCTCAAGTACCAACTCTTCTATAGGTCTTGAGATATGTTTCCCGCGCATCAAAGGGATCGCGCAAAATGAACACGGACGATCGCAGCCTTCCGATATCTTCAGGTACGCGAAATGACTCGGGTTGGTCAGTATCCTCTCACCAACAAGTTCCTGTTTGTAGTCGGCGTTAAGTTGTTTCAGCAGTCTCGAAAGATCCCTCGTGCCGAACCAGGCATCCACCTCGGGAATCTCCTTCTCGAGGTCGGCACTGTAACGCTGCGAAAGGCAGCCAGTCACGTATACTTTTTCGACGATACCTTCTTCCTTCGCATCGACATATCTCAGGATGGTGTCGATCGACTCCTGCTTGGCATTATCGATGAATCCACACGTGTTGATGACCACGATGTTTGCATCGTCTTTCTTCGACTCGTGGGTGGCATCAATATTGTTTCCCTTGAGCTGCGTTAAAAGAACCTCCGAATCCACAAGGTTTTTGGAACAACCCAGCGTTACAATATTGACTTTAGTCTTCCTATGACCCTTGGTTTTCAATGCGTTAGCAGTAAAATGAGGCGCAAATCTACTAAAAATACAGGCCTTCATCCGGCCCCGCGCCATCCGGAGAATGGGCGTAGGATGGAAAAAGTATATTTGCGGACAAAAAATTCCCTTTTGCGAGCCTTTTTGTTCGTCTTCTGCTGCCTGTGCCTGGTTTCCTGCTTCGAGACCGGCGACTGCCTGTACACGAACACCGATGTGATCAAGGTCGCTTTCAAGGACCTGGCGGCAACCGCCAAGGGCAAGGACGTGAAAGTTGTGAAAGTTGAAGTGCCCGAGCTGGTTACTCTCTATGAGAACACCACCCTCAATACATTTGGACTGCTCGCCTCACCCAACCATACCGCATTGACGTACGTGTTCACCTGGGAAGACGGGACAACCGACAGGTTGAGACTCGCATGGAGCTACCAGACTATCGTATTGTCGACCGAATGCGGTGCGTTCAATTACATTGGTGGCCTCGAAATACATGAGAGTACCTTTGGTGAAGGTAACGTTGTTATACGAAACGATCGATTGCTTACAAGTGTCGCGCTCAACATCGATATATATCTCTAGCATAGTTAGCTTGATGCTAATGATCGCATTCTCCGGTCCACTCGCCGCACAAGACCGGATAGAATTCGATTCATCGCGCTACAAATTTCTTCCAACTGGGATCAGGATTGGTACCGACCTGATGACGATCGGCAAGAGATACTATGTCGATTATTTTAAAGGCTGGGAGGTAAACGTAGATGCCGATGTGTACAGGAGGTATTACGTTACTGCAGACTATGGTCACTGGGCGTCGACGTTCGCCTTGCCGAATGGAATTTATGGCAATGATGGAAGATATTTCCGTGTCGGTGTGGATGTCAACTTCCTGTTGAAGGACCCGGACCGTAACATGTTCTTCATTGGATTCCGTCATGCACAATCGAAATACACCGACTATGCAGATTATAGTTATACCGATCCATACTTCGGCGCGGTAAGCAACTATGTGAAGAACACCAATCCGAAAGCACACTGGGAGGAACTTACTATCGGTCTTCGTGTTAAGGTGTGGAAGTTTATATGGATGGGAGCTACGGGGCGACTGAAGTTCCGTATGGTTGGGAAAGATCAGTGGAATGTACTTTCGTACGAAGTGCCGGGATATGGGCGGACCATCAAGAACAACTGGTGGGGATTGAACTACCAGTTATTTATAAGAATTCCTGTTCGCGACTACTAGATCTTTTTAAAGAGGCTATCAACAAACTCCATTTTGTTGAACACCTGCAGGTCGTCGATTTTTTCGCCGATGCCAATATATTTCACTGGTATCTTGAACTCATCCGAAATACCAATTACCACACCGCCCTTTGCGGTTCCATCGAGCTTGGTGATTGCAAGACATGTAACGGGCGTTGCTTTCGTAAACTCGCGTGCCTGCACGGCGGCGTTCTGACCGGTGCTTCCGTCGAGTACGAGCAGCACGTCGTGGGGTGCGTCGGGAATAACTTTCTGGATAACACGACGGATCTTCGAAAGCTCGTCCATGAGGTTGATCTTGGTGTGGAGACGTCCGGCGGTGTCGATGATAATTACGTCGGCCTGGGCTTCTACGCCTGCCTTTACTGCATCGAAAGCCACAGCAGAAGGGTCGGTATTCATGCCGTGAGCGATCACGGGAACGCCTACACGCTGGCCCCAAAGTTTTAATTGATCGACGGCAGCAGCACGGAATGTATCGGCGGCACCGAGAACGACTTTCTTGCCCGACTTTTTGAACTGGGCAGAAAGTTTTCCGATGGTAGTGGTCTTACCAACACCATTTACACCCACCACCAACATCACGTATGGCTTTTTGTCGGCCGGCGTTTCGAAATCCGGTACGTCGGCGGTCTTGTTCTCCGAGAGCAGTGCGGCTATTTCTTCTTTAAGGAGGCGATCGAGTTCACCGGCGGTCAGATACTTGTCGCGTGCGACGCGTTGCTGTATGCGCTCGATGATCTTCAGTGTGGTTTCGATACCGACGTCGGAGCTCACCAGGATCTCTTCCAGGTTGTCGAGTACTTCATCGTCGACGGTCGATTTTCCGGCTACCGCTTTCGTGAGGCGGGTAAAAAATCCCTCTTTGGACTTCTGGAGGCCCTGGTCGAGCGACTGTTTTTTTTCCTTTGAGAATAATCCGAACATGACAGAAAGATAGATCCAAGTTAAATAAAAAAGGTCCCTTTGAGGGACCCCATTAATAATCAGGATTTTAAGCCAAAAATTCCCGCGAGGGAAGATTACTTCTTGGCCAGGGTTTCCTTTACCAGTTCGGCAGGAACGATTTCTTCTTTGAAAGTATACGCGCCAGTTTTCTCAGACTTAACAGCGCGGATAACTTTAGCGTAGTTCTTACCGTCGGATTTCTTCAGTGTAGCGACAACTTTCTTTGCCATGATTACTTAATTTCTTTGTGTAACGTGTATTTCTTCAAAACCGGGTTGTACTTCTTCAGTTCAAGACGCTCGGTAGTGTTTTTCCTGTTCTTGGTAGTGATGTAACGGCTCATGCCGGGCTGACCGGTAGCCTTATGCTCTGTGCACTCAAGTATTACCTGGATGCGATTCTTATTTCTTGCCATGGTTCTTCTTCTTTAGAGATTAGAGTGACAAAGTACCTTTCGCGCGGGCCTCCTTCAACACGAGGGAAATACCCTTGGCGTTGATGGTTTTGATAGCCTTCGTAGACACTTTCAGTGTGATCCACTTATTTTCTTCCGGCACGAAGAAACGCTTCGTCTGGAGATTAGGGTAGAATCTGCGCTTCGTCTTGTTGTTCGCGTGGGACACATTGTTCCCAACCTGCGGGCGCTTTCCTGTGATTTGACAAACTCTGGCCATATCCGATCAAAAATTTAGTCCCATTTCGAAAATGGGACTGCAAATATCGACAAAGACTGCATAAATTTCAAAGACTGGCTAAAAATATCATCCTCACCCTACGATGACGCTATGACGAAGAGAATTGTGTGTTTTTTGATTGGAATGACCCTTTTCCAGGTTGCCGGAGCCCAAAACAACAACATCGACAGCCTTAAAACCGTGCTCGCAACCGCCACGGGCGACCAGCGGATACGGGCAAATATCGAACTCTGCTGGGAATACCGGTTCGTGAATGCCGACAGTGCCCGCCAATATGGCATGCGGGGCCTCGACCTGGCCCGGCAGGTCGGTAACGAATCGCTGGAGGTCGAAGCCCTGAACAACATCGGGGTGACATACGAAGCGCAAGGTGAGTACAACGACGCCCTTCGGTACCAGATGTCGGCCCTGGAGCTCCGCCGCAAACTCGGCGACGAGATAAAGACCGCCAACACACTTAACAACATCGGCATCATCCACGACGAACGCGGCGACTTCAAAGAAGCGCTCGATTATTATTTCCAGGCGCGGCGGATCTACGAGAAGGCGGGAGATAAAGAAAAGATCGCCATGACCTCATCGAACATAGGGATCGTGCTAAAGGGGCGTAAAGATTTCAAACAGGCAGCGTCGTATTACAGAAATGCGATGACGATCTACCAGGAGCTGGGAAAGAAGTTTGGCGTCGCGGCATGTTATGCGAATCTCGGGTCGGCTTACTACTACGTGCCTATGTACGACAGCTCGTTGTACTATTCACTCGAAGCCACCAAAGCATTTGAAGAGTTGAACATTCAACAGTTTCTTCCAACGACTCTCGGTAATGCGGGGATGGCATTCGACAAGCTTGGACGTAAAAAAGAATCGAAGGAGTATTTGTTGAGAGCGATATCACTTCACGAGAAGTATGACAACAAGAAGGATCTGTCGTTTGCTCTAAGGTATTTGAGTGGCGTTCATCGTGGCGAGAATAACCTGGCCGAAGCGGAGAAGACGGCGACGAGGGCACTGGATATGGCCACTAAGATCAATGCACGTCAGCAGATGCTCGAAGCACACCAGGAGCTATCGAAGATATACGAGGCACAGGGAAAGTTTGCGAAGGCCCTTGAAGAATTCAGGGAGTATGATATTGTGAAAGATACTTTGTTTGAAGAACAGAAGACCAAACAGATCGCTGAGCTTCAAACCAGGTATGAAACAGAGAAGAAAGAGAGTGAGATCAGGTTTTTGCGACAGGAAAACGAGTTGCAAGACTCGCGTAACGATCGAAACACGGCGTTGGTTGGGGCTCTCATCCTGCTCGTTACCGGGTTGGTCTTGTTTGGTTTCATGGTTCGAAACCGTATGGCATTGAAACAAAAAGCAGAGCTCGAAGAAACGAAGGCCAGCTTGCGCGAAGCACAGTTGGCTGCCGTCATCACTTCGCAGGAGGCCGAGCGAAAAAGATTTGCGGCCGATCTTCACGACGGGCTCGGTCAGTTGATATCGGCGGTGCGACTCAATCTCTCGAAAGAGCACGTGGAAAAAAGATCTCTCGACCAGGCAGTTGAAGTCCTGAACGAAATGAATTCAGAGATACGAAACATAGCCTTCAACCTGATGCCACAGGTGCTGATCAAGAATGGATTGACCGAAGCGCTTGAAGAATTGGCGACGCGGGTAAATCACACAGAAAAGATCCGGATAAAAATTGGCGCTTATGATGTTGAACCGATCCACGAGACGGATAAGAAAGTAGCACTTTACAGGGTCTGCCAGGAGTGGATCAATAACGTTATCAAATACAGTGGATGCACCGACATCAACGTGCAACTGGTACAGCATCTGCAGGAGCTTGTTATAACTATCGAAGACAATGGCAATGGTTTCGACATGCAGGCGCTGATGCTATCGCAAGGCAACGGGTGGAAGAACATTCAGTCGAGGCTGGCCATGATCCATGGCAACATAGATATCGATACGATGAAGGGCAGGAAGGGAACGACGGTGGTAATCACAATTCCCGGACTGGCGGCGCAGGCGGCATAGGGGTACGTAGTAGTACGGATACCAAAATACCCCTGGGCTGGTATTTAGGGCAATTCGGGCCGGAGGTTTATTTGTATACCAAATCACTACGGCCGTGGAGTACACCTTCAGGAGCTCATCGGCAGAAATGCCGACCACCATTTATCTTAGCGAATACAACCTGACCATCAAACAGGGTAAGCAGGAAACGATCATTCCGTATGCGGGTATCAACGAAGTTGTGTTGAGCAAGTCGCACGCGAAGCTGTTCAAAACATTCCTTCACCCCGAGGGCGGCAAGCCGGTAGTAATCACAAACAGGTATTATACTTCCGAGAAGACAGTGGAGGATCGCTCACGGGCTTATGGGACGTTCATCAGGGTTCTTCATTTTCATTTGAAGGATAAGAGCAGGGCAAACTTCGTATCGGGTACCGGGTCGTTTTGGATGCGGTTGTTCCGAAAATCCTATACGCCTTCTGACATACCCCTGGAATTTCTCCCTTGATCCCTTCTTCGAACAACCTCGAGAGACTAACTTTATCCTTTATGTCCGACAGACGCATAAAGGTTGTATTGGTCGATGATCACCACATCGTACTCGATGGTCTTGAGTCGCTCCTTCAGCAGGAGCCAGAGTTTCAGGTAATGGCCTCCCTTCGAAGTGGCGAGGAGGTGCTGGAGTTTCTTAAGAGTCAACAGCCTAACATCTTGCTTACTGATTTCTCGTTGCCTGGTATTTCGGGTATCGATTTTGTGCGGCAGGTGAGGAGGGTGCATCCGCAGGTGAAGATCATTGTATTGAGTATGCACGACGAGGCGCACATCATCAAGTCGGTCTTAAAGGAAGGAGTGGAGGGATACCTGTTGAAGAATATTCAGCATTCGGAGTTGAAGAGCGCGGTTAGACATGTGGCACAAGGGCTGCCATATGTAAGCCCTGAAGTGACAAGGTTGCTGATGGATGAGATGAACAAGCCGAAGGACGAACCCGAGCTGTTGACCGAAAGGGAGCTGGACGTGTTGAGATTAATTGCGAAAGAGTTTTCTAATAAAGAGATAGCCGATAAGTTGTTTATCAGCGAGAGGACAGTAGAGACTCATCGCAAGAATATCTTCAGGAAGACGAAGACATCGTCGCTGGTAGGATTAATAAAGTTTGCCTACGAGCATAAGATGGTGTGATCCATCTTATGCTTGTTTTGATTTGACAGATTCGGAACGCTCGGCTTCGAGTTTTCGGAATTTCTCTTCATAAGACGAGTGCTGATAGTCGTTCAGCTTGAGACGAAAATCAATGTCCTTTAGAG
>DASRSO010000248.1:0-29991 GCA_035656375.1 Cyclobacteriaceae bacterium | reverse complement strand
TGGGTCGCGTGATCCTCTTCGAGTACGATACCTGAAGATCCTTGTCACCGGTAAGGTTTCTTTTTACGATCAAATTCGGAAAGAAGTATCCATACCTTCTGTCAACCAGGCCCTCTTGTTGCGGCGTACCGATCGACGTATGCGTATACTCATAGCGAATGCCTGCATTCAGTTGCCAGTCGGGCACAGTCCATGTAGTAGCGACATAACCAGCACCGATAACTTCTTCCAGGTTCGAGTATGAAGTGAACACCGGGTCGATCATCCACTCATCATTCTGGCTGGTTCGCACAAGGACATCGTTTGTCAGTGCCGATTTTACGCCTTTAATTCCCGATTCAATTGTAAAAGATGGTGATACTTTCAGCCTGTAGTCTGTCTTTACAACCATAGTTCCAATCGGAGTGGTTTTATCGAGATCGATCATCGATGTCCTGACGCGATCTGTAAGATTGTTGTAAAAAGAAGGGTTGTCGTTTCGATAATAGAGATAATCCAAGTACACACTCAACTCCGAATTTGCACCGGGTGTTGCCTGCAGACCAACGGAGGCCGTTCCTCCTTGCCAAAAATTCCGCTCATTAATATTCATTCGTGTCGTCACAGTCGAATCCGGTGAGTTCTCGCTTACATCGTCGGTAACAGCATTCAATCGCCAACGCCTGCTGTAGCCTGTAAGCAAAACGTCCACAGAAAAATTCTTACTGACCTGCCACTCGGCACCTATGTTTAAATTATGCTGATCGGTCCAATTTTCCCGATGGCTATGATTGACAACCGACATACCAGCATTTGTATGCCGTTCGAGGTCCATCTTGTGTAGATTGTGCGTCCTTAAGAATGAATAATCGCTATAGAGTGCAAACTTTTCCGTACGGCGACTGACACCGAAATTGGCGCCGAGGGTTTCTGCCCACTTATATCCTGCAGTAAGTCCGACGATGCCGTTTGTACCATGCTCCAGGTTTTCTTTGGTTATGATGTGAATAACGCCTGCGTTTCCTTCAGCATCGTACCTCGAAGAAGGTGTCGCTATGATCTCGATGCGATCAACGTTCGAAGCGCTCATACCATCAAGCATCTGCACAACAACATCTGCCGGAAGCTGCGACGCTTTCCCGTTGATCATTACACGAACTCCATTCTTACCGTTTATGCTGATCGTACTGCTCTGCGGACTAATCGTCACTCCCGGTGATTTCTGCAATACCTCGAGTACAGAATTCCCCGAAGACACCACGCTGCTTTGAACATTTACGACAAGCCTGTCGGGCATTTGCTCGAACAAGGGCTTATCACCCCGTACCACAATCTCGTCGAGCGTCTCGGTTGCTTCAACAAGAACGATATCAGGTAAACTTATATTCCCGTCGACTGTCGCTTTCTGCCGATGAGTGGAATATCCGATCATAGACACACTAATGTCGTAGGTGCCTGGCTCAACTTTTTCGAAGAGAAATTTACCTTCATTATCTGCAACCGTTCCCTTGACGAGGGTTGAATCATATGTTCGAAGCAGCAAGACAGTCGCACCCGGTAATCCCGTCACCGTTCCTTTTATTGACGACTGCGCACAACACACGGACGCCACAATACTCAGGAGCACAATGCTCCCCCAACTACGCACGCTCATTCGAAAGTCCTGGCTCCTTCTGCTTCTTGATCTTTGTAAAAGGTATTAGCATCGGCGCCGACCGCTGATAATCCTGGTACTTCGTCCCGAAATGTTTTACCAGGTCTCTTTCCTCGAGTTGTATAGCCACGATCATGTAGCCGGTGGTCATGATCGCGAAAAAAAGGTGTGCGGCCGTCATTGTTGGTGCAGCCCAGAATGCGATCATAAAGCCCAGGTACAAAGGGTGACGTACGTATTTATAATAGAGTGGGGTTCCGAACGGCAGGTGGTAATAATTTTTACCGGTGAAATACATCCACACCTGTCTCAGTCCAAAAAGGTCGAAGTGGTTTATGAGGAATGTAGTCACAAGCACAATCCCAAACCCGAAAAGACATACCGCCGTCAACACCATTCTCATGGTTTCGGACTCAACCTCCCAAACAACGCCACCCATCGGTTGCCAGAACCAGAATAAGATCAGTAAACAAATACTTGAAAAAAGAACATACGTGCTCCGCTCGATCGGTTCGGGCACCAACTTCGTCCACCAGCGCTTAAAAGCCGGACGTGCCATAATACTGTGCTGAAGGGCGAAAAGCGACAGCAACCCGGCGTTCACCAGGAGCGCGAATCCCAAAGGCGAGTCCGGAACACTGTCGATATTCTTGGGTACAAAAAGGGAGCTAACGAATCCGACGGCATAGCAAAACGTACCGAAAAAGATCAGGTAAGCAACAACACCATAAACAAGGAAGACGAGTTTTTTTAAATTTTTCATGGGGATCACATTTTGTTTTCGATGAAGAGAACAAAGGTGCGATCGCGTGAAAAAAACGCGATTTAACGCGTGTAGCTAAGTCTTTAAACTTTTTTTTCAAGCTTGTATTGATGTTGAAATTACTTGGCTCCGTGTTCCAAAACAGAACTACTTAAAGCCAAGTCGACCTGCGAGCTCCTGAAACCCGGGCTCTGACCTGAGGTTGTAAAATTGGGGCTCGGTCATGAGCCACGGCATCTCCATGTCGTGGTTGGCGTACGCCGTTTGGAGCCATTCGACGGCGGGCCTCTTTTCATCCAGCGCGGCATAGATCACCGCGATAAAAAAACCGATAGACGCCCCGTCCTTATTTCCGAGCCGCGTCTTCAGCTCGTCTATGATCTCCAGCGCTTTTTTCCGATCGCCGGACCTGGCATAGGCGGCACCGGTCCACCCGAGCATACGAGGGGACCGCTTGCCAGCAAGGGCGATTGCTTTTTGAAAATACATGATGGCCTCCTCGTATCGCTTCATGTTGAGGAGAAGGAAACCATGCTGGTCAAATGTGTAGTAATTGTTGTACATCTTAAGTCGGGATTCCGAAAACGCCAGGGCCTCTTCGAAACGACCATTGTAGATGCTCGACAGAACTATCCGGCTGTTGGGATAGTACGGGTCAAGCTCGTCGAGACGTTCCGCGACCTCCATCGCCTTCTCGTGTTTCATAACGAAATTCAAGTAGTCGGCGTACAGCGCCAGCGCATCCGGGTGATTGGACTTGATCGACGGCTCATACCATCTTTCTGCCTCCTCAAAATCCCAGTCATGATACAATTCATAGAAACCCATCAGCATTTGTGCTTCATCAAGATCGGGATCAAGCTCGAGGGCTTTGTCGATGAATGGTTTCCCTTTTTCAAGTGCTTCGATTGCGCTTTGTTCTGCTCCAAAGATCGTTGCCAGCCCGATATAGCTGTTTGCCAGGAATGCATATGCCCGTGCATAGTTCGAATCCAACTCAATTGCTTGAGTAAATAATTCAATAGCGTTATGGGCACCCTGGTTTGTGTAGGTGCGATACTCGTAAACTCCTTTCAGGTAAAGGTCGTATGCTTTAGGATTGTCGGTATCGGCGCGCGAGCTTACGGCGCCACGTGCTGAAAGCTTTGCGTTAAGCTCCCCGGCAACCTGTTGTGCGATTGCTGTTTGTATGGCGAAGACATCCTTTAATTCATGGTCATAACTTTTCGCCCAAACCTGCTCCTGTGTAACACCATCGACGAGTCGTACATCGATACGCACCCTGTTCTCACTTCGCTGAACACTTCCTTCGAGAAGTGCTGATACCGAGAGCTCCCTGGCAATCTCGCGGGCAGACAACGTACTCTGCCTGAATTGTTCGACCGAAGTGCTGGAGATCACCCTTAGGTCGGTGGACTGTGCAAGGTTTGTCCGAATGGCCTCGCTTACACCTTCGACGAAAAACTGGTTCTGATGATCTTCGCTTAGATTTTTGAACGGAAGTATTGCAATGGAATGAGATTGCGCCGTTATCTCATTTCGCCCTTTAAAGAAAATGAAATAGGCGATCGTCAATACGACTAAAACGATTACACCTGCGACAATATAAGGTCCGTTCCGTTTTGGAACAGTCGCGATCGTTTCTTTCTTCTCGATCTCTCCAAGCCTGTTCTTCACTTCGCCGGGCGGAAATCCGTAGAAGTCGTTGAAACATTTATTGAAATAAGTTGGGCTTCCGAAACCGATCCGCTCGGAGATCTCTGCTGCGGTGAGGCTTCCTTGTTTCAGCAGTTCCATCCCTCTTTTGAGGCGGTGTTCCCTTATAAATTGACTTACTGATTTTCCGGTAGCGAGATTCAGCTTGCGGTGAAGCTGGGAGCGGCTCATACCTACATTTCGTGATAGATCCTCCACGCCAAACTGATCATTGACCAGGTTGTCGTCAATCTGCTTCGTCAGCTTCTTGATGAGGATATCGTCGGGTTCGGTTGAGTCTTCCATGGCAGGATTGGAAGATGCGAATATTGTAAACGAAAAGCGAAGATAATACAGTCGATAAAACTTTTCGCCCGCTATTCGGTCAATGCAAACGCCACGTATTTATCACCCGACGGCTGTTTCAACTTTCCTCCGCCACAAGCGATCACGATGTATTGTTTATTATTCACAGTGTATGTTGCGGGCGTGGCGAAGCCCGCGGCTGGCAATTTTACTTCCCACAATTGCTTGCCGGTTTGTTTGTCGAACGCGCGGAATTTTTGATCACGTGTGGCAGCTATAAAAACGAGTCCACTTTCAGTCACCAACGGACCTCCGTAATTATCGGTGCCAGTTGGTGGCAGTCCTTTGTCGGTTAGCTCCTGGTATTCTCCAAGTGGAACTTCCCACAGATGTTCTCCGCTGTTAAGATCGATTGCAGTAAGCAATCCCCAGGGCGGGCGACTAACCGGGTATCCATCGTCGTCGAACCAACGATTGTAGCCGGTATGATTGTATGGAATGGTGGATGATACCTCTTCCAGTGAGATGTGATCGTCGACATCTTCCAGAACGTAACGTGAAATAGCGGTGAGTTGATCATCTGACAAATGAGAAAACGCGGGCATCATACCTCTGCCACTTTTCATAAGATCTTTGATTTGCTTCGGTGTATACCTGGTTGATAAACCAACGAGTGATGGATAACTCCCATCGGCATTTCCTTTTCTGTCTGCGCGGTGACAACTGGCGCAATTGTTTGTGTACAGTCCGGAGGAAGTCATCTCGGGTTGCAATGCCTTTGGTTCCCGCTTGACCAGTGTTGTGAAGCATGGTATCTGCTTCGATGGAACATACATGATACCTTGCGGATCGGTAGCTGCGCCACCCCATTGCGAGCCACCGTCGGTTCCGGGAAAAAAGATTGTCATTTCACCGGTGACTGGAATGTACGGCTCGCCGGTCCTCGCCTTCTGAAGTTGTTCGCGTATCTTCTCGTAACCGGACGCAGACGGGTTAATATCCTCAACATTGAAAGCCTGCCTGTTGAATGGTTTTGGTTTCAGCGGGAAAGGCTGAGTAGAACTATACGCTTCGTCGGGAAGTCCATCTGTGCGAACGGCACGTTCTTCAATTGGAAATAGTGGTTCGCCAGTAACACGATCGAACACAAACACATAGCCGAGCTTTGTGATCTGCGCAATGGCGTCGATCTTTTTGCCTTCGTGAGTAACTGTAAGCAAGTTTGGAACAGTTGGCGGATCACGATCCCACAAGTCGTGATGCACAAACTGGAAATGCCAGAGTCGTTTACCGGTATTAGCATCGAGTGCGATCAGGCAGTTAGAAAAAAGATTGTTTCCCTTTCGATTGCCACCATAGAAATCGTACGCAGCAGAACCTGTGGGAGCATAAACGATCCCCCGTTTACGGTCTATTGCCATGCCAGCCCATGCGTTGGCTCCGCCGATCTGTCGTCGCGGGTTTTCGATCTCCCACGTGTCGCGGCCAAATTCTTCGTCGCCCGGAATTGTCTGGAAGGTCCAGGCGAGCTTGCCTGTATGAACATCATAAGCACGTATGTCGCCGAGCAACGCGCTCTCGTCTTCGCTTACGCGTGTACCGGTAATGATCAGGTTCTTATAGATCGTGTTTGGCGTGTTGGACGTGATGTAGTTGCCGGCACCGGGTCTATCGACGCCAGCTTTAAGATCGATACGTCCATCTGTTCCAAAACCACTGTTCAGTTTTCCGTCCTTTGCATTGATACAATACAACCAGCGTCCTCCGCCCCAGAATATGAATTCATTCTTATCGTCGGCAAAGTGAGTTACACCCCTGCTCGTGGTCCCGTCCTTGTCTGTAATGTTTGTCTTCCAAATTTCGACGCCATTCTCTGCGTTTATCGCAAACACCTGGTTCGTCGCCGATACGCCATACATCACACCATTTATGATGACGGGATTGCATTGCATCTGCGTGCCGGCTAAAGAGCTGTCGGCGCCGGAAGAGGAATAGGTCCATGCAACCTCGAGGTTTGACAAATTTTCCGGGGTGATCTGGCTGAGTGGTGAGTAATGACTGCGTGAGGCGTCGCCATGATACTCGGGCCAGTCGACATCTCCAGGTTTGCAGGATGAAAGTCCTGAGACGAGTGCTATCTTCAGGAGGATTGAAAGGATGTTCCTAAATGTCACATAGAAATGTAGCCATTTCTGGTGGAACCGGGCCTTACTTCGTAAAATCCCGTAAAACTGGGTGCTCTTCAATACCCTGAACCGGGTATTTTTGATATCATTATATTGCTTTTGACTGCTATGCAAAACGATGATCGGCAGGCCAGGCTGGAGGAATCTATCCGGGCGAAGGTTAATGAAATTGCACTGGTCGCGGTAAATCTGCCTACGCCGGTGATTATTCATACTCTTCCGGACTTTAAGGTGGTGTACATGTCGCCGCTCGCTGCGCAACTGCTCGGCCGCACGGTTGAAGAGGTGACCGGTTTGGGTAAGGATGAATATCACGACACGTATTTCAACCCTGAGGATGCCAGGCATTACGTTCCCAAGATCATTTCCATGCTCGAGCGCAACACCGACGAGACGATCACATTCTTTCAGCAAGTAAGAACGGCAAAGGATCGCGCCTGGGAGTGGTACCTGAGCTCCATCAGGATCTTGCTTCGCGACGAAGACAACAAGCCGGCCCTCTCTATTAATATAGCGCAACGTGTAGATCCTGATAATCCGTTTGCAACCAAGGCTGTTCGCCTCCTGGAAGAGAACGACTTTATCAGGAATCACTTCCACGACTTCGCAAAGTTGGGAAAGCGTGAAGTATCGGTATTGCGGTTGCTGGCCCTTGGGAAGAGTGCGCCGGAAATCGCGAGAACACTCAATATCTCGGTGGCGACGGCGGAGACACATCGCAAGAACATCCGCGCAAAGCTGAAATCAAAAAACCAATACGAGCTTTCCCAGTATGCGAGAGCGTTTGACTTGATCTGAGGAAGTCAATCCGGTTAAAATAAGGTACAAAATCGACCGGATCGGTAAACAGCATTAGCCGGAATATTAGGTCCTTCATATAAGAAATCTGTAAAAGAATCATATATGAATCTACCCGACCTGTCGTCCGAATATCCGCTCAGCGAGCAGCAAATCGATGCGTATCAAACCAATGGCCACATCTTTCTTAGAGGCCTGGCCAGTTCTACTGAAGTTTCATTCTATCGGGAAGCCATCCTCGCTGCAGTTGAAAAACTGAATACAGAAAAAAGGAAGCTGGAAGATCGCGACACTTACGGAAAAGCTTTTCTCCAGATCTATAACCTGTGGCGTCAAAATGAGATACTGAGAACGTTCGTGTTGGCAAAGCGTTTTGCACATGTAGCTGCGAAGTTAATGGGCGTGCAAAAGGTGAGGCTCTATCACGACCAGGCGTTGTTCAAAGAACCGGGGGGCGGTCCGACGCCGTGGCACCAGGATCAATACTACTGGCCATTGGATACAAACAATACTATTACGATGTGGATGCCGTTGATCGATCTTAATGAAACAATGGGCATCATGCGGTTTGCATCTAAAACACAGACGCTCGGATATGTAACAGCCGAAGCGATCTCGGATAAGTCGGAGGAGTTCTTCAGTAATTTCATCAGGGAGAATAATTTCAAGATTGAAGGAACCCAGGAAGCAAAGGCGGGTGATGCAACGTTTCATGCGGGATGGACGCTTCATCATGCACCCGCGAACCAATCGAAGGTCATGCGCGAAGTAATGACCATCATATATTTCCCCGATAAGACAAAAGTGCTGAAGCCCGACCATCACAATCGTGAGTTGGACCACTCAACATGGCTGATGAGTATCCCGCCAGGGGAATATGCTGCAAGCGAACTGAATCCCTTGATAGATTAGACTGTCACTCGTGACTGAGCAACGTTACCTTTCGTTGGATGTACTGCGGGGATTGACGTTGTAAGAAGTTGCTGACAGACGAGAAGATCAGGTGATCACCTGGGAAGAGACCAGGGATAAATTGATCCGCTGAACGCGATTGGTGCTCTGCGTTTGCCTCTTATCTTGCGCCAGAAAATCACTTGCCATGATCGAGCAATACCAAGACTTTATTCGCGACGTGGTCATCACGCTTCACATGAACATCAAGGAAACCGGCGAGCGAAAAGGTTTTGCAGAACCTGAAGAGCTTAGTCATATCGAAGCACGCCTCCAGGCATATCACGAAGTGCTTTCTATTTTGCGCGACAGCGCCACTGAATTCAGGATCCCAAAGGAGGAGCTCGGACTATGACTTTGAAAATGAAGCAGGCCGAGTTCATTGCCTTGTCGGCATGTTCGATGACACTTACGGCTTTGGGGATCGACATCATGTTGCCCGCGTTCGGTGCGATCCGTGAACATTTCGGCCTTCCGCCAGAGTCGACAGCGGCGGCGCAGATCATATCGTTCTTTTTTATGGGCCAGGTGGCGCAGATCATTTTCGGGACACTTTCCGATCGCTATGGACGGATTGCGATACTGCGCGTGGGGTTCCCACTCTATATTATAGGGGGACTGGTAGCGGCCGTTGCGCCTAACCTGGAAATGATGCTGGCGGCGCGATTTGTGGCGGGTATGGGTGCGTCGGCGGTGCTAACGACTACACTTGCGGGTGTACGCGACCGGTTTGTGGGCGATGAGATGGCCCGCATCATGTCGCTGGTGTTCACGATATTTTTGTTCACACCCGTGTTGGCGCCGTTCCTGGGAATGGTGATTCTCAAATACTCTTCGTGGCAAATGGTGTTTCTCACACCGCCGATCTTTGCGGTATTGGTTTTTCTTTGGTCGTTACGAATGGAGGAGTCGCTGCCGAAAGACAGGCGCATCAGTCTTGACTGGACGGGAGTGACGACTTCGATACTGACTGTATTGAAGAACCGCACATTTCTTCGTTACACCGGGATCACGACGTTGCTGTTCTCGGCGTTGAGTTCGTATGTGGCGAGTTCGGAGCATATCATCGGAGAGATCTATGGTGAGCCGGAGATGTTCGTGTGGATCTTTGGAAGCATGGGCTTGTTGATGTCGATGTGCAGCCTGGCGAATTCGCGGTTGTCGGCGAAGTTTGGAGCGAAGAGATCGATAAGGGGGTTGCTGATCGCGTATGTGACTGTTGGTGCGTCGTTGATGGTGATCACACTGGTATTTGGAGATCCGCCGGGGATGGTGGCGTTCTTCACGTGTATTTCGATGATGATGGCGTTGAATTTAGCGATAGAGCCGAACTGCAGTGCTTTGGCGTTGGAGCCGTTGGGTAATGTAGCTGGTATAGCGGCGGCGATCTATGGGACGATATTTTTTACAGTGGGGTCGTTGTTGGGATCGATCATAAGCTGGGTGATGGTCGATGGAGTGACGCCGTTGGTGGTGGGATATTTTGTGGCGGGAGGAGTGGCGGTGTGGTTAGAGTTTGGGAGGGGGAAAGGTTGATCGAAAAGAGAAGGTTGATACCAGGGGGCATCTCTTTATCTATATCTGATCAGTCCGGCCGGGAAGGCGATCATCTGCACTTTATAATAACATCCTCCGCAATATACCTTTCCGTTTCGGCCATAAACTTATCCGCTTTTTCAAAAACCTGGTTAGCGAACATCAGACCACCATCCACAGACTCCATATGGTGCTCTTCATCATCTGCCTCCTCAATTGGAAAGCATTCTATCACACTCGCAACAACTTCACCAGCCTTATATACGAAACAACATCTGCGTGTTGGATTCTTTTCTAATGGAGTCAATCTCCTCAACCCCAGTTTGCGACAAATTCCACGTCGTATTCCTCAGCAACCAAATACTTTTCACAACACGACTCGTTTGGCGTTCACACGACCAGGCACCAATCATCGCCAGAAGCACTAAAAAACTATAAAATGATTTCATCAGCCTAAATAAAAAAAATTATCTTCAACCTTTACCCCGGCCTCATGTCCCAACCCTTCGGAAAAGAATTCGCTCAACGCGTCGCACAAAAACTCAAAACCAAATCCAACCTCATGTACTCCCACCGCGACTACTGCGGCACCGGCCTCACATGGGACAACCACCAATTCATCTACTGCCACGTCAACGACGGATATCCAGCAGAGGTCATCCTCTCCTTCGACACCGAACAAGCATTCATCGACTGGCTCGCAGAACAATCCGACCAAAGCCTATCAGGCTCAAACGACGCCAACGAATTTTACAGGAACAACCAACGTATCACTCAAGCCAGGCTGTTTGACTTCATAAACACCAAACCCCGCCCACGCGACTACTGACCGATCTTCAACAACCAAAGGATCCTGTTGAACGACACCAGGTAGTGAACTACCACGATCACAATAAAAGCACCACCAAAAGCACGGTAGCCTAACGACATCAACGCCCACGACCCAAAAATAAAAAACGCAGCTTCGATCAACAGCCGCACAATACCCGGCACCACTACCGGCGCCTCACCCGACCTGCTCGGATCGCCCGGCACGTTGAACACGCCCCAAATTACCGACAACATCATCGGCACTCCTATCGCAATCACCCAGCGCATCCACCCATCAGCTTGATGCCAGCCCCACATGCCAACAGCAACAAGCACCGTCATCTCGAGGCAAAATCGTATCGCCAGATTCAAAAAGAAAAGTGACATCGAACGGAGTGTTAAACTTGATCAAGTTACATCTTTCCATGACAATCGACGCCGGCCCTCCGGGCACAAATTCTCTTCAATTCATTACCTTTCCCTCATGAATACGCCTGTAAACCGCCGCCAGTTCTTACTTCAATCAACCGCGTTGATGTCAGCCACACTCTTAGGTTCCCAAACAATCGCAGCCCCCGCAAAAAAATATAAGATGGGCCTGCAACTATTCACCATCCGACAGGATCTCGCAAAGGACCTGGAAGGCACACTCGCAAAAGTGAAAGCCATCGGCTACCAGGACAGCGAAACGTATGGATACGACCCCGACCAGCAAACATTCTACGGGGTGAAAGCCGCCGACTTCAAAAAGATGCTCGACGACAATAGTCTCACCACCACCAGTGGCCACTACAACTTTCACCCGTTCATGATGAACAAGTCGATGGACGAGCTCGCCAAGTTTACCGATTCATGCATCGTCGGCGCAAAAGCTCTCGATCAAAAATACATCACATGGCCGTGGCTCGATCCCTCCACAAGAACCATAGAACACTTCAAACAACTCGTTGACAAACTTAACTTCGTCGGCGAGCGTGTTGTGAAGAGCGGCCTTGGCTTCGCCTATCACAACCACGATTACGAGTTCTTCGAATCAAACGGCACTACTGGTTATGATATCGTGATGAAAGAAACCGATCCAAAACTGGTGAAGCTGCAAATCGACCTTTATTGGGTGGCACGGGACTCAAAACGCAGCGCGCCAGAACTCATCGCATTACAACCCGGCCGTTTCGTAATGTGGCACATAAAAGATATGGACCCGAAGTCGCGCGATTATTCGGAGCTCGGAAATGGAACCGTCGACTTTACCAAAACACTACCGCTGGCATCGAAAGCCGGGATGGAATACTACTATATAGAGCAAGGAGGAAACTTCCAGAAAAATCCTATTCAGAGCATTACCGACAGTGCCGCGTACTGGAAGAAAAACCTCGAGAAATATCTTGCCTGATCAATTCCCTCCTTTGGTCTTCAATGGCGAGTTCATCCAGAAGTCGACATTCTCACCTGGCGCCGTCGCCTGGTTTGCTTCGAGAGGCACATCCTTCTTCATGAGTGAATAGCGCGTCGGCACAGGATCGTGCAACGCACAACGCTGAACGAACAACTCACGAAACTGGAAAATAGTGTTGTTGTCGCTCACATCCAGCTGACGATTATTCACGTCACGCACATTCGCGACTTCGTACTTCAAGGCAGAAGACAACGAATTGGCGTTTGCCTCAAGTACGCCAGCAGAGGCATCGTCTGGATACAAGAAAACCTTGCGCGCCCCGGTCTTAACGGCCATCCGCATATTTATAGGCCGGCCGCGAAGCGAGAACTTATAGTTCTCTTTATTCTGTACGGAGTGCTCCTCAGGTTCCGTGTTAAAATCAAGGATAAAAGCATGAGCAGCCTTGTCATAGACTATGTCGATCACTTTAAACATTGCATTATCGGCCAGCCTGAATCCATTATTGAACGAAATGTAGTTAAGGCACATCTTTCCATTATTGCGCACGTATTCTACTTTGATGTCGTACATCAACTGCGTCTCACGCATAGTTTTATTGAACGCAGCATATTCTATCTTATGGATTGCAAAGTTGTTCTTCTCGATATACAATTTCCCTTTCGCGAAATTCCTCGGACCAGACGCGGCATACCTCGACTCGAACGAAATCGTGTACAACCTGATCGTATCAAGCATCGTCTCGCCTTCAAGCTTCAAATAATGATTCTGCACGAATTCTTTATTGAACACATTTACGAACGAATACGAAAAGATCTCGTTGTTCCGAATGGCATCATGTAGTCGAAGAATACTGAGCTCATTTCCTCCCCACGAAGACAACTTCGCATTGGGGATATACTTGTTCTTCGAATGACTTACGTAACTGGGCTTGTTGTCGTACGGAACCGACGCAGCGCTGTCGCGAGGGAAGTCGTTGTTCTTCCGGTATTCAAATAAACTTAGCTGCGTATCGGTCTGATCGTTGGTGGAAAATCCCCTGTCGAAGATCTCGACAATCGCTTCGTTCAAATTAATGTACGACGTATCCTTCAACTGGTAGTCGCGGTAGTAACCGATGTATGAATATGGATCCTGGGGATAGTTCACCTTGATCGCTTTTATCGCAAGTGCAACGATCCGTTCCGCAGAATAACTTTTCGGAGCCTGGTAACCATCACGGTCCTGGTCCCCTCTCCGCTTTCTTGATCGGACCGTCACCGATTCAAGCACCGTTACCGACTGCTTAACCCGGATGACATTCAGGCTCTCGGTGTTAAGTTCCTTTAATGGTATCGTTCTGGTGACATACCCAATACATGAGATCACCAGGAATTCATCGAGGTCACGATACTTCGACGGTATCTGGAAGTCTCCATTTGCATTGGACACCACTCCCATCAAAAGGTTTTGAAGTTTTACCGTGGCAAACGGAACCGGCTCGCCCGACTGTTCATCAACCAACCGGCCAGTGATCACCGAAGAATTCTGAGCGAATGCACAAAACCCGGAAATCAACAACAGTAGAAATAAAACGTGTCTTTTAAGCATAACCTAAAATACACTTTTTAAGCTACTCCACCTTCAGACATTCCACGGGATTGATCCTCGACGCCTTTATGGTCTGGTACGAAACCGCCAGCCATGCTATAGCCAGGGCCGCCAATCCGGAAACGGCAAAGTACCACCATTGAAGTTCGATACGGTACTGGAATCCCTCGAGCCAGGAACCCGTCAGGTACCAGCTCGCTGGCACCGCGATCACGAGCGCAATGAACATGATCTTCATGAATTCTTCCGACAATAGCAAAACGATTCGGGCATCGCCAGAACCCAGTACTTTTCTTATCCCGATCTCCTTCACACGACGCTCGGCAGTGAACGCCGCAAGACCAAACAGTCCCAGGCAGGAGATGAGGATCGCAAGACTTGCGAAATAACGCGACAGGTCAGCAACGCGTTGTTCCGCGCGATACTGATCTTTATAATCCTCATCGACGAACCGGTAAACAAATGGAAACCCCGGATTGAATGAATTATGAAATCGAGTGACCCTTTCGACCACATCCTGTTCTTTTCCACCCTCGATCTTCAACATGATATTCCCCGCAGAACGTTGATCCATCACAATATAAAGTGGCTTGATCGGTTCGTGAAACGACTCGAAGTTGAAGTCTTTTACCACGCCAATGATTGTATGTGGATCGCCATTGAAGTCGAGCACTTTACCAACCGGATCCTTAAGGCCCATGTATTTGATCGCATTCTCGTTAAACATCACGTTGCCTTTCTCGTTGTCCGCGTTATCCGTAAACATCCTTCCCTCCTTCAGTTCGATGCCCATCATTTCAACAAAGCCACGGTCGATGTGCATTCGCTCAAACTCCGTACGGTCTTCCGGATCTTTTCCCGGCCACGTGATTCCAGATATTCCGCCATTGTGACCCGTCATGTCGTGACTGCTCGCGCTGGCAGTGATGACGCCAGGGATCTTTCGAAGCTCGTCGATAAATGCGTCCTGTTTTTTTGATATCTCGCCCGACCGTGAGAAGATCATCACGTTATTTTTGTTGTAACCCAACGCCCTGCTCTGAACAAACTCTATCTGCTTGTAGACGATAAGCACGCAGGTGATCATCACGATAGAAATTGTAAACTGAAAAACGACCAGCCACTTCCTCGCCATGTTCGCAAGCGTCATGCTTTCAAGTTTTCCTTTCAGTACGAGTGCAGGCTTGAACCGCGAGAGATAAATAGCAGGGTAACTTCCCGAAATAAGCCCGGTAACGATCGCGACAAGAGGAATAAACCACAGCAGGTTATCGAGCTTCAGGTTCTTATCGGTGATCAAATTGAACTGCGGAAGAAACAGTACAACCATCAAAACCGACACAACCGACGAGATCAACGAAAGCAACGTCGACTCCGAAAGGAACTGTGCCGCCAGCGATCCCTGCCGGGCCCCAACTGCCTTCTTTATACCCACTTCCTTCATCCTTCGCGATGCCCTCGCAGTTGAGAGATTCATAAAGTTCATACAAGCGATCACCAGGATAAACAACGCTATGATGGAAAAAAGTCTCACATACTCGATCCGCCCGCCGGCAAGCTTACCCTCTTCATAGCGGCCATACAGATATCCATCAGAGAACTTTCGCACGAAAGGAGTACGGACATTTATGTTTGAATTGTCGCGCACGAGGTTTGCAACCTTCCTATTGAACTCTTCAACATCCACACCTTCGTTCAACATCAGTAACGTCTGGGGCGCCGTAGCCTCCCAAAGGTTTAGCCACTTATTAGCCTTCCGGAACGACTCGAAGTTGATGACGATATCAAACTTTCTCGAAGATTCTTCCGGCACCTCCATCACTCCAGACACCTGGAACTGCGACGCATGATCTATGTCGACCGTTTTGCCAACTGCATCCGCCGGCGACCCAAACAAACTTATCGCGAGCTGTTTAGAGATCACAACCGACGTCATGTCGCGAAGCACATTACTTGCACTTCCCTCGATCAACGGGAACGAGAACATACGGAAGAACGGTTCATCGGCATAAAGGCAGTCAATATTAATATCCTTGCTGGTCCCGTTAGAAGTTACCGAAAGCACTTTCGACTGACCCCAGTTCCATGTAGTCATTATCGCCGTATCCACTTCCGGGTACTGGGTGTTGAGTGCCTCGGCCGTACGTCCTGAATTAGATTCGCGGGTTATAACATGTCCGGTCTGAACCCTGTTCTCAAGCACCTGGTAAAGCCGGTCGCCATTCACATGGAACCGGTCTTTTGATAGCTCATCATTCACCCAAAGAAAGATCAGCATCACACAAGCAAGCCCTGTCGACAAGCCCGCAACATTAATAATGAACGACGTTTTGTATCGTCTGAAATTTCGCAGTGAAAGGAGAATGTTGTGGCGGAACATAATTGGATTGTTTTTGAAGTGAATTGATCGGATAATGCCCGGACGAAAAAGCCGGAGCACGTCGAGTATAAGTTTCCAGTACGCTTTTGTTGGCCCCACAGTATCCACGTTCCTGTCATAATGCTCGATGAGGTCGCCCTCGATCGCCGCATGCCATTCGGGCTTACAGAACAACCGGAAGAACGCAAACGGGAGATATGGAAGGTCCTTTCGTTTCATTGAAGTCGGAGTACGAGACGCGGAAGCATACTCCACATATTGTTGCGTGACTGACGGGTGAACTCAAGCGCCCTTTTTCCGTAGGCTGTAAGCTCGAAATAGAGCTTCGGTCTCCCCCGCCGCGACTCTTCCGGTCCACTCTGCGTTGACTTCAGAAACCCTTTCGACTCGAGACGGCGCAAGGTTATCTGCAAAGAACCTACGCTAACGCTTCTTTTTACCAGTTTCTCGATCTCATCGCGGATGGTGACACCATAAGCGTTGCCGTGCAGGATTCCTACCGTAAGAAGGACTACCTCCTCGAATTCTCCCAGTTGATACTTTTTCATTGGTGATATTAATACTACTAAGTAGGAATAAAGTTACATATTTCACATCGATTATTATTTAAATATTAAAACGGCCTTAAAATCAAAAATCCGAATGCATATATGACCTTATATAATTCATATAAGTCATTCAAATTTTAATGTGGTTGTTAAGAGCGCAGGGAATACTGTTTGCACAATTTGAAGTCGCAGACAGACATCGAAGCCGTATGATCATTATTGAAATCAACCCTGAAGCTGACAGTTTCTCGGTAAACTCATCAAAAACTCATCTTCGTATCTCATTAAATCCGACACGCGCCGAGCAAATTCTCGGTTTCTTCAGTCCACCATTCACAGTCTATTCAAACGATAACGACATCCTGGTCAACACGCTGAATGATCAGTTGTACGAAGCCACCAAAGACGGGGGAATAAATCAGCCGTTATTTGTAGAAACCCTGTGTATTTCTCTCCTCATGCACGTAAACACGCGATATCTCCGCGCGCGCGTACGACAACATCCCAGGGGCCGGCTAACGCCGTCGCAACTCGCGATGGTGAGTGAGTACATCCATAGCAGGCTTGGTCAGAACATTAGTCTAAAGGACCTGTGCTCGCTCGTTAACTTAAGCCGGTATCATTTCACAAGACTATTCAAAGGAACATTAGGTACCACTCCACATCGATACATACTGCAATGTAAAGTAGAGTACGCAAAAACGCTTATGACAAAACGGAAAGGCTCTATCCTCGATGCGGCTTACCAGCTCAGCTTTTCCGATCACGCTCACTTCACCAATACCTTCAGAAAGCTTACTGGCATTACACCGAAGTCTTTCCTCCGTATAGAGTCTGAATAACATAGATCACACAGGCACCGAAGCGCCCGTGTGATTCCATGTTTACCAATTAAACCAATTAATTTCCTCCACCTCCGGTTGAACTGTTTTGCTTAATCGATCCCTGGGTTAGATCGATCTGGTTTTGCGGAACAGGGAAGTATTCATTCTTACCTTTTTGGAAGGTCACTCCTCTTGCGAGGTTCACATACACACCGTTGTGATTGATCGCCGCCTGGAGGTTAACCGGGTTACCATTTGGATTATCGGTTGTTGTTTCACCCCATCTCACAAGGTCGAAGAAACGATGTCCTTCCATTGCGAGCTCTAGCTTACGTTCGAAGTGAACAGCACGACGCGCGTAATCCTTATTCGGGAACGCCGGGTACAAACCGATCACATACTTGCCTGCGTTGTGAGATGCTACTGTGGGATCAGCATAAGCCTGCCAGTCGTTCTTTGTAGGATCATCGGATATTTTCACCCACGTGTCAGGATCTGAAACACGTGCACGGATCATGTTCACGTACATCAATGCATTGGTGAGACTTCCTGCCTCGACTTCTGCTTCTGCTGCCATCAATATCACATCCGCAAAACGAATGATGTACTGGTTCACCGCGCTATAGCCGGCGGTCCATGAACTGTTGTCGGTGTATGTACCGACCTGGTCTTTCGGGAAGGTATATTTCTTCACCATGTACGGACCGCCATCTGAAAGCTGGCGTACCCATGGGGGGCCGCTATAAATACCCCAATCGAAGAAAGGAACACCGGTGCGTCCGAGTGTCCAGTCGATGCGGGGGTCGAGATTGCCAGCATCGGGTGTGATCGACGACGGAGTTGTGGGAGTAAGCCACTGTTCGTCCGCAAGCACTTTACCAGCATCGTTGTAGGTTCCATCGAGCAGGGGAAGTCCCAGGGCATCGGTGCGATAAGAATTTGCGAGATCGAGCGAAGGCTGGTTGAACCCGCAGCAGTTAACTGGCAGCGAAGAAAGATATGGGTAGTTCAACACCAGGTCGGGGTTAGCGTGTGCTGCTCCGGATCCATCGTTCACAGAAGATTGAACTGCGAACACAGACTCGCTGCTGTTGTCGTTGCCTGCATCGAATGTTTCGCGGAAGTTGTCGCTGAGGGCATACTTCACACCACCTGCGTTTGTGCCATTCTGAATTACGTCGGTCAGCACCGGGAGGGCTGCGGCGAAGTTCTTCATGTACAGGTGCGTCTTCCCAACCATTGCGCCGGCGGCCCACTTGTTTGCGCGACCGATGTTCGGAGCAGTGCCTGGAAGATTCGTGTATGCATACTCAAAGTCGGCAAGGATCTTCGGCCATATATCTTCCGTGTTCGAAAGATTATAATTCTTCTCGCTGTAATCGATAGTTTCATCCACATAAGGAACCATGTTCCACATGATCTTTGCTTCGAAGTGATACAGTCCACGCAAGAACCTGGCTTCCGCTGTAATCCTCTTGACATCGGCATCGGCAATACTACCGTCCGTTACACGTGCAAGTAGTTTGAGAACCTGGTTTGCGCGGCCAACACCGTCGTACATCGATACCCACTGTGAATTCAGGTAACTATTGGTGGCCGTTGCTGTGAAGGCAGCGAGGGAGTTTATGTCGGACTGGTCGCCCGAGTTTGAACCTTTAAACGATTCATGTCCGACAACGCTTCCATAAACCCAGTTGCTGAATCCTTGTGCCCAGTCGCCGGGA
This sequence comes from Cyclobacteriaceae bacterium, assembly GCA_035656375.1. Lineage (GTDB taxonomy): Bacteria > Bacteroidota > Bacteroidia > Cytophagales > Cyclobacteriaceae > ELB16-189. The sequence goes on along the minus strand of DASRSO010000248.1, from coordinate 10,851 downwards.
GATCCGGGAACCCGCTGCGATCCCCGCAAAGCAGAGTATGCTCCTATCAACACCTGTTCTACGCCTTGTGCATTTGCTACCTGCGAGTCGGAGAGACTTCCCTTCGGTGGTTGCTCCAGGAATTTATCCGAACACGCGAAAGCGATCAGCACAACCATTGCAACCGCTACCTGCCTGTTGTTCTTTATAATATTTGATAACTTTTTCATGATTGTCATTTTTAAGAATTCCTAGAATCCGATGTTAAGACCGAGAGACCAGATCCTGGTTGCGGGATAGTTACCCACGTCAACACCGAGTGTTGTATCAACACTGGAAGCGATCTCTGGATCTTTTCCGGTGTACTTGGTTATCGTAAACAAATTCACGGCCTGGACATAAGCCCTGAGGTTCTTCACATGCAACGTATTCAACACATTTTGAGGAAACTGGAAGTTGAGCTGAATGTTCTTCATGCGGAGATAAGAACCGGGCTCCATATACCAGGTATTCGCCTGTGTGTTCGTGCTGAAGTTCGATGCGGTCTCCATGATCGGGGTCTTTGCATCGTCCGAATGTTCGGCCGACCATGAGTCGAGTGTGTTCGAGCTCAAAGCTGCGCCGGAGAACGACTGGTAGAAGTTGTTATACCACTTGCTGAAGTTGATGATCTTGTTGCCGTATTTTCCGTAGAAGAACATGTCGAGTGAGAACGCCTTGTACTTCACATTGAGGTTCAAGCCATAAGTGAACTTCGGAACAGCGCTGCCCATAAACACGCGGTCTTCGGGAGTGATAACACCGTCGCCATTTACGTCCCTGAACTTGAAGCGACCGGGTGCAGCGCCATCCTGTGTTGGTGAGGCGGCGACATCGGCAGCATCTTTGAAATAACCGACCATATCATATCCGAAGAACGAAGAGATCGGTTGACCAACTGCGTTCCGCACGAAAGTGAGGTTACGGAATGTACCTGCATCGAAGTAGCTTATACCAGGTGCGAGTTCAGTGATCTGGTTTTTCAACGGCGAGATGTTTCCATCTGCTGTCACCTGCACGTTACCGATCTTGAATCGCTCGATCACCTGGATGTCGATACCCTTGTTTACCATCGATGCCACGTTCACAACCGGGTTGTTTGTGAATACACCCGCAGTTGCCGGAATATTCGGGGCATACAACAATCCTTCCGTGTTCTTTTGCCAGAACTCCAGGATTATATCCATCGTTCCGTTGAACAATGTACCATCGAGACCGACGTTGCTCGTCGTGTTCTTCTCCCATTTACCCAAAGTATTACCAACCTGTGTCTGGATGATACCACCTGTAACGGAGTTATTCGTTCCGCTTATATCATACCCATTGTTAGGTCCACCGCCATACAATGTGTACTGGTTGGTGGGGCTGATGTTCTGGTTACCCATTTGTCCCCAACCTCCGCGGATCTTCAAATCGTCGATCCATGTAACGGCCTGCATAAAGTTTTCCGACTTGATACGCCAGCCTGCCGAGAACGCCGGGAACACTCCCGACCGGTTGTCGACACCGAAAGCAGAGCTTGCATCGCGACGAACTGTGACGCTGATGTAATACTTATCGGCAAAATCGTAGTCTACTCTTCCGAAGACGGAAGCAAGCGTGCGGCTTTGATTAGGAATTCCACTGTTCACCTGCCGTCCTGTTGAAGAAGTGTTGGTGAGTGTGATGAAATTCGGATCGGAGCTGAAGGGATTTAAGCCGAAGCCTGTCATGCTCCTGCTGTACGACGGATCTTTGATCGACTCATAACCGGCGAGGGCAGTAAAGCTGTTTGCTCCGAAGTCTCTTTGGTAACGAGCTGTATTAGTCCATATCCAACGTGTCTGGTATTGATAACCTTCGGCGAGTGTATTCGACGACGAGTTCTCAGCATTCTCATACGTCCTCGGGTTGTACAGGAGCGCGTACGTGTAGTACAATTCACCACCGAAGCTCGAACGCAACGTGAGACCTTTTATCAGGTCGAGTTCCGCGTAGGCATTACCAAATGCATTCGAAGAATTCTGGTTGTTGTAATCCTTGTTGAGCCTGGTAAGGCTGGCAACGGGATTGTTCGGGTTGTTGAAGCCAGGTGCTGCAGTACCAGCCCAGTTGCCGGCTTCATCGCGAACGGGAATAACCGTAGGCATACGATAGGCAGCATTCAACTGGTTCTCGCTTTGCTGATCGCCGATAGTTGGATTCTTCTTATATGATAACTGGAGGTTCTCACCTATTCTCAATTTCGCGAATGGCTTGAACTCAGAGTTGAAACGAAGATTATACCGCTGCAAATACTGGTTGAGGGCGATACCCTGCTGATCGTAATAACCGAGGTTTGCATAATAATGTGCGCGTTCGCCCCCACCAGACATGCCAAGTGAAAAACGATTGACGGGCGCTACCCGAGTCATCTCCTTGTACCAGTCAGTTCCCGCTTTGTTCGCCATTACAGTTTGCACAATTGGAAGCCCGTTGTCGTACGATACGTTGCTGTGCGCGCGGGCAAGTCCGATCAGTGGATCGCCTGCAAAAATATTACCCGTAGGTTTCCATGATCCGTCGGACTGTTGAACGCCAACGTTGATATAATCGGGCACCACGGGATTGTTGATATCGGCGCCATAAGGCTGACCTACTGTACTTGCACCGGAATTCCTGAGGGCCTCATATACTTTGTTTGCCTGTTGTTGAGGATTCAGAAGACTTACTCCTTTGCCGGGAAAGTTGAGACCGGTACTCATGTCGAAGTCGATACGAGTTGTTCCATCGTATTTTCCGTGGCGAGTTGTGTATACCACAACACCTGCTGCAGCACGTGCACCGTATATTGAAGCGGCGCCGGCATCTTTCAAAACGGTAGTAGACTCGATGTCATAAGGATTGATGTTGCTCACGTCGTACGTCGGAACACCGTCGACAATATACAGTGGTGCGTTACTTCCAAGTGAACCGAAGCCGCGAATGCGAACCTGGCTGGGGGCGCCGGGTTGACCCGAAGTGGTTACCTGAACACCGGCCACTCTGCCTTGTATCGCTTGCTCAACGTTTGGAACAGGTAGTGCCACCGTGTTTGCCGAAGAAAGTGTGGAAACTGCGGAAACTATATCCTGCTTTCGTTCAGACGCATACCCGGTGACAACTACTTCTTCGAGGTTAACGAGGTCGCTGGTGAGAGACACGGTGATACTCGATCTCGCGCTTACCGGCTCTTCATGAGTTTTATAGCCAATAAAACTAAACACCAGTACCGCGTCTGCCGGAGCCTGGAGTATATATGCTCCTGTGGCATCGGTTACTGTTCCGTTCTGAGTTCCTTTAACTACGATGTTAACACCGGGCATTCCTGCACCAGTTTCGTCGGTAACTTTCCCAGAAACTGTTGTGTCCTGGGCAAGGGCAACGCGGCCCCACATCATCACAAAAAATAACAGTGGCCACTTAGGTCGCCACCGTCCCCACAAGTAATCTTGTTTCATAAGCAATTTGGTTTGGACTTATTCACTTTCTCACGAACGATTGCACTATCGGTCGCGAAAAGCGTGATGTAATACTTGCCATTTAAAAGCCAGAAACCTTGAATGAATGTGTCGTGCGTTGTGGAATGCGCAATGACGAAAGGCAGAGATGTGTGACGAGAGGATTATAAAATTAAACTAGCATTAAAAATGCTTATTGCTTTCAATCGTACTCATAATCCTAACACTCTTAAATAAACTGCAACCATGCCGATGGATACTCCGATGAATGCAGCTGTACGAACATAATTCAAATTTTTCCATCGCATCGTTCTCTCGATAAGACCGGGAACAGTCTCCCCAGTGTTTGCAATTTTTTGGAATTCCATAACGCTGGGAGCGAAGTATGCGAGCGTCCAAACACGAACGGCAAAGTGAACCCCGAACAACACAAGTAACATTTCTCTCACTCCTTCGATTTGCCAGCAGAAAACGATTGCTACGATGAAAGTGATCTCGTGTACCGAGTGCATGACGATCCAGAAGATCTTAAGATCGATGCCATACTCACCCTTGAAGATCTGGAGAGAATCGGGAGGCGAAGCTGTCCATTTGGGAATGATCACGGCGGTCTCGAAGATACCTGCGCCATTCATGATGAAATAGATCAGTGTTGTGATCAGCAGCCAGGCTTCGGCGCGGAAGATGTATTCGGCAGTAAGATTTTCCATGGGTCGTCGTGATTTATGATCAAAACAACGGATGAAAAAGCCTCGAAAACAGCGTGTTTAGGTGGATTCCGGGGGGGTGTCGGTGATCCAGGGAAAATCGGCGGTGAAAAATTTTCACCGCCGGCACCCGGCGTCAATTCATTAAAAGATAAACCGCCGCACCCGACACATAACCGGCCAATGCCAGCAGGCTTATCTTTTTCATGTACCACAGAAAGTCGATGCGCTCCATTCCCATCACCGCAACGCCAGCTGCGGAGCCGATTACCAACAGGCTGCCCCCTGTTCCCGCACAGTACGCCAGGTACTGCCAGATCATGTGGTCCATTGGATACACATCGAGAGAATACATACCCATGCATGCAGCAACTAGTGGCACGTTATCGACGATCGCCGACACGACTCCGATGAGCGAAATAATGATCCGGTTGTCACCCAGCGATTCATCCAGCCATGCTGCGAAATGATGAAGTATCTCCATCGACTCGAGTGCACCGACTGCGAGAAGAATCCCCATAAAGAACAATACGCTGGACGTGTCTATTTTCGACAACGCGTGCGCTGCTGAAAATTTTCTTCGTTCGGATTCGTCGGCGTCAGGATTTTTCATTTCAGAAATAACCCACAAAACACCGAGGCCCAACATAATTCCCATGTAAGGAGGAAGATGTGTGATCGTTTTGAACACAGGCACAAACAACAGCGCCGCAAGTCCAACGACCAGGATCAGTTTCGATCCCTTTTCGTCGTCGTTGGCAACGGGTTGTGCCGTAAGCTGGCCCGTCATCTTAAAACTCAACAGGGTGAGTGGAACTAACAGACAAGCGACACCCGGAAGAAAAGTTCTGACTATGATCTCCGACGACGAGATCTGCCCTCCGATCCACAACATTGTAGTTGTGACATCACCGATGGGCGACCAGGCACCGCCGGCGTTCGCCGCAATAATGATCATACCACAGAAGATCAACCGCTGATCTCGGTCGTGAACAAGTTTGCGTGTAAGTGAGACCATTACTATCGCCGTAGTGAGATTGTCGAGTACGGCAGAAAGAAAAAATGCGAGCCAGCTAACGACCCACATAAGTCTTCGCACATCTGTCGTTCTGATCCTGTCTGTAATAAACCGGAAACCCTGATGTGCATCTATAAGCTCCACAATAGTCATGGCGCCGAGTAGAAAAAACAGGATGCTCGATATACTACTGAGGAGTTCCGATAGCTCTGTTTTTATGAACGGCCCCGGGTCTGCAAGCGCAAACACAGTCCAGCATAAAACACCAGTAACTAACGCTGTCGCTGCTTTATTTATCCTGATCGGATGCTCGAGGGCTATTAACAGATAGCCAATAACAAAAATTATAATGACGTATAGTTCCATTATTCATGGTGATTAGAATGTTGTTAGAAAGAAAATGATGAATAATGGAACGCTAGGGTGCGTTCGGAGAGATCAGGGTCCGGAAGAGTATTTGCCTGCCCACCAGCAAAGGGTTATGCCGGGCAGAAGGTTGTTCCGAATGAACCGACGGGCATTTTACAACACCAATTAAAAGGCCTAATGCATCTGAAGTAACTTCGATAACCGGCGCGTGGGTGATATCCGACGCTTTTACAAAAGTTCTTTCAGATGTTGGCTGAACCGGCGCCGAGGGAGATTTTATTTCGTAGCCAATTTTCGGCTTCGGAGAAAAAGCTTTCGCCTTCGATGGCAACAGTATGCACGAAAGTGCAAGTAGTACTAAAAATGCTGCGAGGCGTGAGATCATATTAATTCCTACGCGAAAATAAGAATTGATCAATCTAATCCAAACGTTTCTAGTGTAACCGGGCTTCTCACTTTCCATCCGAGATCCGATTCAATTTTTAAACGCAAGGCCTGTCGTGCAGCTTCTTCACCATGAACGAGAAATACTGTTTTAGGTGGTTCTTTGATCTCCGACAGCCAATCAAGTATCTCGTGCTGGTCGGCATGCCCCGACATCGCAGACAACGTTCTCACCCTGGCTCTTACCGGGTAGTAACTGCCATGCATCTTGATCTCGTGTGTGCCCTGAAGCAATGACCGGCCACGTGTTCCTTCGGCCTGGTACCCGGTAAAAAGAATAGCGTTTCGCTTATGCTCAAGATATTTCTCGAGGTAGAACAAAACACGTCCGCCGGTAAGCATACCACTGGCTGCGATCACGATCTTGGAACCAGGGGTTTCAACAACATCCAGTGTTTCCTCGAACTCACTTATAATTCGAACACGCTCAAAAAGCGAATCGCACTCTTCGGCGCTCAGTTTGTGCCAATCGGGATACTTCCGGAATATCGCTGTTGCGTTGCTCCCCATCGGGCTATCGAGATATACCGGGATGTCTGGGATCCGGTTTGCCCGCTTTAGCATATTTACCATGTGCATCAGCTCCTGTGCACGGCCCACGGCAAAACTTGGTATCAGTAAGTTGCCCTTATCACGGATGGTATCAATTATGATCCCGGCAAGTTCATCCGACGTGTCAACTGGCGGATGCAGGCGATCGCCATACGTGCTCTCCATTACGATGTAGTCGGCGGCAGCAGGTTTCGATGGTGCATTAAGCAATGGAGAGAAGGGGCGACCGATGTCTCCGGAAAAAATGATCCTACGTCCAGACCATTCAACCTCAACAAAGGCAGCCCCAAGAATATGACCGACTTTCCGAAACATGAATCTGAGATCGGAAGAAATCGGTATCCATTGATCTGACTCGACCGTCTGAAACAGGTCGAGTACTTTCTCCACGTCCTGCACCGTGTACAAAGGCACGGCGGGTTTATGTTTTGTGTATCTTTTTTTATTTGCGATCGCTGCGTCTTCCTCCTGGATCTTTGCGCTGTCGCGAAGAATGATCTCGGTCAGGGCGCGTGTCGGGGCCGAACAATAGATCGTTTTTCGAAATCCCTGCCTGAAAAGCAACGGGAGATACCCGCAATGATCGAGATGCGCATGCGTAAGGATCACCGCATTCAGTTTGGAAACATCGATGGGTATTGGTGCCCAGTTAAGAAGACGAAGCGCCTTAAGTCCCTGGAACAATCCGCAATCGACGAGGTAATCCCCGGAAGGGGTCTTCAGGAGATGTCGCGATCCTGTAACGGTACCGGCTGCGCCAAAAAACTGTAGAGCTGCTGATGTCATTAAGCGTACGGTTTTTGAAACCTGCCTGTTTTTTCGGCGATACGTATGCGATAATAGACCGCGTGTTGCTTCTTCTCGACCACGCGGGGTGGATCTACATTGCGGGCGTGTTGATTAACAATATTGGAAAAGAGGATCGGGTTCAATCTTGCACCCAGTAACTGGACGGCAGCTTTCCGTTCGTTCTCGGTTTTGATCTCTTCATACTTACCGACAACCAATACACTTCGCCACGAATTGAGGTTATCGATAATATCAACCTGGAAGCATATTTTCTGATTCTTTCTCATGCTAGTGATTTTGAAGCCCTCGCGAGAATGACAGTAAACAAATTCCCCATCGAAAGCATACGACACCGGCACAACATAAGGTTGGTCTTTGTTAATAAGACCGAGTCGACCGACCAGCGACATGTGAAGGACCTGGTCTATTTGCTCTTGTGTTAGATCACCAATCATTTCAATTAAGTTTTAGTATTCACGTGCCTCTTTAACGGCTGATGTCGGGAACTTTCGGAATATCTCACTTACTGCCCGGTTGATAAGATCTTCGGTGATCAGCTTCTGTTCATCGAGCACCGACACCGCCCATCCTCGCCAGATCAGGTTGCAATTTCTTGTGTCCATAAAGTCGACGATAAGAGTTCCTTCCTGGTACCGGACTGTTTCGGCACCGTTGCTCATCCAGTACGGTGTGTAGAAATATCCGTACGGCTCTGTACGGACCGCAGCCTTGTCTTCAATCACTATGTGATAATGGACAATTACCTGGGCAGCCTGTTCGGAGAAGACGTAGCCTTTTTCTGCAAGCTCCCGGCCCACCGCGTCTTTAATGCGTTTGTCGGTGAGCTCGTTGATATAAAGAGGATTATTCCGGAGCTCGATATTCTTGTTGCCGAGCCAAGAATAGTTCGTTAGCCGATGGATCTCGACCGAACGATCGAAGTCGGTATGAACAATAATGTTATTGCTGCAAGAGGCAAACAGAGCTATCAAAACCAAAATCGTATACTTCATAATGTCAGGCGTTTGCTTCGACTTTAACTTTCGCAAGTTCGTTGGGAGATCTTTGTCCTTGCTGCCAAAAGTCGAGGTTAGAAATGGTCACGTTTGCGATCCCTTCAATTGCTTCGTTCGTTAAGAATCCCTGGTGACCCGTGATCAATACATTCTTGAAACTCCGCAGGCGTGCAAATAACGGGTCGTTAAGAACATCGGCACGGTGGTCTTCAAAGAACAGTCCTTTTTCATTCTCATAAACATCGAGACATACAACACTCAGTATCCCTTGCTCGATTGCATCGGCCAGGTCACCTGTTTTAATTACTCCTCCCCTGGCGGTGTTGATCAACACTGCTCCTTTTTTCATGATCGCGAACTGCGACTTCCCAAGCATGTGTTTCGTAGACTTGTTTAATGGACAGTGGATCGACACAATGTCGCTGCGACGGAGCAAGTCTTCGAGTGTGGTGTACTGAACACCTAACTGCTTCGCCTCTTCACTCTCGTATGGATCGTACGCGATAAGTTTCGTACCAAAGCCGTTCATGATGTGTGCAAATGCGATCCCGATCTTGCCGGTGCCGATTATTCCCACCGTTTTTCCATGCACGTCAAAGCCGGTCAAAGAATCAACCCTGAAATCCTGCAGTTGCATTAGCAACCTGCTCTCAACGATCTTGCGATTGGCGGCCATCATCATTGCAACTGCGTGTTCGGCGATCGCATAAGGCGAATATTCCGGAACGTTTGCTACCCTGATCCCACGCAACCCGGCCTCATAGAGATCCACGTGATCGAATCCCACCGAACGCAAGGCAATGAAGCGAACACCTACGTCTGAGAGTATTCGTATCACTTCGGCTGACGCCACATCCGACGTGAAGAGCGAAACCGCTTCGAAGCCACTCGCCATATGGGCAGTGAGTTCGTTGAGGTGTTTGTTGGTAAAAACCAGGTCGTGCTTACGGCCCGACACCCTCGTGAGGGCGGCCTGGTCGTAGTTGTGGGCGCTGAAAACCAATACTTTCATGGCCCAAATCAACGCGAAAACGGGGTTTCGGATCCTGACAAAAGTCAGTACGCATTCTGATTGATCTCAGCCGCCCTGAGATCACACCGTGGACCTTTGCATCGTACTGAACAGTATGAAAACCATGAAAAAGATCCTTGTCCCCATAGATTTTTCGAATGCTTCGAAAAATGCCAGTCACTATGCAGCCGAGATTGCCGCCCAGGTACATGCTGAGGTCGATCTCATTCACATCCTTAACATCAACAGCACTTCCACAACTCTTATGAACTGGAAAAAACTGGAGGAGCAAATGATAAGCAGTGCCGACCAGGGAGCGGAAGAGCTCATAGCCAGTATCGACAAGCCTGTAAAAGTGAGGTTCAGCCGCAGTGCCGGGCATCCATTTTACGACGTGGTTCGAAGTTATGCCAGGGATCATCACGAAGATCTGATTGTGATGGGAACGCACGGCGCGTCGGGAATCAAAAAAGCATTGATCGGCAGCAATGCCGCATCGGTGATCAACAACTCTCCGGTTCCTGTACTGGCGATACCATCCGGGAGCACGTTCACCGGGATCAAGAACATCCTGTACGCAACGAGCATGACCAACCTGGATACAGAAATAAAAATAGTAGCAAAGTTTGCGAAGAAATTCGACGCGCGGATCACCATCGTGCACGTGTCGGAAAAAGGATCGGGTAAGCGCGATTACTCAAACCTGCTTTCAATCCTGTCTCGTATTGCCCACTACGACAAGCTCGACTTCGTGGTAGTAGAGGGAACCAACGTGGCCGAATCGTTACAGAATGTGGTCGAGGAACGAAAACCCGATGTTATCGCCATGTTCACACACGAACTGAGCCTGTATGAAAAGATCTTTGGCAAAGGTGTTACGCGCAACGTAGCATTCAATGCAACCATACCGCTTCTCGCATACAATAAGACCTCGAAATGATCGCTACCTCGAAACAGCTTACCTGTTATCACTGTGGACAATCGTGTTCCGATGAAGAATTCAAATCGGACGATAAAAACTTTTGCTGTTATGGATGCAAGGTGGTGTTTGAGATCATTAACGACAACAATCTTTGTGAATATTATAAGATCGAGTCACATCCCGGGCTAAATGCCGCTAACTCTCATCATAAACAATACGAAGAGCTCGATGAGCCGTCGGTCAGAAAGAAGTTACTCGAATTCGACTCCGACGATTTTGCCAGGGTGAGGTTCAGGATCCCTGCCATCCACTGTTCGTCGTGTATCTGGCTGCTCGAGAGTCTGCAGAAAGCAGATAAAGGTGTTTCGCGGTCAGAAGTAAATTTTCAACGAAAGGAAGTTTGTATCGATTTCAATCCGTGGGAAACAAGCCTTTCTAAAATTGCAGCGTTTCTCGATGCCCTTGGATACCCGCCTGTCGTAACGACGGAACCGGATAAGAAAAAAGAAAACAAGGCCAACCTGCAGCTTGTTTTGAAGTTAGGCA
>DASRSO010000247.1:0-4191 GCA_035656375.1 Cyclobacteriaceae bacterium | reverse complement strand
TTTGACCCCCGTGGTCGAAGTATTCCGGCAGTCTCTTTTTAATCTTCCAATAGCGGAGCCCGACGGACTGATATACAGTTCGGTGTTTATGATCCTGTCATTGACTGTTGGGCTGATTCTCTTTAGCAGGATTGAAGGATCCTTCATGGATACCGTGTAGCATGGCCGACACTATAATCAAGATAGAAAACATCAGTAAGCAGTATCGCCTGGGAACAATCGGCACAGGTACATTTGCGCACGACGTTAACAGGTGGTGGTACAAGATTCGGGGAAAAGCCGACCCATACGTACGAATCAGTGACGTTTCGCTGGCCGGAAGAAAAGACAGCGACGAATATGTCTGGGCGTTGAAAGGAATCACATTCGACGTAGAACAAGGCGATGTATTGGGTATCATCGGCCGCAATGGCGCCGGGAAGAGCACGCTCTTAAAAATATTAAGCCGGATCACAACACCAACCACCGGTACCATAAAAGTAAAAGGCCGTATCGCCAGTCTCCTCGAGGTTGGAACAGGTTTTCACCCGGAACTCACCGGCAGGGAGAATATCTTTCTAAATGGAGCAATACTCGGAATGAGGAAGACCGAGATCGTATCCAAGTTCGACGAGATCGTCGACTTCGCCGGTATCGAGAAATATGTAGACACGCCGGTCAAAAGATATAGCAGTGGAATGTATGTGCGCCTTGCTTTTGCAGTTGCCGCACACCTTGAGCCCGAGATTTTGATCGTGGATGAAGTGCTTGCGGTTGGTGATGCCGAATTCCAGAAGAAAGCACTCGGGAAAATGCGTGACGTTAGTCGACGCGAAGGGAGAACCGTACTTTTTGTAAGTCACAACATGGGGGCAATGCGCCAGCTATGCAAGAAGGGCGTACTGTTGCGTTATGGTGCCGTCGAAAAGAGCGGAAACATCGATGAAGTGATCCGTCACTATTTTCAATACGGCGGCGGGATGGCCGTGAAGCCGCCCCTGGCTGAGTTCAGGACTTATAATATCAAGGAATCGCCAGTCACGTTCGAAGACGTTTCGGTGAATGGTGGAAATGAGGTCCCGACTATCCGAATTGGCGAAGAACCGGAAATCCATTTTACATTCCGCGTTAACAGCCGGGTATCGGGAGCAAACCTGACCATTTCTTTATACAACGAAGAAGGTACTAAAGTTGGACTGGCCTTTAGCTGGGACGATGAGTTTTACATTAACATGGATCCTGGGGTCCATCGCGTGGCCGTTACCCTCCGACACCTGTCGCTCGCACCCGGGAGTTACTTTATCGGTGCCGGCATCAACCAGTCGACACAAACAACAGCGTGGGACGGCATCAACTCTTATCCTATCTTTCGTGTCGAAAACCAGAATGATGTGACCCATTTTACTCAACGTTCATGGGGCATTAATCATTTCAGTAATAATACCTGGAGAATGGACTACAACACAGAATGATGAAATACCCGTTGCCGTCAAAATTTAAACGAAAGATATACTCAGTTGCCGAACGATATGTTCAGCAGCAACAACTGGCAGCGCGACAGGATGTGGAGAAGGCCATTCCAAAGTATGAATTGGCAGAAAAGAACATCGCTAACCTGAAAACTCTTGTAGACCGCACAGCCTTGTTGAGGCATATGCCAACAGCAGCGTGTTGTGCCGAGATAGGAGTGAACCGTGGCGAGTTTTCGGAAGAAATACTGCAGATCACCCGGCCTTCAAAACTTCATTTAATCGACATGTGGGGAGATCCCGGTCGCTACAACGACGTTCTTAAAAACGAAGTGGAGAAAAAATTCGCGACCCAGGTTGCGTCGAAGACCGTGGAGATAAATGTCGGCCGGTCTACTGAAGTCCTAACAACATTCCCCGACGCTTATTTCGACTGGGTGTATCTTGATACAGACCACACCTACAAAACTACCTCGGAGGAGCTCGCAATTTTAACTAAAAAGATGAGGCCCGATGGAATCATTGCTGGTCACGATTACGTTACCGGAAATTTCCTCAGTGCGTTTCGATACGGCGTGATCGAGGCCGTGCATGAAGTCTGCGTCACTCTTGGTTGGGAGATAATCTACCTTACAATAGAAACAGCGGGCCCAAGGAGCTTCGCAATAAAAAAAATACGGTGATAAACGTCACAAAGACATTTCTTCCCGACTTCGAAACGTACACAAAGACCCTTAAGCGCTCGTGGGACAAAGGTTGGATCACGAACAATGGCCAGTTAGTCGTTGAGCTGGAAGAAAGCCTCAAGAAATTTCTTGGCGTCAGGCATCTTTTCTTTACAACCAACGGAACCGTCGTGTTGCAGATGGCCCTTAAGGCTTATGACATCACAGGTGAAGTAATCACCACACCGTTCTCTTATGTAGCCACCGTGAATGCCATCCTCTGGGAGAAATGTAAACCGGTATTCGCAGATATCCGGCCAGACACGTTGTGTATCGACGCTGCACAGATTGAAAAAAAGATCACCGACAAAACACAGGCGATCCTTGCAACGCATGTGTATGGATATCCATGTGATATCGATGGCATCGAAAAGATCGCTTCAAAATACAACCTTAAAGTTATATACGACGGTGCTCATGCATTCGGCAGCCGTTACAGGGGTAAGGCCTTGCTGAGCTATGGTGACATAAGCACCTGCAGCTTTCATGCAACCAAACTATTCCACACCATCGAGGGCGGATGCGTGATCACTGAATCCGATGAGATCGCCCGCAAACTGATGCTCTATCGCCAGTTTGGCCACGTGTACGACGACTACTTTTCGGAAGGCATTAATGCAAAGAACAGTGAAGCTCATGCAGCAATGGGCATCTGTAACCTCCCGCACGTTGAAGCCATCATGGCTGAACGAAAGAGATTAATTGAACTGTATCGAAGTAAGTTAGACCGCGGCATTGGGCAGCCAACTGCCCCCGATAAAGATTTCGTTCACAATTCGGCATACCTCCCTGTCGTGCTTTCTTCTGAAGAGAAACTGCTCCAGGCGAAGGATAAACTCGCGACGATGGATATTTTTCCGAGGCGGTATTTCTATCCGTCGCTGAATAATCTTCCTTACGTAGATTACCAGTCGTGCCCTGTGTCAGAGTCGATGTCGAGTCGGGTGCTTTGCCTGCCGTTGTTCGTTGGGCTTGCTGATGCGGATGTGATTAAGATTTCAGAAGTAGTCAACCAGTTCCGGGAGTGAAAAAACTAGCTATAGTTTCCGACAATCCTTTTCTTGTTGAAAGCATCAAGGTTATGCTCGGTCGACGTAGCGACTGCGCTGCTGACTTCTTTTATAGTGTAATCAATAAAGGTCCCGGAAAATTAATAGAGCTGGGCAGCCAGCCCATCGATGTTAAAAAAGAGTATTCGAAGTTGACTTCATCGTACGACCTCGTGCTCTCTCTTCATTGCAAGCAGATCTTTCCTGCCGCGCTGATCAATTCACTGCCGTGTTACAATCTTCACCCGGGCTTCAACCCGCACAATCGGGGCTGGTTTCCCCAGGTTTTCTCAATTATAAATAAGCTGCCGGCCGGCGCCACCCTTCATAAGATGGACGAGCAGATCGATCACGGCGAGATCATCGACCAGGAACCCGTTGCAATTGATGCCTGTGATACGTCCCTGGATGTGTACGATAAGATCATGCTGGCCGAATTAAAAATACTCGACAGGTCGTTCGATAAGCTTATTTCAGGCAACTACAAACCCATCATTCCCGCCGAGGGCAACTACAACTCTATTGGCGATTATCGAAAGCTCCAAAAGCTCGACCTCGATGCGACCATGAGGGTAGGAGAGGTGATCGACCTTCTTCGTGCTTTATCTCATCCTCCATACAAGAATGCGTGGTTTATCGATCCCGTGTCAGGTGAAAAGGTTTTCGTTGAAGTACGATTTGAAAAGGAATCGGGGGAGGGAAAAAGATGAACTATCATCTGGTGATCGATCACAGGTTCGTTAACGGGTTTATCTCTGTTGCCGAGGCGGTATCTGCCGGGAAGAATACTTACATCTTCTTTTTTGAAAAACCTGCGAAGAATATTACGCATACGAATATCAATGCGGTGTATGCCCAGCCGGGCACCAAAGAATTCGAGGAGGTAATGTCATCGATAAAGACAAGCGACCGGTTTTTTATACACTGGTTTCACGATGCTGTACACCATGCCTTGAGACGTCTGCCCCC
>DASRSO010000246.1:0-30622 GCA_035656375.1 Cyclobacteriaceae bacterium | reverse complement strand
CCATTGAAAATCCACATGTTTTCGTGCTCCGGGTGCCTTCCTGCTAGCGGCCTGCGGTCGGGAGTTGTGGGCCGCACCCCCCAGTCGTGGTGATAAAATGTGTACGGAATAGTCATCAGCGCACCGAGTTTCTGCCGCAACTCGGTCTTCCCATTTTCGGTGGGCCCCTCTTTAGCATCGTGGCTGTAAGTTGACCCCACACGGTGCATCCCTCCTCCAACCGGCACCACATAGACGCCACGATTGAAGATCAACGGCAGATCACGCCCGAGTTTTATCATCAACGTTTCACCCTTTAGGGGTATAACCGGAGCCCAACTGAAAAATGGATTTTGTTTTACTTTGACGCCCTCGCAAAAAATTATCGTTTGATCCTTTTCGATTTTATTGTAGTCGAACCTTCTTTCAACATGAAACAGTTTTTTTGTCGCTTCTAAATATTTTGTTGTATCAAGATATCCCGATCCTTTCAACACCACCGCGCCAAACCTGTCCTTTACAATTCCATCGTACCTGCTGCCTGTGTATACTTCTTCAATAAAATCACTCTCCTCCGTCATCCACCTATTCTGTTCTTCGATCGACAGGAATGGGATGCATATCGGCTTAAGGAAAAAGAATTTCTCGCCGGTTAATTTTTCCGCTTCGCGATAAAATTCATGGAGATAAGGGAACAGCTTGTCGGCGTTCCAGGTCTTCTGCATCACCTTGCCGGTGATCGGGTTAAAGAGACCCGCAGCAACTCTCGAAGCCTGGTGTTCATACGGCTCATCATAGATCACCACAGAGTAGCCACGCATCTTCAACTGAAGCGCCAGCGCCGCCCCGGCAAGGCCAAAGCCAACAATAATGTAATCCGCTTGTTTCATTCAGTTTCGCAATATAGCTGTAACTTTGTCCAATGCTTTCCATCCAAACTCTCACGTTCAACCCCTTCCAGGAAAACACCTACGTCCTGTACGACGAAACCGCCGAAGCCGTGATCGTAGATGCCGGATGTTACGATCGGGAAGAAGAGAAAGAGCTCTCGGATTTCATCGAATCAAAAAAGTTAAAAGTAAAAGCCCTCATCAATACGCATTCTCATATCGATCATATTCTCGGTGCGTACTACGTGAAAGACAAATACAAGATCCCGCTGTACGTTCACCGTCTCGATGAACAAACGCTTCGGAGCGGCAAGGTCGTTGCACAGATGTATGGTATAGATCATTACACGGAAGTCACACCCGACGGATATCTTTCGGAAGGAGACCAGGTGAAATTCGGGAACCAGTCTTTCGAAATATTATTTCTGCCCGGTCATGCCCCCGGACACGTTGGCTTTTATCATCCCGAACAAAAAGTGTTGATGGGAGGAGATGTGTTGTTTTATAGAAGCATAGGTCGTACAGATCTGCCGGGTGGTGATTATGATACGTTGATTGAAAGCATTCATAAAAAAATATTCACTCTCCCCGATGACGTGGTCGTGTATGCAGGACATGGACCAACGACTACTGTGAAAGATGAGAAGGTTGAGAATCCTTTCTGCGCGCTTACCCTGAACTGATATTTAATGTCGCTCCTCAAACATCTCCCAAACGCTCTTACTGTTTGTAACCTGTTGTGTGGTTGCCTCGGAATCATATCAGCCAATGAGCGAGGGGCAGATACGATGGTGCCTTTGTGGATTATCGCTGCCTGTGTTTTTGATTTTCTTGATGGATTCGCTGCGCGACTTCTAAAAGTTTCTTCTCCAATCGGCAAGGAACTCGATTCCCTGGCAGATATGGTGACTTTTGGCGCTCTGCCTGCTGTTTATATGTTCTATCATGTTCAGCTGCGGAACCTTGATTTTATTGACTCATGGTTGGCATTTGCAGCTTTTTTGCTCGCCGCCTGTTCTGCTATACGTCTTGCGAAATTCAATGTGGATACCCGCCAGACCGATGGATTTATTGGGGTGCCGACACCGGCGAATGCCCTTTTTATTTCCACCCTTCCACAAGCCCTGGATTACTTCCATGTGCCCATCCCAATCGAATGGTATCCCTTAACCCTAATTCTGATAATTTTACTCTTTTCATGGCTCATGGTCTCCCCCCTGCGCCTGTTTGCCCTGAAATTCAAAACGTTCGGCTGGAAGGGTAACGAGCTGAAGTTTACTTTCCTCCTTGTTTCCGGATTACTGATCGTTGTGTTTAAGGTAGCTGCGGTGCCGGTAATTATAATATTATACATTCTGGTTTCGTTGTTCTCCGGCGGGCTGCGTACGGGGAAGGAACCAACCAACTAACCTTTTTTAACGTCTTTTTACCTGTGAGAACGGTTCTGTATGCGGGCATTCTTACCTGGCTGCTCTTCCTGCCAGCACTCTCGCATGCCCAAACAAACCCCACAGCGTTCAAATTCAAAGTCACCCAAAACGGCATCTACCGCCTCACGTACGACGACCTGAAAAACGCAGGCCTCGACCCTGCCAGCATCAACCCGGCTACCCTCAGCCTGATGGCCTACCCAACCGGTATGCTGCCCCAGGCCAACTCCGCCAATCAACAACCCGGCAACCGGCAGGTGGCTATCAAGATCACAGGCAAAGAAGACGGGTCGTTCGACAAAGGCGACGAGATCATATTCTATGGGCAGGGTCCCGACAAATACGAATACAACAGTGCCAAACGGATCTTCGCATACCAGAACAATCTCTACAGCGACGATAACTTTTATTTCCTGTATCCACAGGGCACACCGTCGTACATGCAGACCAGCAACCTTCCCGCAGGATCGCGACCGCTTGTAAGTGAATTTATCGACCTCGGCTACTACGAAAACGACGAGTACAACGATCAGAAGTCAGGCCGCGAATGGTTCGGTGAACAATTCGATGTAAAGAAAGACATCACGATCCGCTTTGATAAAGCCGGTATCATTCCCAACTCCGAAATCCGTTTTGTTTCCAACCTGATGGCACAGTCATATCAGCCATCGTCTTTCAAATTGTTTTGGAACAACAACCAGTTTCTCGACAGGCAGATCGACACTATTCCACAAACGACGTATGGTCCAAAAGGAGCTTTCGGCGTCGACACGTTGACGCTTAATGCAAATACTGTTGGCGCCTCTTCAACAAGCACGCAAGACATCAAGATCGCTTTCACAAAAGGTGGAGGCAATCGCTCCGTTGGCTATTTGAACTACATCGTGTTTGCCGTGAAACGAAAGCCGGCCCTCTACGGAAATTTCACTGTCATGCACATACCGGCACAACAGAACGCCGAGTCGAACATCGACCTCTCGCCGTTGTCATCCGAGGCAGTTGTGTGGGATATCACCGATCCATTCAATGGAAAAGAAGTTACGGTTACCAACGGAACGTTCGCGACCGCCACTGACGTAAACAAAACATTTGCAGTCTTTACAAAGGATGCTTATAAAACTCCCGAGTTCGCCGGAAAGGTGCCCGGAGATTTAAGTGTAAAACGTTACGGAAGCGGACCCGTTTCGCTGCTCATCGTCAGCCACAGAAGTTTTATTTACGAAGCACAACGACTCGCAGAACATCGCGCTTCAACATATGGTATCGGTGTTGAAGTCATTTCCACGGAACAAATATTCAATGAATATTCGGGCGGGAGACAGGATGTATCGGCAATACGAAACTATGTTCGAAAGACGTGGCTCGATGGCGGCAAGCAACTTCGCAACCTTCTTTTGTTTGGCCGCGGATCGTACGATTACAAAGACCGCGTCTTCAACAACTCGAACTTCGTCCCAATCTACGAGTCACGAAATTCACTCGACCCGTTGCTCACTTACGCGTCCGACGACTACTACGGATTTCTTGAAGACAACGAAGGCACGTGGTCTGAGTTTCCCCAGATAGATCACACGCTCGACATAGGCGTTGGCCGATTGCCATTCGTTACCAACGCAGACGCATCCACCGTGGTCAGCAAGCTCATCGCATACGACAAGAGCTCCGACCAGTCATTGTGGAAATCGAAAATATTGTTCGTTGCCGACGACGGCGACTGGAACATTCACCAATCGCAGGCAGAAGAGCTCGCCGAATCATTCGAAGTTGTATACAAAGACTACCAGACCTCGAAAGTTTACCTCGACGCATTCGAGCAGCAATCTACTTCGTCGGGCCAGGCATCCCCAAAAGCGAGAGAAGCGCTCGCCCGCGAATTGAATAAAGGTTACGACATCGTCAACTACACAGGTCACGGGTCGGAACGCGTGTGGATGCAGGAACGAATTCTCGATCCCGAAACACCCGGTAAAATGAAGAACAGCGCGCGACTGCCGTTGTTCCTTACCGCTACTTGTGAGTTCGGTCGCCACGATGATCCATTGATAACTTCGACAGCCGAAATGTTGCTGACCAGGAAAGGGGGAGGAGCAATTGCACTGGTAACAACATCACGTCCCGTTAACACCATTACAAACTCCATCCTTAACAAAGCATTCTACAACGCCTGGTTCGAGAGCGCTAACGAACCAAAAGACCTCGGAAGCATCTTCCGTCAAACCAAGAACAAGAGTCTTAGTGGCGTTGCAAACAGGAACTTTTCGCTTCTCGGTGATCCAAGTCTTCGAATGGCTCCGTCGGTTGAGAATGTTGTAGTGACATCGATAAAAACTGAAGATGGTTCCGATGTGCTTAAAGCACTTTCGAAAGTGACCGTCACCGGCGAGATCCGTCTCAACAACCAGCTCAGCAAAAGTTTCAATGGAACGATCGAAGCAGAGTTGTTCGACAAGCGTACCGAGCATGTAACGCTCGGCGACGAAAGCAGTCCGTTTACTTATAAACTTTGGGATCATTCGCTCTTCCGCGGAAAGGCAAGTGTTGTCGGCGGCGAATTTGCTTTCGAGTTCGTGTTGCCCGAAGGAGTATCGGAAGAGATCAACAAAGGAAAGCTTGTTCTTTATGCGTATGCAGATGAAAGACCCCGGTCGGCACGCGGCACGCTTCAAAGCATCCAGGTGGGAGGTACACAAGTGAATCCGGCAGCCGATGTGGCCGGGCCAAACATCGAGTTGTTTGTGGGCGACACCACATTTGTGAATGGTGGCTACGCAAATTCGAACACGTTTCTTGTTGGGAAACTTAGTGACAAAAGCGGGCTGAATATTTCAGGCTACGGAAACGGCAACCTGAAAGCGGTGCTCGATGGCAAGACCGAATTCCTGGTGAACGACTATTTCGTTGCCGGCAAAGACGACTTCAGTTCGGGCACATTTTCTTACCCAATCTCAGATCTCGACGAAGGCCAGCATAGCATTTCATTTCAGGCAGCCGATACTTATGGCAACGTATCTACGTCTACAGTGAATTTTATCGTGGGTGCAAATGGTGCCCTGATCGTACAGGATCTTTATGGGTATCCAAACCCGTTTTCGGAGACCAATCCCGTTACCCTTGAATTCACCCACAATCGCGCCGGCGACGACCTGGAGGTACTGGTAGCCATCTACAATTCGATGGGCCAACTTGCAGACCATCGCGAATACGAGGTGCCCTCCAGCACGTATAAGGTTACCTTGTTCGACTGGAATGGACTAAGCCCCGGCGGAACAAAAATGGGCAACGGCATATACTTGGTTAAGGTTATAATTCGTTCTGTTTCGGATGGGGCGAAAAATGACAAAATAGCCAGATTATTTCTCTCTAATTGATTACCTTTACCCCCTTAGAAGTTGATTATGAATAGGTTAAGGGTCCTGATCCTTTTCTTCAGCGGATTTAGTTGTTCACTGACATTACTAGCCCAACCCAACGGTACTCTCGTTGGCCAGGACAGTACCAATCGCATTATCACAACTGCGGTTCCTTTCCTTACAATTACTCCAGACTCACGTGCGGCCGCCATGGGCGACGCCGGTGTTGCAACTTCTGCAGATGCCAACTCGGCATACTGGAACTCCGCAAAACTTGTTCGTATCGATAATGGCTTCGGAGGCTCGGCATCATACACTCCGTGGCTGGGAAAGATCATCAACGACATGTACATCTTCTACCTGTCGGGATTCTATAAGATCAATCGTGAACAGGCTGTTGCTGTTTCAATGAAGTATTTCGATCTCGGTGAGATCCAGTTCAACAAAGGACCTAATCCCAACGATCTCTTAGGCCGCTATAATCCACGCGAGTATGCTTTCGATGTTACTTACTCTCGATTGCTTACTGAAAACCTTAGCATTGGCGGTGCCATCCGTTACATTCATTCAAATCTTACCGGTTCAGGCATTCAAGGTCAGGCCGATTCACGTCCAGGTAACTCTCTCGCAGTCGACCTCGGGGCATTCTATACAAAACAACTTCTCTCGAATAGCTCCGTGCTTTCACTCGGTGCCAACGTAAGCAACCTCGGCAGCAAGATCTCTTACTCCGATGCTGAAAGCAAAGACTTCATTCCTGCAAACCTTCGTATCGGGGGTTCCTTCCAGACAGACCTCGATCCATACAACGGCCTTACATTCGCTCTCGATTTCAATAAGCTGATGGTGCCAAGCCCTTATCCCGGCAGCAAAGGTCAGCCATTCCTCAGCGGAACGTTCGCATCATTCACAGACGCACGTGGTGGTTTCACAGAAGAGATCCACGAGGTAACGGCTTCCATGGGTATGGAGTACTGGTACAACCACGTGTTCGCTGGTCGCGTCGGATACTTCCTCGAATCGAAAGACAAAGGCAATCGTAAGTATCTTACTGCAGGCCTCGGCCTACGCTTCAATGTGTTTGGCTTCGACATGGCCTACGTTGTTCCTACAAACAAGCGCGAGCTTGCAACTGCAGAACAGATCCGTATCACCTTAATGCTTGCTTTGGCTAAGAGGGCTTCGGAAGACGACTCGGTTACAGACTAACCGACCGTCGCTACAAACATACTCTCCTCGTTCACGTACTTCTCTCCAACCGCTATCAGATCTTTCGCTGTAAGAGAGTTTATCTTTTTAAACAATCTTGGATAGTAGTCTTTTGGTAATCCATGCAAATGGATGTTCTTGATCTTATCTGTTACCGAAAAAGGATTGGCAACTTCCGACTGGAGCGACCCGAGAAAATGATTCCGCGCAATCTCAAGTTCTTCCGATCCGACCGGCTCTGTTCTCATCTTGTTGATCTCCTTGCGAATCTCTTCAAGTGCCAGGTCGCGGTTTTCTTTGTTGACGTCTGCGCCGATCACGAAAAAACTGTCGTGCACAAAAGGATTTATCGATGAGTAGATCCCGTACGTGAGCCCTTTCTCCTCACGAATATTCTTCATGAGGCGCGATCCGAAATAACCACCAAGAATGTGGTTGAACAACAACAGGTCCGGGTAACTCTCATCCGTTCTCATCAACGAGCGCCGTCCCAGGCGCAACGACGTCTGTACGCCTTCTTTCGCGATGTGTTCGTTCGTTTTACCAGCCACAACAGGTGGTAGTGTTGTTTTCTTATCAAACCCCTCCACGAACAATCCAAATCGTGACGTAATGTCCTGAAGGATCACCGACGAAGGTGCCGTTACAAAGATTGCCGACGGCCTGAAGTTACTCTTGTGAAAGTTTTTCAGTTGATCGGTAGTGAGGGCAACTACATCGGCCTCTTCCAGGGACGTGCCGTATGGATGATTGCCAAAGATGTTCTTGCGGATAAGTTGCGAAGCGAGGTAACTCGTCTTCTCTTTGTTGATCTTGAGGTTCTGAAGGAAGATATCCCTCATCAGGTCCAGCTCTTCTCCATCGAAGGCCGGCGTTTGTATCATCTCGGCAAGAAGTTCTGCAGCCTCCGTCCAGTTCTTGCGGAGCGCATAAAGGCTTACCGACGTGTTGTCGTAGCCGGCAGAGATCTCGATGTGAGCACCCATCCTGTCGAATGCCTCCGCAAGGTCCGACGAGTTAAGTCGCTCGGTGCCCTTCTCCAGCATGTTCGATGTAAAGTGCGAAACTCCCGGCTTCGGCTCATGCCATTTCCCCGAAGGGAACATAAACTCGATCTTAAGCACATCCTGCCTCACCTCCGGGACCAGGAACAATGGAATGCCATTTATAGCAGCTTGCTGGAATCCGGGAAGTTCAAAGTCATCGGACTTTATAAAAGGAGGTGCTATCGAACGATCCAGCATCAGTGGATAATTAGTCGAGGGGAACGTTTACGTGTCTTTCTGCATGGTAAGAAGAGCGAACCAGCGGGCCCGATTCAACATACTTCAATCCACGCTTTAGTCCTTCTTCCCGGTACATTTCGAAAGTATCGGGGTGAATGAATTCAGCCACCTCGAGGTGCATTTTAGTCGGTTGTAAATACTGGCCGAGTGTGAGGATCATCAAGCCATTCGCCGCGAGGTCGTCCATCGCCTTGAAAACTTCTTCCTTCGTTTCACCAACACCGAGCATGATACCCGACTTGGTTCTCTTTCCAGCCTCGCGTATTCTTTTTATCTGTTCAAGGCTGCGCTCGTAGCGCGCCTGCGGACGAACCACACGATACAATCTTCCAACCGTCTCCATGTTGTGCGACACCACTTCCTGTCCACCCTCAATCATCCGGTTCAGCGCATCCCAGTTTCCTTTCGTATCGGGGATCAGCGTCTCGATTGTTGTTTCAGGATTCAGGGCCTTGGTTTGAACAACCGTCTGGTACCAGACTTCCGCACCGCGATCTTTCAGCTCATCGCGATTCACAGAAGTGATAACAGCGTGCTTTACACCCATCAGTTTAATGGCTTCGGCAACTCGCCTTGGCTCGTCGGTGTCGTATTCGGTAGGACGGCCCGTTGCTACTGCGCAGAAAGTACAGCTACGCGTACAAATGTTACCGAGTATCATGAAGGTAGCCGTACCTGCACCCCAGCATTCGCCCATGTTGGGGCAATTGCCGCTTTCACAAATAGTATGAAGTTTATGGGTATCAACGAGCCTTCGAACCTTCGCATACTCCGGACCCACAGGCAGCTTCACGCGAAGCCATTCCGGTTTCCTCTTTTTCTGCTCGGGACTAACTACAGGAAGCTCGATCATTCTTACCCTACAACTTTATTTACCTATAAGTTCCTTGTACTCACTGGCCGAAAGTAAACCTTCAGGCTTACCAGAAAGCTCTACTTTTATCATCCAGCCATCACCATAAGGGTCATGGTTTACCTTCTCGGGATTCTTGTCGAGCGCCTTGTTCACTTCGGCTACTTTACCCGATACGGGCATAAAAAGATCCGACACAGTCTTCACGGCTTCAACGGTCCCAAACACGTCGTGCTGAGCCACAGTCTGCCCCAGCGTGGTAATGTCTATGTAGACGATGTCGCCAAGTTCGCCCTGGGCAAAGTCTGTAATACCGACGGTAGCGATATTACCCTCTATTTTGATCCATTCGTGGTCTTTGGTGTACTGAAGTGTATCGGGAACGTTCATTTTTGGAGAATTTTAGACGCCAAAAATAAGGAGATTTTCGAATGAATTCGAATTGGGTTTATTGTTGCGCCAGGTTGAACAGGATCTTCGTTCCGAATTTCGTGGTCGCCCTCGGGAAGGAATTCGACACTTTAGGCTCGTTTATGTTCCTGTCGAAATACAGCTGCACGTTCAGCTTCTGGTTCACGACGTAGCTTATGTTTGGCCTGATCTGGATGTTCACGTTACCGTTGGTGATCACATCCACCTCGTCGAGAGCAGGCTTGCGCTGGATGGTCTGGCTGTTGGTAAGGCTCATGTTCAATTTGAAAGTGACATCATTCTTCAGTGTGATCACCCTGCCCTGGTCGCGGAACGGCAGCTTAAGATTGTTCTTGGTGTAGCCAACTTCGAAAGCCCAGTCTTTATTGTTCATTTCAGTAACCTGGCCGTTGGAGATGTTCAATGACACGTCTCTTTTCGTCTTGTACTCGAAGCGTGCCGACAGTTTGTTCTTCGTGCGAACGTTCACACCCACAAGTGGAGCAAACTGTTCGGAGATCATAACCTGGCTGATAACATAGATTGGAACGATCTCTTTCTGGCCGTTGACCTCCGTACCGAAGTTGCTGCCCGTGTTGTAATCCCAGATAGAGATACCCTGCACGTTCGAATACCTCAACGAGTTCATGAAGTTGGTCACCTGGTAAGTCGATGAATATGCGTGGCTGAGCGTTACCGACTGGAACACATCTTTCAGCTTGCCGATCTTGTTGAGGCCGTTGTAGTCCAGTCGCCAGTTTGGAATGGGCATCTTCGGGAATGGACTAAGGGCAACCGTGTTGGCGTCCTTGCCGGTATACGCCGCAATGAATGCAGGTATAACCACATCTTGCGACTGCACCTGGTATCCACTTGTGTTGAGAGACTCGAACCGGTCCCTGATGATGTCGCGGTTGGTAACAAATTGTTCGAAGACTGTCGAGTTGATGCTCGTGTTGTTGTCGAACGCGGTGGCGATACTCATTATTGAAACGCGGTACGATCCCGTTCGGTTTGGACTAAGTGCCCCGAAAGCATTCACTGCATTGCCCGCTGAGTCAACGTCGATCCACCGGTAGATCTCCTGGAATGCGGTGTTTGAGTTTCGTTTTACGTCGAGCTGGATCTTAAGGTCGGATGCAGGCTCGACGCTGGCGCGCATACTGAGATCTTGCGTCTGTTGCTGACTGAACGGCGTCGTAAGCCGCGTACTTCGTGTGAGGAATTCTTCGTACCGCGCCGGGTCTATATTTTGTTTACCCAACACGAAATCCCAACCCGGCTGCGACCACATCTTATCCATACCAAACAAGTAAGGCGTGGCTGTAAAGCCGGGCAGTATTGTTCCTTCCGTCATTGTATAGGTACCGGTCACGTTTCGTACCGACATCAGTAGTCGCAGCAATGCCTTTACTCCCTTAAGCTCCGGCGGCCGTTTCACCGTATCTGGTTGGGCCTTCGCCTGTCGTGCTTTTTCCAGCGGGGTTAGTGGCCGCTTTGGTGTGTTGATATCTTTAAGGAAACCGACTTTGTTGTAGAGCTTTGTGAGATCCACCCGTCCGTTCACTGCCTGTTCGCGCGTGTTCTGGATGATGTTGCCCATGTTCAGGTTAGGATCGGTGAGTGAACCGATAGCCAACGGACCAGCTTTCCAGGAATAACCAACGTTATATCGATATTCGGCACCCAACCAGTTGGTCAACGGCAGCTTGTCGAGAGGCAACGTATAGTTCAACGTTGCCGTCTGATCAAACGCTTTCATACGCCCAAAGCTCTTTAGGTTGTTGACCATCGAATCGTACTTCTGTTTTGTGTTAATGTCTCCATCGGGTTCGTCGATGATGGCATTCACCCGAGAGCTGTAATCCAACGTAAGCAGTTTCGTCAGGCTCCAACGTGCGTTGTAAAACCTGTTGAACACAAAATACTTCTGGAAGTTGGCTGCCGAATTCACAAATGCCGGCGCCGTACTTCCTTCAATAGGTGATTGGGCATTTCGATATACGATCTTCGAGAACGAGCGATCGAGCTCGGCCCTGATAGTAACGTTTGTTGGCAGCGGGTTGAAGTTAAAATCTTTTATCAACGCCAGGTATGGCGAGTTCAATCCCTTCGCGTCTTTGAATGGCTCGAAGCCTTTGAATGTTGGTGTGTATTGCCACGCCACACCACCTTTCACACTTCGCTTCGTATTCTCTGCCAGGTTGAAGTTAGTCTGTGTAGCTTCGGCGAAAGCGTACGTGAACGAGAAATTCTCAACATCCCAGATACGCACAGGCGATTCCTTGTTGACCTTCACCTTTCGCACGTTGGTAAAGTTCAAGCTTCGCCGGATAGACTTATCGCGTATCAGCTTTATGTATTCTTCTCTTTCAGCGTCGGTATTCCTCGACAAGAGTGCGGCCGCGAGCCGCATGTCCGGGTTGGCCGGGTCGAAGTTTGGATTCAGGATCTTGCTTTCGTAACTGGCAAACACAGGTATGCTCAAACCGAGTTTCTTCGGAAGCAACTTGTCGAGTTGAATGTTAGCCGATACGTCGTAAGATGTGGTGACGCCACGGGCGCGTTCGTAGATCTTTGATTGCACGCCACCGTAACCGTAGGTGATATGTCGAAGCGAACCGGTAACGGTTCCGAGATCCGCCAGCTTGGTACTCAGAACAACGTTCGAAGCCCAACCCGCTGTGCGGTCAAAGTCTGTCAGGCGCAATTCATTCGCCCAAAGACAGACATCTTTCACCTTCGCGTCGGGCGACCTCGGGTTTCGCACACCAATCATCATCAGTTTTACCTGGCTCAGGTCGGGACGCCCCACAACTGTGATGCGATGTTTTCCAACCTCCCTTGCAGGACGCGGGAAAGCTTCGGTCAACGGGGCACCCGCCCGGTCGCGGGAAGCCTTCAGAGCATAGAGTTCATTCAGGTCCAGGTCTATCTGGTTGTCTTCAGGCCAAACTCCGTCCAGTGTGTTCACTCCGGCGGCCGTTACTTTTAAGGGCAGCTCTATCTCGTAATAGTTTTGATCGAAGTCGGTACCAAGACGAAGGAATCCAGTCAACTCATTGTCCAAAAGGTTTCCCTTCGGGCTGTGTGCACTCAGGAACATCTTTATCCGCCCGTAGTTGAAGAAGTCCATCGTAACGTTCTTGTAGATCGAACGGGCGTCGCCATCGGGCAACTCGGTTACGCACAACTGCACAGACTGTTCGTTCAAACGGCGTTGCTGCACCGAAGTGATATCGCGGTCGCGATTGAGCGGAGGAACATAGCCAGGCTTCGTGTCGTTCGGACTTGCGTTCTCCTCCACGTTCACAACCGACACTGAAAAGTTGTCGAGGTTCGGTTCGAGTTTCTCTGCAAGCTGGGACTCTGCCAGTTCTCCCGTGTAGCGCCTCCAGCGGTTACCAACAGATCTGAAGTTTGCAAAACGAAGCACAACAGGTTGAGTGAAACCCGTCATGTACATACGAACATACTTGATCGACTTGAAGTCATTGATCTCACCAACCTTCTCGTCGAACTGTCGGACCGGGATACGGAACAGGTACCACGTTACAACTTCACCGTCGCTGTTGAAATTAACTTTATCGAAAATGTACTTGCGCCCTACTTGCAATGTCGACGGGCGAAGGTCAACGTTATACACATAATATTCTTCGAGATCACTCAGGGTATTGTCCTGGTTCAGGTCTTCGTTATCGGGAATGGTTGTCGACGATTGAGGAACAACTGCATTTGTTGCAACGGGTGAGTTGTTCTCCATACCACCGAAGTTTTTATAACGACCCAGCACGGTTGCATCCTGTGCATCGTAATCCGGGCTGAGGAAGTGCTTAAAATCATCGGCAGAAGGGTCCGCCTGTACTGCCTGCCTCGCCGAAGCAGATGTGATCCTGTTGAGGAAGTTCTCCTGGAAAATAGTTCGTTCCACCGTATTCGACGCACCGTCAAGACCCACATCCTGGTTGGGGCGGGCATCATTCTCATTGGCAAACGCGTCGTTCAGGTATTGCTGATTGGTAACGTATCCCCACTGATTTTTAACGACGTTAGTGCCGGTCGCTGCACCATCGGCAGGCAAACCGTTTTCGAACGCATGCTTGCCATCGCGCATAAGGTCTTCGGAAATACTGCCCAGGTGGAATACCAGTTGACCACCCGTTGTATTGGGTCTTGCCTCAGGACTTCCATCGTCGACCTTACCGCGTGTTGTATTGATGAACGGGTCGAGCATCCAGAACTCGATGTACTCCACGTTGGCTTTGTCGAAGTCAACTTCCGAACGGATAGCTGTAGTGATACCAGCCCAGTTCGAAGCGGGGTTCGGTAGCGTTCCGTCGGCGTTAAGGTTCGGGTTGTAATTGTATGGTCCGCGCTCCGAAGGGAAGTAAGCGACGTCGAGGATCTGTTCGTTGAAGTTACCGAGCGTCTGGTCGCGGAACTGGAAGATCTCCTGTGGTCCGACTTTTCGCACGTAGTGGTTCGACAGGTCCTCGTCGGAAATATTGTTGGGGCGAAGTCGCTGGCCGTTAGGCAAATAGAACACCGAGTTATCGACCTGGTACCAGGAAAGTTTCGCACGCTTGTAGCCAGCAGTAATGTCGTCTACAGCCCCGCCGCTTGCATCGAAGCGGTTGTCTGGTGTCTTCGGAACCGTCGAGAGCTTCCACGATATCCGGTTCAACAAGCTTGTTGGTGTGGCTGTGTTTTCGAAATCATCAATAAACGATGTGCCATCACCCTGCACGATGTTCGATGTACCCGGCAGCAATTGAGCGAATTCAGCATTCAGGTTAACAGTAGATATTTCCTTCGTTTGAAGGAACGGGAGCGCGTCCACCATCTTTGTCAAAAACCTCGAGTTCTTCTTCACGTTCAGGTCGACACCATACTGTAAGTTTCGCGCGGGCTCGGTACCAATCAGGTTGCGGCTTATCAACGGACGTTCATTGTAATACAACACCGTTGAACCAATGTTCACGTCCTCGCTCAATCGATAGTCGAACCGGGTTCCCAGCAACGATCGTGTCTGGAATGCAAATGGGTCTTGTTGCTCGTACGTAATGTTTATGTCCTTGCCCGAGCTCAGGATACCCTCATTCAGGATCGTCACCTTGCCAAACGTGTAGTCGACCGTGTAATCGGCACCTTCGCGCAACGGCGTACCGCCGGCGTAGACTTTAACAGATCCCTGCGTAATGTTGAAGCCCTGGATGATGATCTCTTTTCCCGATCCCGACTTGAATGTACCTACCAGCCAGAATTTGTTCTTCGTGGCCACCAATTCCGCCTCAGCCTTGGTGGTGTGGTACAGCGTGTCGTACACGTACTTGCTCACCAGGTAATCTTGCTGGTCTTTATCCAACTCGAACAACTTTCGCAACGGCGTGTTGAATGGTTCGAGATATGGAAAAATGATCAAGCCCGTTTCGGGGTTCACCGTAAGTCGTTCAACGAAGTCGAAGTTACCGTCGGGTTGCGGGTCGTTGTATGGATTCAACCGGTCGAGACCAACAACTTCGATCAGTTGTTTCGTTTTCGAGATAGCTCCTTCTTGCAATTGCGGGTTGTCGATACCGGAACGGTCATCGCGATAGATCACCCTCAACTGGAATCCGTCGCGGGTCAGTCCCTGTACGTTCAACGCGTAAATGTTCTTCATCATCAGGTTCCATGTCGGGATGATCTTTCCGGTTGCGTCTTTTACGCTCACCTTCTTTGGGCGAAGAAGTTTCAGGAATATAACAGCATCTTCACTGAGGTTCGAATAGTCGTCGGTAAGCTCACCAACTTTGTAATTCTGTCCGTTGATCGAATACTCGAAGGCAACAGCAAGTGCTTCGTCGTTCTGAAGCTTGCGCGACAGTGTGATATAACCCAGTTCTTTGTGGAAGGTAAATTCGGTAGGTGCGAGTTTGCGTGCGCTCGTAATTTTTTCGAAGTCTGTCCCCGCCTTGAATCGAAGCGCTTCAAGTTCAGAATTTACATTGTCGGCCAGGCGAGTAACATTCTTTTCTCGAAGTAATGCAAAGAGATTGTTGGCCGCATTCTGCGAGGGAACAATTGAACCCCTTCCTGTGAGAGCGGTGCTGTAGGGATCTCCTTCACCCATATCCATAAATCCGACCACGTTGCGCAACGTCTGCGTGTCGTTCTGGCGGTTCATGAGATAAACTTCAACGCGGGTGATAGTCACACCCGATGTCACCTGCGGCAAATTTCCCAACCACTTTTCAAAGTTGTCCCTGAAGTATTGCGACAGGAAGAAGTGACGGTTGTCATCGTAGTTCGATCCGACCACTTCGAACGGACGACCTTGCGAAGCGCCGCTTGTACTTCCGGCAACCTGTATCGAGTTCTGTTTACCACGTTGCGTGGTGGCGATCGTGGTAACGAACAGTTTACCGAACTGCATCTGTGCTTTTACGCCAAACAGGTTTTGCGCACCTGTTATCAAACTGTTGTTCAACGGCAAGCTCACGTTACCGAGTTCGAGTTTCTTCAGGATGTCTTCTTTGAAACCCGTGTACTCGACCTTCATGTTGTTCTGAAAGTCGAATGAGTTGTTGTTGTCGAAGTTGGTTGTTACAGCGAGTTTCTCACCGATCTTTCCCACGACGCTCAAACTTATCTGTTGATCGAATTCGAAACCACCGTTGCGTTGTTGCCGCAGTGGTATCGCAGGGTTCTTGATGTTCTGAAATGACGCTCCGAAGTCGAGCGTTACAAAGCCACGGGGAATGATCTCGACGTAGCTTCCTCCGAATATCCTGTCGAGCACAGGACTCACATAAATTCTTGGTATAAGGTTTCGCGAACTTACTGCGCTCTCGCCATCGAGCGCCTTGCTCCGGTTCTGCCAGTACTCTTTAAGGATCGACCTGCTCTGGTTCTGGTTAAAATCCCGGAACGACATCGAGCTCGGCGCCCTGTAGTAAACATTGCCCATCTTTTCGTGGATGGAATAATTCCGACCCGTGTCGATCTCCAGGTTCGTCTTCATGCTTGCCGGATCTTTCAGGAAGAAAGGTGAGTTCGGCGTGAAGTTCGAGAAGGGGTCACCGTACCGATCGCGGTAGCGGAATGAGGGCTTAAAGGGATTGTTGTTCAGGTACCGGGTGGTGTCGCTGGTGTCGACCTGATCGACGTCGGTACTATCGCGTTGTTGGCCAAGTACAGAATGAGGTGCCAGATATGTCAGAAGCAACATACCCAGTCCAAAGATGAACTGAAAATTCCGTTGGCTTAGGTTCAATCGTACGTCAGGCGTTTTTCAGTGCTTGCTTTACCAGATCTTCCAAAGTAAGGCTATTTCCCGATTTTTTCAGGGCCGAATCTATGCTTTTTTCGGCTGCAGATCGGGCTATGCCCAGGGTCATCAAGGCTGTTAACGCCTCTTGTTTCATCTTATTGTACGAGGGTGCAATAGTGCCTGAGATTTCTTCTCCAGCATCTTTTTTCAGCTTGTCTTTGAGCTCCAGGATCAGCCTCTGGGCAGTCTTTCCACCAATGCCTTTTATTGACTGAAGCGTGGCGGCATCCTCGCGAATAATGGCTGCCCGTAACTCGGCCGGAGGCATGTAACTGAGCACCACCATCGCAGTACTCGGACCTACCCCGTTTACCGAGATCAGGTTTTGGAACATGTTCTTCTCCTGTTCCGATCCGAATCCGTAAAGTATGTGGGCATCCTCGCGCACATGCATGTACGTGGAGAGCCGTATGTCTTCCTGATCCTTTACCTGGGAAAATGTATTCAGTGAGATCTGTACCTGGTAGCCAACGCCGTTAACATCTATGATAACATGCGTTGGATCTTTATGAACAAGCTTTCCTTTAAGATAAGCTATCATAAATGGCCATCTTTCTCGTGTATTTGGGCATCGACTACTGCAATTGCCGCCATGTTTACGATTTCACGTATTGAGCTTCCGAGTTGAAGAACATGCACAGGCTTTTTCATACCGAGGAGGATAGGACCGATCGTTTCACAACCACCGATCTCCATCAGTAGTTTATAAGCAATGTTCGCCGATGCGAGGTTGGGGAAGATCAACGTGTTAGCTCCTTCTTTTGCAAGACTGCTGAATGGATACAGTTCCGATTGAAGTTCTTTGTTCAACGCAACGTTCGCCTGCATCTCGCCTTCGATCACAAGATCTTTATATCGTTCTCTTGCAAGCTTTGTTGCCTCCTGCGTCTTTTCGGGAATGGTTCCTTTGTTCGATCCGAAGTTGCTGTACGACAGAACGGCGACACGGGGTTCAGTTCCGAAGAATCTTGCGCCGCGCGCGGTAAGTCCTATGATCTCCGTAAGCTCTTCGGGTGTAGGGTCAACATTCACTGTACAATCACCGAAGAAGAAATTGCCTTTCTTGTTCATGATGATGTACATACCCGCGACGCGCTTCACGCCAGGCGCCATTCCAATGATCTGCAGTGCGGGAAGGATCACCTTCGAATAGTCACGGGTCAAACCTGAGATCAATGCATCTGCATCGCCACGTTCAACCATCATTGCTCCGAATGCATTCCGGCTCTGCATGAGCTTTCGTGCATCGTAATATGTCATGCCCTTGCGTTGTCTCTTTTCGAAGAGCGCTTTCGAATAAGCGTCGAGCTTTTCCTTTTCTTCGCGCGGGTTTATGATCTGAACATCGTCGAGGTCGAGCTTATGTTCTTCAATAAGTTTCTTGATCTCTTCCTTGCGACCCAACAGGATCGGTATCGCTATGCCTTCATCGCGCAGCACCTGCGCAGCCTTCAGTATCTTGTGATTGTCGGCCTCCGAAAACACAACACGTTTAGGGTTCTCTTTAGCCTGCTCGATGATCCTCGACGTAAGTTTCTCATCGATGCCAATGCGCTTCAGAAGTGCCTGGTGATATGCACCCCAGTCAGTGATAGGGCTCGTTGCCATTCCCGATTCCATTGCAGCTTTAGCAACAGCTGGCGACACCGTGGTGATCAACCGTGGATCGAGTGGTTTGGGAATGAGGTAATCTCTGCCAAACTGTATCTTCTCGATACCGTATGCTTTGTTAACAATATCGGGTACGGGTTCTTTCGCCAGTGATGCAAGTGCATACACCGCCGCAAGCTTCATGTGCTCGTCGATCTCGCGTGCACGAACGTCCAGCGCACCACGGAAGATGTACGGGAAGCCCAACACGTTGTTCACCTGGTTAGGATGATCCGAACGACCCGTCGCCATCACGAGATCCGCGCGCGTACTCATCGCCAGGTCGTACTGTATTTCCGGATCGGGATTCGCCAACGCAAACACGATAGGATCTTTCGACATCGCGAGCACATCGGCAGGAGTGAGCACATCTGCTTTTGAAAGGCCGATGAACACGTCCGCACCCTTTATAGCCTCCTGCAGCGTCGACACCTTCCGCGCTGTAACAAACTCCGACTTGATCGCATCGAGCCCGGTTCGTTCTTTATTTAGAACCCCCTTGCTGTCGCACATGATCAGGTTGTCCTTCTTCACACCGACAGCTATGTAAAGTTTCGCGCACGATATCGCTGCCGCGCCTGCCCCGTTGATGACTACCACGAGGTTCTCCATCTTCTTGCCTACAACTTCGGCAGCATTCAACAGCGCAGCACTCGAAATAATCGCCGTGCCGTGTTGATCATCGTGCATGATCGGTATGTTGATCTTCTCGCGAAGCTCAGTCTCTATTTTGAAACATTCGGGAGCTTTGATGTCCTCCAGGTTTATCCCACCGAACGTTGGCTCCAACGACTTCACGATCTTTATGAACTCATCAGGATCTTCCTCGGCAATCTCTATGTCGAAGCTGTCGATACCCGCATATTTTTTGAACAACACAGCTTTCCCTTCCATTACAGGTTTCGACGCCTCGGGACCGATGTTGCCAAGACCCAGCACCGCCGTACCATTCGAGATAACGGCCACCAAGTTTCCCTTCGAAGTGTACTTGTAGACGTCGGCCTTGTTGGCAGCAATCTCAAGGCATGGCATTGCTACCCCGGGAGAGTAGGCAAGGGCCAGGTCTAACTGTGTGCTGAGAACTTTAGTGGGAACAACTTCGATCTTACCAGGCTGCCCCTGCATGTGATAATTCAGAGCATCCTGCTTCCGGATTTTTATAGACATAGCCTCTTTTTCAGGAGGCTAAAGTATTAAAAATGGGGCATTAATTATTGACCCGCGGCAGGTTCCGCAGGAGGAGACTGAAGTTTAAAAGTGTGCAGGATAACCTCGATCTGGCGCATCATCTCGCGCAATTCCTTCGAAGGCCCAAACACGAAACCCTCGATATAGTAGAACTTGCCCGTCTCCTTGTCGGTCAGCGCGTAGGCCAGGAATGGTCCTCCCATCGACTTGTTACTTGTAGCCCAGAGCCCGCGCATCTCGACAGCATAGTTGCCATTGAAGTTGACTTCCTTCGTCACCACCGGGATATAAGGTATGGTTGTCTCGGTCATTACGTAAGCGCTGTTGGGCTTATCAGGATCCTCGAGCAAATATTTCTGTGCAACCTGGTCGCGGAATTTAATGAGGTTCTCTTTCTTGAACTGATCAACGGAAGTGTAGTCTGTTCTCGCGATAAAAATGCTTCGGTCGTCTTGCGTGTTGATCTGGCGCACCCAAAGATAATCCGGCTCATTCTGAACGAGCTTGTAGCCGAAGGGAATAGTCATTTCGGCATTGAAATTCTCCTTCATCCACTTGGTTACACCGGTTACCGTTCCTGACTGGAACAACGTTGTATTCAACCTGTCGTTTTCTACTTTGTCGAAGAAGTCGATGAGCCGCTTACTGTTCTTGCGAAGTTTCTTAAGCATCTGATCTTCATTCTGTGCAAACAGGAACATCACCTGCTGATCTTTCGCATACACGTTTTGATAAGTTGAAATGTACTTGCTGCTGTCGCTGTTGATCTGTGCGACCTGTTCTTCGGTAAGGAGGTTCTTCAGCACTTGCGATCCTTCGCTCTGGCGATCGAGCGTCACCAAAAAGATAAGGTTACGACGTTGTTTCAAAACGAAATTCAGTGCACGTGGGTCCACCTGGGTCATACGGAAGATCCCCTCTTCGCGGGGCAACCCGATCATCTCCTGGTTAAAGATGGAATCCATCACCTTTCCGAGCTGCCCCTTCCACTGGGCAGAGTCCATAAACAGGTAGATGTCGCCGGATGCGCCGGCCGCCTTAGGCAGGTTGGCTGAACGATCGCCGGAAGAACATGCGGCGAACACAATCGTGGAAAACAGGAGAAATAAGGCCCTCATGAAAACGTGATTTACCAGTCTTAAAACTCAACAAACACCGATAAGTCACAGTTCCTTTTTAGCTGACGATCAGCTTCTGGCCGGGCTTAAGTTCGTTGGATTTAAGGTTGTTAAGCGATTTGATCTTTTCAACCGTCAGACCCTGGAATTTTTTAGTGATATCCCACAGGGTGTCGCCCGGTTGTACAGTGTAGGTCTTCTGGCCATCAGCAGACTTCGTAACAGGAACAGTTGTACTGCTGGCGACAGCAAGTTTTTCCTGTTGACCGGGGAGCAACCAGATGTTCAGGCGCTGACCGGACTTGATCATATTCGAAGAAAGATTGTTCCACTTTTTAAGATCTTCAAGGCGCACTCCATAACGGCGCGCAATAACGCCCAATGCATCTCCCGATTTCACACGATAAACTGTCATCTCCCGACCTAGCGTGTTGCCGGCTGCATTCTTCGCGAGGGCTTCCACCTTTACTTTGTTTGCATTCATCGCAGAGTCGAGAATAGCCGCACGGTTCTTATCGAGCTCAAGCTTGGCAGCAAGCGGTATCCTTATGATGTGATCGCGACCATCGGGAAGCACATCGTGCAACACCGAAGGGTTCAACTTGCGATAATCATCGAGACAACTGCCAGTAAGTTTTGCAAGAGTCTCCAGGTGCATGTAGCCTTTCACTGCCAACGTGTCGTTGCGAAGAACTTCTTCTTTACCATCAACGAAAAGATTGTGATCGGATGAGTGATTCAGTGCATACACCATCGCTACGTACTGAGGAACGTAAGCTCTTGTTTCCCTGGGCAGGAATGGATAGATCTCCCAGAATGTTTTCTTGCCTCCCGAACGACGGATCGCACGCTTCACATTACCGGGACCAGTGTTGTATGCCGCAAGAGCGAGTTCCCAGTCACCGAAAATCGTATACAACTGCGAGAGATATTTGCATGCTGCAATGGTCGACTTCTCGGGATCCATACGCTCATCGATATACCAGTCGATCTTCAGTCCGCAGTAGCGACCGGTGTACGACATGAATTGCCAGAGACCGACGGCCCTTGCCCTCGAAACAGCGTGTGGTACAAGCGCCGACTCAATTACCGAGAGGTACTTGAGCTCCTCAGGCATGTTATGTTCTTTAAGGTGTTTTTCAAACAGTGGGAAGTAGATGTCTTTCTTCCTCATCACGTTCCGTGTGTGTTCGCGATCGCGGATCAGGAAGTAGTTGATGAATGCGTGAACCTTCTCGTTGTAAATGAGGCGCACGTCCTTCTGAAGACTGGTGAGTCGTGCTTCGAGAACCTCAGGGGTTTCGTCGGCAGGAACGTATTCCAGGTCGTAGGGGATCGATGTAAAATTGGGTGTAACCGTATCGGCGAGCGTAATAACGTCGTCTTCGGGCATCTCCATGTTTATCTGGAGCGAATCGGTGGGCGGTAATACAGGAACGGGCCCGCTTTCTTGCGCAAAAGCAAGAACAGGGACCATCAAAGCCAACAGTACAATCAGTCTCTTCATCCTTCGCATCAATTCAATCCCAAAAATAGCTTGGAAAACTGGAATAATTCTAATTCTCTGAAGTCATCCGCCAGTAGCTGTAAGCCTATCGGCAGCCCTTTTTTGTCATTTCCGCAAGGCAGGGAAATACCTGGCATCCCAGCCACATTAGCCTGAACGGAGAAAAGATCGGCTAAATACATTTCAAGCGGATTATCTGTAAGCTCACCAAGCTTAAACGCCGTAGTGGGCGTAGTCGGCATTATAATGAAATTATAATCTTTAAATACTTCACGCGTCTTCTCGCGGATCAGTCGACGTACCTTCTGTGCTTTGGTGTAGTACGCATCGTAATAACTTGAACTGAGTACAAAGTTCCCCAACAGTATGCGTCTTTGAACTTCTTTTCCAAAGCCTTCGGCTCGTGTCTTCTTGTATAATGATTGCAGGTCGGTTATCTCTTTACTCCTGTAACCATATCGAACACCGTCGAACCTGGAAAGGTTAGAACTGGCTTCGGCGGTAGCGAGGATGTAGTATGTGGGCAGAATGTATTCGAGCAAAGGGAAGTCGATCGCTTCAACCGTGTGACCATTTGCTTTCAGCCTGGAAATTTTATCGGTGATGGCGGCTTTGATTTCTGTTTGCAAAGCGGGCGACTCGAGCGTTTCCTTGATGTAAGCAACCTTATATTTTTTGTTTTCAACTGCAGCGATTGAATAGTCAGGGACAGGCAAGGTTGAAACTGTGCTGTCATAATTGTCCTCTCCGGCAATCACACCCAGGACAAGCGCAATGTCATCCAGGCTCTTTGAAAATATCCCGATACAATCGAACGACGAGCCATAGGCAACAAGTCCATAGCGCGAGATACGAGAGTACGTAGGCTTCAAGCCAATCACTCCGCAGAAAGCAGCTGGCTGTCGAACCGAGCCTCCTGTATCGGAGCCGAGCGACACCTGGCACATGTCGGCCATTACTGCCACGGCCGATCCCCCCGAAGAACCACCGGGTACGCGGGTCGTGTCGGCTTCGTTAAGCACCGGCCCAAAGGCAGAGTTTTCATTCGACGAGCCCATCGCGAACTCGTCGCAGTTCTGACGACCAATAATGATCGCGTCTTCGTTCAACAAACGCTGAACGGCAGTCGCATTGAATTGTGAGATGAATCCGTCGAGGATCTTGCTGCCAGCCTGGAGCGGGTGGTCTTTGTATGCAAGTACGTCTTTGAGACCGACAACGAGGCCGGCGAGCTTTCCCGCCGTACCACGTTTTATTTTTTCGTCGATCATCGACGCACGCGCGAGCGCTTCCTCATCGTAAACCGAGAGGAATGCGTTCAAATGCTGCTTGCGCGCTATGTTGTCGAGGTGAAATTGAACCTGCTCTACGCAGGTGAGGGTGCCTTCCTTAAGACCTTTTTGGATTTCGAAGAAGTGCGGCAAAACCTGATTAAGCCTGTTTGTCGTCGATCTTGCTGGGCTCTTTAGCAGAGCTTTCGATGTCCTTCTTAACGTCGCTCATTGCGTCCTTGAATTCACGCACACCTTTACCGAGGCCTTTCATGAATTCAGGAATTTTCTTCGCGCCAAAGAACACAAGTACAAAAAGACCGATCAGCAGGATTTCCTGAAAACCTACGCCACCGAGAAACAAAAGAATTGCGTTCATAAAAATGAAATTAGTGTGTAAAGATAGGGAGAAAACGCCCCAATGCAAAAATGGTGATAAACGGCTTTTTTGTTAAAAATACCCTAATTCCGCAGCCACAATTGGGGATCCAGCGCCGTCGGGGGGGTGCTTGTCTTGAAGATCATGAACCGGAGTTCCGAAATCCCCTCAGCGCTCACCATCAGTTGTCCCAGCTCCTGGTTCGATGTCACCTTGTCACCCCTTTTTACAAATACCTCTTTCAGACCGGCGTACACCGAGTAGTAATCGCCATGGTTCACGATGATCGAGTTGCCAATAACACCCATCGCTACCACTGTGCGGACCTCGCCATTAAAAATACATTTTACCTTTTCGTGTTGTGGTGTTTGAATATTGATCCCCTTGTTGTCGATCACGATGCCCTTCAGGTCGGGATGTGGCTGCCGCCCGAACTTTTGTGAAATGAAGCCACTCGCCGGCCACGCAAACTTGCGCTTGTTCTCTTCGAAGGATGCCGACAAAGCGACAGCATTTGCGTCAACCTTTGGAGCTGCTGCCCTGGCTTTTGCTTCGCGGGCTTCACGTTCTGCCTTTGCAATCTCTTCCCGGATGATCTCGTTGATCAGCCGGTCGAGTTCGGCAACAGCTTTTTTCGTTTCGTCTATGTCGGAACGAAGACGGCGCTCTTCTTTTTGCAACGAACGAACCATGCTGCGTTGCTTTATTTTTAATGTTGAGAGACTTTTGTTCTCCTTCACCTCGTCGCCCAACAAAGTGTTCTTCGCGGTCTTCACCGTTTCCGTTTGCTTGATCTGGTTTTCGAGTATCTTCTGTGTGCGCGCAATCGCCTCTGCCTGGTCTTTCCTGGCTTTGCTGTACTGTTGCATGTACTTCAGGCGCATCGACAATTGATCGAAGGAAGTGGAGGAGAAAATGAAAGTGAGCTGATCGATCTTGTTGTTTGCCTTCTGTGCTGCAAATACCATCGCAGAGTACTCTTTCTTCAACTCTTTTACGTCTTCTTGTAAAGCTTCGATCATCTGGTTGTCTTCCGAGATGTCGCGATCCAGCAGGCTGATCTCGCCTTTGATCGATGAGATCAGCTCCTCCTGAAGGTGTATGCGTTGGTTAAGCGCCGACAGCTCGCCTAGCGACGTCTGCTTTTGCTGCGACGTTTCGTTGAGAATACGTTCGGCCTCCTTGATCTTCTCGAGGTTCTGCTGTTTTTCTTTCTGAAGCTGGGCTTTCGATTTGCCTTTCTGGGCGGGAGACGGTAGTGCGACTACGAGGAGTAGGAATACGATCAGGAGAAGTCTGCCAAATTTATCTGCGTTCATATTTCCGTGGTATGTTGAACGGGAATCGAAGTTCCCGGTCGCCAACCTCTGCCTTACTGTATTCAAAAGTAATGGTATTGTTAATGACACCGGCCATTGTCTTATAAAGTATCTGGATAACGCCGTTGTAAGGAAAAACTTTTGGACCGACGTTCTGAAAATTAGAGTAATTAACAACCAGCGAGTTATTAGTGTTCTGCTCCTTCAGATCGATCTTTTCCAGTTTGTGACTCGCAGAGTTGATATAGTTCTTGATGTGCGCTGTTCCGACGCTTTGCTCGAGCACGGTAAACGATCCATCATTTGTCACTTTATCTTCCTCACGTTTGTCGTACAACAGGTTTCCAAGCAACGCCGCCTGTACGATCTGGTAATTGATCTCGAAATTGAATCGCTTGCTAAGTTCCTTGAATTCGAACACGAAATATTCCTTGTCTACATTACTCCGGATGGTGATCGAGTCCTGGTTGATGAGCGCCCGGGCGCCTGAAACACCCACAACCGAAATGTCCATCCAGATCACGCTGTCTTTGCGGATGCGAATGGCTGCCTTCACATCTTTTTCTTTCTTGTCGTCGCGAACGTTGATGCGGGCTTTGCCGTGGAAGTATTCGAAGTCAATTTCTTCTATCGCGATGTTTCTTGCTGGAGCTGCCGTGGCGGGCGAAGTTTTCTTACTGCAGGATTGCAGGAGAAGAGCGGCTACAGAAAACAGTAGGATTAGGCGCATCAGCCAAATTTCAACAAATCTTGATTAGTAGAGGCGTCGGTTGGCTATTTTTTTGTCGATTTCTTCATTATCCCCGTCCATCGACTTAGCCTTCTGCCACTGCCGTACAGCATCGTCCGTCTCTCCGAGTTTAAAAAGTATATCGCCGTAGTGTTCAAAATGGGTGGCACCAGCCTGCCCCGTCTCGATGGCTGTCTCCATCACCTTGCGGGCTTCCTTGTATTTTTCGCGCATGAAAAGTACCCACGCATACGTGTCGAGATACGACGCATTTTTCGGGTGGGCCTTTATAAGCTGGGACGACATTTTCTCGGCACGTTCAAGGTTCTCTTTACGCAGCGCCAGGTAATAACTGTAATTGTTAAGAACGAGGTCGTTGTTGGGATTGAAAGCAAGGGCCTGTTCGTAAGCCATGTCCGACTTGCCATACTCACGGGTTCCGTTATAGATGTCGCCCAGCATCGAATTGATCTCGGCAACTAACGCCTGGTTCGAAGCTGAAAGCCTCTTCGCCTGCTCGAGAGAACCCGAAGCTTCGCGATAATGTCTCTTCCTCATGTGGGCGTAGCCATTGAAGTAATACAACAGCGCCTGGTTGGGGAACAACTCGAGTCCTGCCTCCGAATGAGCGATCAGGCTGTCGAATTGATTGAGCGTAGACTCGAGAACCAAAAGGTTTTGCCAGGCTTCGAAGTTTGTAGCTCCAAGCTGGATCGCCTTCAAATAATCTTTCTGTGCTTCGGTGTTGTTCGACAGCGTGGTGTTGATGTCGCCACTCGTGCCAAACACATCGGGGTCGTTCGGATAATTTTTCTTCAATTTTTGAACGAGCTCGTGAACGAAGGTCTCCAGCGATCCGTCGATCTGTCCTTTCGAAGCTTGCTTTGTGAGCAGTACGTTGTAAGTGCCAAGCACGAGGATCTTGCTGCCCGCTTCGATATTCGCATCGTCGAAGAGAGTTGAGAGCAGTTCACGAGAACGTTGCTCCTGCCCGGCCTCACGATAGATACCAGCAAGCAACAACTTCGAGTTGCTCGCATCGGGATTATCTGCAATGTATTTTTCGATCATCGCGATGGCACGAGCGCTTTGCTTGTTCCTCGAAAGGATCTCCGCAAGTTCCATCACATAACGTTCTTCCTCAGGATACGCTTCAATCAGTTTCTCACCTTCTTTGATCGCATCCTCTACTTTACCTATCTCGAGATAGATCTTCTGCTTCTGCATCGATGATATCTCGTTGAGACCCATCATTTGCTCAGCGCGATTATAGACCTCGATTGCCTTCTCGGGTTTCTTATCGTACAAATAGAAAGCAGCAAGCTCGTACAGGTATTCTTCCGTACCGCTCACCTCTTTCATCATGGTCTCGATTGTGTCTTCTGCTTTCTCGTATTGGTTGAGGCTGCCATAGATATTAGCAGCAAGCAGGTAGTAGTATTTATTCTTCCGGTCGAGCTTTAGTGCAGCTTCTATTGCCTGCGAAGCTTTCACAAGATCTTCCTGGCGTTCGCCCTTCGA
The DNA here is from genome assembly GCA_035656375.1 of Cyclobacteriaceae bacterium. Classification (GTDB taxonomy): domain Bacteria; phylum Bacteroidota; class Bacteroidia; order Cytophagales; family Cyclobacteriaceae; genus ELB16-189. The sequence continues at coordinate 3,219 of DASRSO010000246.1, read as the reverse complement.
GAGGATCTCCGCGATCTTATAGTTAACAGCGGCACTCTTTGGATTGAGCTCTGCTACACGTTGAAAGTAAAGAAGCGCTTTGGTGTAGTCTTCGAGTATGAAATACTTTTCGCCTTCGGTGAAGAAGAACTCCGCCTCGCGAAGCTTTGCGTCCTGTACCTGGCTTTCGTCGCCCTTCTTCTTGCGCTCACGTTGTGCAAACGACGATGCGTTCAGCGTCACGACACCGAGAAGTATAAAAAGAATATGTTTCGACGAAATCCGCATCAACTCAAATCACTGTAGTCTCCAACGCTCAAATCCTCCGCGCGGCCCTTAAAATTAACGAAATTTCCCAAGACACTGTTGTCCAGCTGGGCCCGGGAAACGCTGCAATTCCTTTGAATAATGGTGTTTGTGATCCTTGAATCCTTCACATTACTGTTTTCTCCTATCGAAACGTGCGGACCTACCACCGAGTTCTCGATCACCGCATCATCGCCGATAAAACACGGAGATATAACGACCGAATTTATCACCCGCGCTTTGGGTGATACAAGCGGTTGATCCTTGATGAAATCGAGATAGCGCTGGTTAGTCTGTACAAGTACGTCTTTGTTCCCACAGTCAAGCCATTCTTTCACCTGTCCGGGGACAAATTTCGCGCCCTTCTTTTGCATGTTGATCAACGCCGACGTGAACTGGTATTCGCCCTTGTCTTTAATGTCGTTGTCGATCAGGTATTGCATTTCGTTCTTCAAAAACGCCCCGTCCTTGAAGAAATATATCCCAATGATCGCGAGGTCTGAAACAAACGTCGACGGCTTTTCAACCATCTCTACGATCTCACCTTGAGTGTTCAACTTCACCACACCGAAAGCCGATGGATTGGCAACCTGCTGAACCCATATAATACCGTCTTTATTGGCGTCGAGCTTGAAGTCGGCTTTAAATAATGTATCGGCGAAAGCCACGATCACTTTGCCTTGCAGCAATTCTTTGGCGAAGAGAACGGCATGCGATATACCCAACGCCTGTTCCTGGTAGTATATCTTTCCGACAGCGCCTACAGCTGCCGCAACTTTCTTCAGATCTTCTTCAACCTGCTTTCCAAACGAAGGATGAATAATGAAACCAATGTTGTCTATTTTCTCCGGAACAACTTTCGCGATGTCTTCCACCAGCCGATGAACGATGGGTTTACCCGCAATGGGCAACAACGGTTTTGCAGTGGTGAGTGTATGAGGACGAAGCCTTTTTCCAAGGCCCGCCATCGGGATGATAATGTTCATCGATCTATGGGATTTTTAATTTATTGAAGCGAGACAAGTTAATAAAATAGACAATGCCCAGCCACGCAAACAATACGAGCCCGTGCACCACCACGCCCACGATCACGTTTTCAAACGTATAGAGGTTTACGATGTACACGAGGGCAGTTGTACCAATTATATATAAGGCATCGGAAAATATCGTGTATGGTATCGGGTAGAACTTTTGTCCAAGCAAATAGCAAGTAATGGTCATCGCAAGGTAAACGAACGTCGTTACCCACGCACTCCCAAGATACCCGTACATGGGAATGAAAATGTAGTTCAATGCAATTGTGAGTGCTGCTCCCCCGACCGTTATATAGGTCCCGTAAATGGTTTTGTCGGTAAGCTTGTACCAGACCGTCATGTTGTAGTAAATGCCAAAGAAGAGATAGCCCAGCAAAAGTGGGACCACCACCACGATACCTTCCCAGTACGAAGGAGCCATCAGTTGTTTCAGTACATCCATGTTGATCGAAATGCCGAGCAACATAAAACAACACACGATCACAAAGTAATGATTGACCGTAGCAAACAACTTCGGCGACTCTTTATCCGCCGCATTGTTAAAGAAAAAGGGCTCCGCAGCCATGCGATAGGCCGTCACGGCAAGCTGCATGAAGACAGCAAAGCGATATGAAGCTCCAAATACACCCAACGCGAACGCCGACGATTGTCCCGGATAAAAACCCTCAGGCAGCCATTTTTCCAACGAGATCCGCGAGAAGAACTCGTTCGTTGTCCCAAGCAAACCCGTAAGCACGATCGGGAAGGAATAACTCAACATTGAGGAAGACATTTCCCTGTCGTATGTAGGACGCCATTGAATAAAGCTCTTGAAGAAAAACACGATGTACATCGAGTTAGCGATCAGCATCGCGAGAAAAATATAACCGATACCAATCGCCGGATCGTAGATCACAAACAGGAAGTATAGATTCAGTACAACCACAACAACGATGTTCGCTATCCGATAGATCGCAAACCGCACCGGACGGTTTTCCAAACGCAACCTCGAGAACGGCAACGCCGCCAGGTTATCGATAAACATGATCGCCGCAAGCCAAACAATAAAATCAGGATGATCGCCAACTTTTAATGCGGTAGCTATCGGCTGCGCAAATATGATTATGCTGCCGGAGATGATCACACCCACAACGATCACCACGGTCTGACCAATATTGAAAACTCTTTTCGGATCGGCCCCGGGCTTTGTTGCAAACCGGAAGAACGTCGTCTCCATTCCAAAAGAATAGATGATGTTCATGAATGCAACCAGCGACATCAGGTATGTGAACACACCGAACTCCTCCGGGTCGAACCTGAACCGTGTGTGGATCGGGAAGAGCACGAAATTCATGAACCGGGGCACGATGTTTCCCAGTCCATATAAGATGGTGTCGCCGGCGAGTTTCCTGATCTTCGTCACCTACTTGCCACTAAATTTTGCGGGCCTCTTTTCAACGAACGCTTTCGTTCCTTCTTTGAAATCATTCGTGTCGGCGCAAACCCCAAAATTGGAGGCTTCCGACTCGTAGCCCTTGTCTTCGAAGTTGTACCCGGCGTTCACTGCCTCAATGGATTTTGCGATGGCTACCGGTCCTTTCGAAGCGATCTTTTTCAACATCCCAAAGGCCATGTCGAGCGCCTCCTGCTTCGTAGGCACCACGTGGTTCACCAGGCCTATCCTCAGGGCCTCGGCAGCGGGGATCAGGTCGGCGGTTAAGATGAGCTCCAGGGCCTTTGCACGGCCCACCAGCTGGGGCAAACGCTGCGTTCCTCCCTCTCCGGGAATTATTCCCAAATTGACTTCTGGTTGTCCAAATTTGGAATTTTCCGTGGCGATCCGGATGTGGCAAGCCATGGCTAATTCACATCCTCCGCCGAGTGCAAAACCATTTACGACTGCAATCACGGGTTTTGAGCA
>DASRSO010000245.1:0-22819 GCA_035656375.1 Cyclobacteriaceae bacterium | reverse complement strand
GACGAAAAAGGTATAATCAGTCAGCGTAAGATCAACCGCTTCGTTTGGCAAGACGGTCAGATCAAATTTGGCCAGTTGAGCTCGGTAAACATGAACTTCTCCACGAACCTGAACCCAAAAGGGCGCGACAAAGATCAATCGACACGGGATAAGATCGCGAAGTCGGACGCATCACCAACCGACAAAGAGTATTTATTGAAGAACCCCGATATGTATGTCGATTTCGATATACCATGGAACCTGCGTATCAACTATACGGTCGACTATTCTAAACCAGGCTACGAGAAACCGAAGGTCACACAGACAATCAGGTTCAATGGAGACTTATCGGTCACCGAAAAATGGAAGGTTGACTTCAACTCGGGGTTCGACTTCCAGAGCAAGAAGTTTACGCAGAGCCAGTTTGGTATACGCAGGGATCTGCACTGCTGGCAGGTTAGCGTAAACTGGGTGCCGTTTGGCCGGTACCAGAACTACAACTTCTCTATTGGGATAAAGTCGGGGATGCTCCGCGACTTGAAACTGGATCGCCAGCGAACGTTCCTCGATCAATTGTGAGAGTTAAAAATTAACTCTATTCAAACTTCTCCGGTCTCATCTGCGGGAAGAACAACACATCCTGGATCGAAGGCGAGTTTGTCAACAACATCACAATCCTGTCGATTCCAAAACCAATCCCCGCCGTTGGCGGCATTCCATACTCAAGCGCCCTGAGGAAGTCATAGTCGATAAACATTGCTTCATCGTCGCCACGCTCCATTAGTTTCACCTGTTCTTCGAAGCGTTCACGCTGATCCACCGGGTCGTTAAGCTCCGTGTATGCATTCGCAATTTCTTTTCCGTTGGCGATAAGCTCGAAGCGCTCGACAACACCCGGCTTACTGCGGTGCTTCTTCGTGAGCGGGCTCATCTCGACGGGGTAATCGATAATGAACGTCGGTTGCACGTAGTGCTTCTCGCACTTCTCCCCAAAAATATAATCGATAAGCTTGCCTTTGCCGACTTTGGGATCGGCATCGATGTTCAGTTTCTTGCAAACATCTCGCAATGCGGTTTCGTCCATCTGGCTGATGTCGATGCCTGTATGTTCTTTGATGGCGTCGTAAATGGGAACGCGCTTGAATGGCGCTTTGAAGCTGAGAGTCTGTTCGCCGACTTTAACGTCGGTAGTGCCATTGACATCAAGCGCTGCCTTCTCGAGCATTTGCTCGGTAGTCTCCATCATCCAGAAGTAATCTTTGAAGGCAACGTAGAATTCCAGGATGGTGAACTCAGGATTGTGCGTGCGGTCCATACCCTCGTTGCGGAAGTCGCGACTGAATTCATACACCCAATCGAAACCACCAACGATGAGACGCTTCAGGTAAAGCTCGTTGGCAATGCGGAGATAAAATGGAACGTCGAGCGCGTTGTGATGTGTGATGAAAGGCTTTGCGGCAGCACCACCGGGTATCGACTGAAGCACCGGAGTTTCTACTTCGAGAGCGCCATTGTTGTTGAGGAATGCTCTCATCGAATTCATCATCTTCGTTCTCTTGATGAATGTTTCTTTAACCGCGGGATTAACCACGAGGTCGGCATAACGTTGCCTGTAGCGAAACTCGGGATCGGTAACGGCATCGAAAACATTTCCTGCTTCGTCGCGCTTGGTAACAGGAAGGGGTTTCAATGATTTGCTAAGCAATGTGATCTGCTGTGCGTGAATGGTGGTCTCGCCCGTTCTTGTGATGAATACAAATCCTTTGATCCCGATGATGTCACCAAGATCGAGGAGGTGTTTTACCACCTTATCGAAGAAATCGGCATCGACGTCGTCGCGGCGTACATACGCCTGGATGATACCTTGCGAGTCCTGTATTTTGATAAAAAGCACTTTGCCTTTGTCGTTCAGGCTCATGATACGGCCTGCAACTGCAACGTCCTTATACTCTTCGGCTTTCTCCGCTGTGAACGAAGAGAGAATGTCTTTTGAATAATGGGTAACAGGGAATGAGGGCGCGGGGTAAGGGTCGATGCCCAAAGCCCTTAATTGTTCAAGCTTGTTACGACGCTGAAGCTCTTGTTCACTAAACTGCATAGGACCGCAAAAATAGCTAATTACTTACTATCCTTCCTTCTCTGAAGCTCTTTACGGATCAATTGCAGTTCCCTGCTGCTCTGCCCTGCCACGGAAGTATTTTCCTGCGCCCTGCGGATCAGGTACGGCATTACGGAAGGCACGGGCCCGTATGGAACATACTTGGCAACATTGTACCCCGCTTTCGAAAGATTGAACGTGATGTGATCGCTCATTCCCAACAGTTGTGCGAACCATACCCGTGGATCATTAGGCTTCATTCCGTGCTTCTCCATGAGCACCGTGAGAAACTTGTTGCTGTAGTCGTTGTGCGAACCGCACATCAACATAATGCGTTGCTTGTTGTCGAGGCAGAACGTCAATCCTTTGTTGAATGCTTTGTCGGTATCTTCTTTTGTGGGATGTATAGGATTTTCGTAGCCGTTCTCCTCGGCGTGGGCTGCTTCTTTTTCCATGTACGCACCGCGTACGAGCTTCACACCTAAAAAGTAATTGTCCTTTACGGCATCCTGAAGAGCTTCGCGAAGGCGAGCCGGCATGTCCTTGCGATACATCTGGAATGTATTCAATACGATCGCTTTCTTCTGATTGAACTTGCGCATCATATCGTACGCGAGCTCATCGATTGGATTTTGTATCCATGTTTCTTCGGCGTCGATCAAAACCGGGACGTTGCATTCATGTGCTTTGCTGCAGATCCGTTCAACGCGGTCCTGTACTTTTTTGAACTCTGCTTGTTCTTCAGGGGTCAGCGATGCACCCGAATGTTTCTTCCCGAGAAGACTTGTGTCGGCCATCCCGGTCACTTTGAAAACTGAAAATGGGATGCCGGGGTTGTCTTTTGCCTTTTCGATAGTGCGAAGGATCTCTTTGGTGGTGTCTTCAAATCCTTGCTCCGTTTTTTCTCCTTCCACCGAATAATCGAGAATGGTGCCTACATGAAACTTGTTAAGCGTCGCGACAGTTTTCGCGCTTTCCTCGATGGTTTCGCCTCCGCAGAAATGTTCGAAGATGGTGGCCCGGATTACAGGCTTTACGAAGGGAAGATGAAGTTTGAGCGCGTATTTGGCCAGCGTGGTCGCAATTGGCGATATCACCGGGTTGTTTACGAGGGTGAAGATGAGATTGGCCTTTCGGAGTTGCCGGCTGGACTTATAAGAGAACGCTGTGCCTGTGTCGTCGAATTGTACGCGGGGCTCGATTTCCATTCTAAAAATAAAGGTCACAAATATAGAAAACGATACTTTTGTCTGTTCAAAAAACCATATGCCCAATTCGGTCCAGGTACACTCCGATCCTTCAGTATTGTTGAACTCATTTTTTGAGAAGCAAACCTATTCCCAGATTGTCGTCCTAACCGATAGAAATACAAGGGTTCATTGCTATCCCCTTGTGAAGTCGTTTATTCCGCGTCACGAGATCATCGAGGTCGAAGCGGGAGAGACTTTCAAGAACATTCAGACATGCGAGGTGATCTGGCAAAAAATGACCGACCTTAAACTCGACAGGCATGCCCTGGTGGTTGTACTGGGCGGCGGGGTACTGGGCGATATGGGAGGATTTTGTGCTGCAACGTATAAGCGAGGGATAGACTTTTTATTGTTGCCCACCACCTTGCTCGCGCAGGTAGATGCGAGTGTTGGAGGCAAGCTGGCTATCGATTTCAATGGCTTTAAGAATCATATCGGTGTATTTCAACTGCCGGTAACAACCCTGGTCTGTCCGGCTTTCCTGAGAACACTTCCTTTCCGCGAGCTCCGGTCGGGTTATGCCGAGGTGATCAAACATTGCCTGATAAGCGACAGGGCGATGTGGGATCAGATCAAAAAAGAAGATGTGAACGGGCAGGACTGGGAGGCTTTGATCCGTCACTCGGTGGCTTTCAAATCGCAGGTAGTAGCAGAAGACCCCCGGGAGAAGGGACGGAGAAAGATCCTGAACTTTGGCCACACGATCGGTCATGCGCTCGAGACGTGGTTCCTGGAAACGGACGATCGCCTGTATCACGGCGAGGCCATTGCGGCAGGGATGATAGCCGAAAGTTTTATCGCTAGAAAAAAGGGTCTTCTCACGGGGGATGAGGAAAATGAGATTACCGGGTACCTGGAAAAGGTCTACGGAAGGATACGCCTTTCGGACAACACGGGCGTGATCGAGATAATGAAGCAGGACAAGAAAAATAAGGGCAATAAGATCCTGATGGCGTTACCTCAGGGAATCGGTAATGCCATGTGGGATGTGGAGGTTAATGAAGAACAGGTAAATGAGGCTCTTTCATTATTCTTCGGACTACTCTAAAGATTGTCCTAGAGATAGTGTACTTCAGAATCGTCAAACGCGCCAACTTCCTTTTTCATCGCTTGTTTCAGGTTTTGGGTCTTCCTGACAACAAATTCTTTCGTCTTCTTCTTACGGTCTCCGGTAAGAAGCCACGCGGCCAACAACGCTCCACCGGCGATGCCTAAACCAATCGCTACCTTCTTTGCATTCATACTATAACTAAACTACGAAATAAAACAATTTGTTGCGGGCCGTTTGAAAAAAAACGGCAATAAAAACTACTTTCGAGGCCCGGTCATGGAGCATCTATTAATCAAACAACATTCATCGCTCAAAGGAGAAGTAAAACGTCTTCCTTCATCGAAGAGCTTAAGCAATCGCGCACTGATTTTACAGGCTCTCGCAAGCCTTCCCGCCGACCAACCAGTTGTTAGCAACTTGTCGGATGCACGCGACACAGTATTGATGAACAAGCTTGTTGGCACTACCGAAAAAGTAGTAGACATAATGGATGCGGGCACAACGATGAGATTCCTTACCGCTTTCTTCGGTATACGTGGTGCTCACAAAATCATGACGGGAACACCCAGAATGAAGGAAAGGCCCATTGCCCTCCTGGTGGATGCGCTTCGGGCCATTGGTGTTACGGTCGATTACCTCGAACGTGAGGGATTCCCTCCAATCGAGCTTAAAGGCTTCACCAAACAACTCACAGAAGAAGTAACGGTGCCTGGCAACGTAAGCAGTCAGTATATCTCCGCACTTATGATGACTGCCCCTTTGCTGCCGAAGGGCTTAAGGATAAAACTTGAAGGAAAGGTTGGCAGCCGGCCGTATATCGACATGACGGCAGCGCTGATGAAGCATTTCGGTGTGGAGGCGGAGTTCAGGGATAATACCATTCATGTAAAGAATTCGCAGTATAAGGCAAATCCTTATCGGGTGGAGGGCGACTGGTCGGGAGCGAGCTATTGGTTTGCTCATACGGCGTTGGCAAAAGAGGCTTCGATATATCTTCCAGGTATGTCGGACAAGTCATTGCAAGGCGATAGAGCTATTGTAGATATCATGGCTATGCTTGGAGTATCGGCGAAGTTCGATGACAGGGGCGTTGCCATAACAAAGTCTGCGTCGCAGCACCCGTCGATTGAATGGGACTTTACAGACTGCCCTGATTTGGCGCAGACGGTGTTGCCTGTATGTGCTGCGAAAGGTGTTGTGGGGACGTTTACGGGCCTGGAAAGTTTGTATATAAAGGAGAGCGACCGTGTGGCGGCGTTGAGAAATGAGTTGGGAAAGATTGATGCGAAGATTGTAGAGCCGCGAAAGGGCGTATGGAGGTTGGAGCCCGGGAAGTTTGATGGAGTGAAGAGTATCGAGGTCGACACATATCATGACCATCGTATGGCGATGGGATTGGCGCCGCTGGCGACGTTGATGAATGTGACGATGAGATCACCCGAGGTGGTGAATAAGTCCTATCCGGGATATTGGGAGGATATGAGATCTATAGGATTTTCAGTTTGAGCTATTTTTCAGAGCTTATCGTTTAGAGCTTATCGTTTAGAGTTTAGCGTTTAGAGTTTAGCGTTTAGAGTTTTGTGTTTAGAGTTCAGATTTTTTTAAACTCTTCTCAGTAACCTGAGCGCATCGCAACACACAATCTATTTTCATTTTTTGTACGGGAAACTGGGGCCGGAATTTTTGGTGCCTGGTCAGGTCACGCGGTAACTTTGTTGCGTGAAAGAGAAGAGGATTGATATTCACCTATCGTTTGCATCGCTGCTGCATTTGGGCATCGCTGGCTCGGTTGGGTCTTTTGTCGTAGAGATGTCTGCCGCTAATTCCAGAACGAATGTTCTTTTCATGTCATTCGCAGGCGTAGTTCTACTGACTTCAACAATGATCGTTGTGTATCAACACGCTCACAGAAAAATAAAAAACAAGAAATGAAAATAATCCTTTTAGGCTTTGTTGCTATTGCACTATTTCTCGTCGGACCCGTGTGGTTCATCCTTCTCCTTCGAGCCGAAGAACGTGAAAGAAAAAAACGCAAACAAAAAAAGAAACTAGCGAAGCTCGTGAAATCTTAACTACTACATTTTAACTCCTCAAAATATTCCGCTGCCTTCCCCATCCTGCTTCCATACCACGAAAACATCTCTCCATCCACTAACCTCACCGTCGACCCCGGCAACACCCTTTTGATCTCCTCTACGTGCTGCTCCTTGAACGGATACGGCTCGGTCGACAACAACACAACCTCCGGCTTCAATGACTTAAGCTCCGCCTCACTGACCTCAGGATACCTCTTTTCCAAAACCACATTCTCAAACCCAGCAACCTTCATCATCGAACTTATAAACGTGTCGCTCCCCGCCGCCATCCACGGCTTCTTCCAGATCATGTAAACAGCTTTCTTAATTTCAAATACCGGAAGCCTGGAAAAGGAATGTCGAATACCTGCGACGATCTGCTTTGCTTGTTCCTTCCTTTCAACAAACCCACCAATCGTCTCTATCATCTTAAAAGCATCGTCTACCGTCGCTATATCGCTTACCCAAACCTTATACTTCTTCATCAACCGTTCCACATCCTCCTTCGTGTTCTCTTCCTTGTTCGCAATAATCAAATCCGGCGTCAACGAATCAACCACAGGATGATCCACATTCTTCGTCCCTCCAACGATCGCCTTCCGGCCTCGCCACTCTTCCGGGTGAACACAAAACTTCGTTACCCCAACGACCTCGGCATCCAAACCAAGATCGTATAGCAATTCAGTCTGCGACGGAACTAATGAAACAATTCGCCTTGCCGGCATTACTTGCGTGAAACCTTATCGAAGTTGTTCGGTAAAGTTATAGTAAAAGATGTGCTTTCTCCCTTCACCGACTTCACATAGATCTTTCCCTTGAGCCGGTCGATCGTATCCTTAACGATGTAAAGTCCCAGGCCTGTGCCTTTGCGGTCGGCCGTTACCCGATAGAACAGGTCGAATATCTTCTCCTGATGTTCGGTGTCGATACCAATCCCGTTGTCCTCGAAGGTCAGAAATATCGTATCGTTAAAAACGTGCGCCGATACCTGTATGTATTTCCGCATCTTCTGCGGATCGCTATACTTTATTGAATTCGACAACAGGTTAGACACGATCGTCTTCACACGAAGGGTGTCGGAATAAAACGGAACGTCTCCGTCAACGAACACATCAATACGAATATCAGCCGCTTCGGGCATGTTGTGAAGATTCTCGATCTCACCTTCGATCAGGTTTCTGATGTCGATGCGATCGTTCTGTATCGCGAGCTTGTCGTTCTGGTAGAGATTATTCATCTCGTCGATCATCGCGTCGAGTCGAGTGAGGCTGGCCTTGATGAGCGAGAGATACTTCATGTATTCATGAGGTTCGAGCTCCGCAAGTTGTATCAGGCCCAATGCAGATCTCAACGGCGCACGCAAGTCGTGGGTGGTCTTGAAGATAACGTGATCGAGGTGGTGATTCTCGGTCTCAAGTTTCTTTTGAAGGAGGCGCTTGTCTGTAATGTTGTACATGAACACGACTATGCCGTGAATGTCGTCCTGGTCTACATGATTTGTAACGGTAACATCGAAATGAACTTCGTCGCCGTTGTTTGTAAAAAGAGTGATCTCGCCCGACTGGTTGCCGTTGGTTCTCAAAAGACACTCGCGCCATTCTTCGCGCTTCGTCTCTGGCACGAAGTCGAAGCCATTACGACCAACTACAGATGATGGTTTGATTCCAAAAATGGTTTCGACAGCCGACGATGCATAACGAATGTTATATTGATCGTCGGTAACCAGAACGATGTTCCTGGGATTCTCAAAAAGCTTCCGCAGCAGATTGTCCGTCTTTATCATTTTAAAAGTCAATCTTTAACCACTACCACCCGCCTTTCACGAAACACGCTTCCGGCGGGCAACGCCCACACATCACTTCCAGATTCAGATAAAAACAGTCAAATAGGAATGGGGGATTTTTGGGGTTTAGACGTTAAGTAACGGTTAAATCGTGCTTCGGTTCCCATAGTGCGGCATTAAAATTGACACCCGGGATTTCAATCGTATGCGGAGGTATAAAACCTCAAAAACAAAGGTAGGCGTTCCTTTCCGTAAGGAAACGCCTACCTGGATGACCACCTGTCGGATGTAAGGTTTGACCCCTACTCGTTAACAATCACTTAATATACCTGAAATCCATGCCTGGCTTCACCTGGAGCAGCACCTCGTAGATCAGGTTGATGACATTTTCGACGTCGTCTTTGTGAACGGTTTCTACTGTTGTATGCATGTATTTCAAAGGCAGGGAAATCAGCGCGGAAGCCACGCCTTCTGCCGAATAAGCAAACGAATCGGTGTCGGTACCCGTAGATCTCGAAACAGCCTGGCGCTGGAACGGGATCTTCTTTTTGTTCGCCACATCGATGATCATTTTCAGCACGTTGTTTTGAACAGCCGGACCATAGCACAATGTGGGGCCGAGACCACATTTCAGGTTGCCACTCTCTTTCTTGTTGTACATCGGCGACTGTGTATCGTGGGTAACGTCGGTACAAATAGCGAGGTCTGGTTTCAGCCTGCGTGAGATCATTTCGGCACCGCGTAAACCGATCTCTTCCTGCACGGCATTCACAATGTAAAGACCAAACGGAAGTTTCTTTTTGTTTTCAGATAGACGACGCGCCACTTCTGCGATCATGTAGCCTCCCATGCGGTTGTCGAGTGCACGACCAACCAGGTAATTCTTGTTGAGCTCGATCAACTCGTCTTCGAATGTCATTACACAGCCAACATGTACCCCCATGTCTTCGACTTCCTTCTTCGAAGCCGCGCCAATGTCGACGAAAATATTCTTCAATGAAGGGGCTTCTTCTTTGCCTGCATCACGCACGTGTATCGCGGGCCAGCCGAACACGCCTTTCACAATGCCTTTGTCGGTCTGAATGTTGACGCGCATCGAAGGCGCGATCTGGTGATCGGATCCGCCGTTGCGACGAACATAGATGTAACCATCGTCGGTGATGTAGTTTACAAACCAGGAGATCTCATCGGCATGAGCTTCGATTACAACCTTGTAAGATGCTTTCGGGTTAACGATACCAACGGCGGAGCCATAGACGTCCACTATCTGGTCGTCGATATAAGGCTTAATGTAGTCGAGCCATATTTGTTGGCCGGGTGCTTCGAAGCCGGTGGGAGATGCATTATTGAGGTAGTCGAAAAGAAATTTCCTGCTCTGTTTGTCCATAGTGTTTGCTGCGTTAGGTCGCAAATTTATTAAGAAAAATGAGTGATTTGACTGGGTATTTCCGGGTAGGTCATAAACTCGTAAAAGTCCTTATCGACATCGTTGATAATGCTGCAGTCGTAGTCGCCTTTCATTGTGTAGATAACGGCACCCAGGAAAAGGCGCATGTATCCAAATTTAACGTTTCAAACCAAATCCAACCGTTCTGTGTTTAGCGTATATTGATGAAAATCCGCGCCATGAAGAACATCTTAAAGCTCTCAATTCTTACCGTCGCAGTAACATTTTACGCCTGTACGGGTAACGGCCAGGCCAGGCAGGCAAAGAAATCGCAGGCCCCGCAGGATACCATAAAAAGAGTTGAACTCACCGACGCCCAGTGGAAGGCAAAACTCACCCCCGAGCAATACTACGTTCTTCGTGAGAAAGGCACCGACCGGGCCTTCACCGGCAAGTACGTCCTCCACAATGAAAAGGGTGTTTATTCATGCGCCGGCTGTGGCCAGGAACTGTTTACGTCCGACATGAAATTCGAGTCGGAGTGTGGCTGGCCAAGCTTCGACAAAGAACTCGCAGGCGGAAGGATCACCCAGATCGAAGATCGTTCGTACGGAATGCTTCGCACCGAGATCGTCTGCACTAAATGCGGATCACACCTTGGTCACTTATTCACCGACGGACCGACATTGACGGGTATGAGGTATTGCATCAACTCGACTTCGATCGATTTCCTGAAGAAGGATGCGAAACCAACGAGTAAGAAACCCAACTAGGGTTTCTTTCGCGCTATTTGAGACTTACGTGGGCCAATCCAAATTCCGTTCGGAGGCGCGACAAGTAACTTTTGAAAACAGCATCGTTTGTAGTCGCCCCCGACTTCAGAATTTTATAGATCGTCCATTGCTGATCGATGAACATTCTCTGGGATTGATAAAACGCACATTCATAAAACAACCTGTCGTTTTGAGGCATCCTTGCTAAGTGGTTTTCGACAAACCCGTAGTGTTTTCCGTGAGCTGGTTTCATCCTGGCGGTCTCACTTTTAATGTCAGGTGAATAACCACGAACGCTGTACAACAACACGGAATCTCTGTCATCCATTACACTGGCGATAGGAAGTATTATCCAGTTACTGATTGATTTCTTCGAGTACACTTCTTCTCCCAAGGCATTGGAAAATGTAACAACATAATGTTCGCTTGTCGGGGCTTGAATTACACGGCGTCCTGCTGTTTCCTGGGCGCCCCAGTAAAGAAATACGGAGTCGGTCATAAACGTTATCGAACGACCATCATAAAAAGGGAACGCAAGTCGAAGCGTTGGGATATACATCTGGTGAAACTGGGCCTTGCGGACGAAGCCCGGCACCTCGGCAACGGGAATCTGTTTGGTGATCACATCTGCCAGACCTTCGTGAGTAACGATCACGCAATAACCATACTCGGGAATTCGAACCAATCCTTCACGTGACTCGACGTTCATCCCCGGCTTAGCTGCTTTGCCGTCGATCGTAACACCATCACTATAGGCAATAACTTTAAACAAAACATCCTGCGAATACGATGGTATTGCACCAGCAAGTATCAGCAGGATGATTGTGGTGTATCTCACAACGGTATGTTGCCGTGTTTCTTCTTAGGTAATTTTACTGCCTTGTTTTCAAGCATCTGGAATGCTTTGATCAATTTTCCCCTTGTCTGGTCAGGGTAGATCACTTCATCAATGTATCCCCGATGGGCGGCGCGATATGGATTGGCAAACTTTTTCGTGTATTCGTCTACCTTTTCGTTCAGCTTCTCTGCGGGGTTAGCTGCTTCCGAAATTTCCTTTTTGAAAATGATCTCGGCTGCGCCCTTCGCTCCCATTACTGCGATCTCGGCCGTTGGCCACGCGTAGTTCATGTCGGCGCCGATGTGTTTCGAGTTCATCACATCGTACGCACCACCGTATGCTTTCCGGGTGATTACCGTCACGCGTGGCACTGTGGCTTCCGAAAAAGCGTACAGCAACTTTGCACCGTTCGTGATGATCGCGTTCCACTCCTGGTCAGTTCCCGGTAAAAATCCAGGCACATCTTCGAATACGAGCAACGGAATATTGAAGCTGTCGCAAAATCTAACAAACCTGGCGCCCTTCACGCTCGAATCAATGTCGAGCACACCCGCTAATGAAGCTGGTTGGTTTCCTACAATGCCAATGCTTCGGCCGGCGAGTCGCGCAAATCCAACGACAATATTCTCCGCAAAGTCTTTATGAACTTCGAGGAACGTTCCTTCATCCACCACACCGTTGATAACCTCGCGCATGTCGTACGGCTGACTGGAATTCGCGGGGACGATCTCGTTCAATCCCGGCCTGCTTTCGTCGGCAGGTTCATAAGCAACTTTCGGAGCATCGTCTTCACAATTCTGCGGCATGTACGACAGCAGCTTGCGAATATGATTGAGGCACTCCACTTCGTTCGCGCAAGCAAAGTGGGTAACGCCACTCTTCGTGCTGTGTGTGGCAGCACCACCTAGCTCTTCGGCTGTAACGTTCTCGTTCGTTACTGTCTTCACCACGTTGGGACCAGTAACAAACATGAACGAAGTATTCTCGACCATAAGTATGAAGTCGGTCATCGCGGGTGAGTACACTGCACCGCCTGCACATGGTCCCATGATCGCCGATATCTGCGGCACCACGCCAGAAGCCATTACATTCCTGTAAAAGATATCAGCATAGCCACCAAGCGACACCACGCCTTCCTGGATACGCGCACCACCCGAGTCGTTCAGACCAATAACAGGTGCACCGTTCTTCATAGCGAGGTCCATGATCTTCACGATCTTCTCTGCATGTGTCTCCGACAATGAACCGCCGAACACCGTGAAGTCCTGTGAGAACACATACACCAGGCGGCCGTCGATCGTACCATAACCGGTAACGACACCATCGCCCAGGTAATATTCTTTATCGAGACCGAAATCTTTACTGCGATGCATCACAAACTTTCCAAGCTCTTCGAACGAACCCTCATCAAGCAAAAGAAGTACGCGCTCACGTGCGGTCAGTTTGCCCTTCGCGTGTTGCTGGTCGATCCTTTTCTGACCTCCACCGAGAAGTGACTCTTCATTTTTTCTTTCGAGCTCGTCGAATTTGGGTTGAACTATCGGTGCATCGTGGGAAGTAAGCTTTCGTTTGGCCATAACTTGAAGGAGTAAGGAGGAAGAATTATGTAGTAAGGAGTTTGGCAGCCTGGCTCCTTACTACTTACTCCTGGCTCCATACTCCTTGATCTTAGTAGCCAAATATAGTTAAATTGACGACTATGGGATCGAAGCACACGAACGTCGCCATCATCGACATGGGCACAAACACTTTTCACCTGCTTGTTGCCGAGATCTCTTCGAAACCCAAAATTTTGGTCCGCGAACGAGAGGCTGTAAAAGTCGGCAAGGGAGGCATCAATAAAAACATGATCACCGACGAAGGCTTCGCAAGAGCACTCAACACTATCGGTAAATTCAAGACAATCATCGATCAGTACTCCGTACGAAAAACACTCGCCTTCGGAACAAGCGCCATCCGAAATGCAGCCAACGGCCATGAATTGATCGACGCGATCCGAAGCAAAACCGGTATCGAGGCCAGGATCATCGACGGCGAAGAAGAAGCCGACCTCATCTATCGTGGTGTGCGCGCAGCCCTCGACCTGGGCCAGGAAAATTCTATGATTGTCGATATTGGTGGTGGCAGCGTTGAGTTCATCATCGGGAATGCCACCGGTGTTCAATGGAAACACAGCTTCGAGATCGGGGGTCAACGATTGCTCGAAGAGTTTCAAAAATTCGACCCCATCGGGAAAGAAGATATTACAAACCTGGAACGCTTCCTCGATCAACAACTCGATCCATTAAAACAGCAGTTAAAAAAATACGGACCGGCCACGATGGTAGGTGTGTCTGGCACATTCGATACCCTCAGCGAGATGTTCTGCATGCGAAACAACCTCCCATATTATCCCGACGACTCCGAAACACCATTTGATATCAACGCCTTTCCTTCGATCTACAACGACCTGCTCACGCACGATCGGGCAGGCAGGCTTGCACTACCAGGCATGATCGAAATGCGCGTGGATATGATTGTTGTCGCATGCGTGCTGGTAAACTTCCTGGTTCATCTCCACGACTTCAAGAACATTCGTGTGTCGAGTTATTCGCTGAAAGAAGGAGTGTTAGCGTCGCTGCTTCCATAACCTTAGCAGTCCTCCGCACCCCTTAGCAGTCCTCCGCGCACCTTCGCGTGTCCTTTGCGTACCCCCGCGACACCGCACCGCGACCTCCGCACTGCGCCCTCCGCCGCAACCTCGCCTCTAAAGCCCATTAACCTGTTGACCCTTCGGATACTTCACCTCAAAACTATACTTCACCTTTTTAGTCTCATTCGCCTGCAGTTCCATATTCCACACAAGTTTTCCGGTAGTCGAATTATACTTCCCACCCCCAAGATCTCCCGGCGTAACTTCAATCTGCGTATTCTGCGATACCGGCAGTTGATCCTCCACCACGATCTTCACCGCTTCTGTCCTCGTATTCCGTATAGAGATCTCCCACGTATAGCTCTCGCGTTGATTGCTCCCAATTGTTTTTCTCGAAGTAAGATCCTTCAACTTTTCTCTTTTCACTACGATGCGTTTGTCGCGACCAAGAGAAACCGACGACGTATCCTTAATGTTATTGGGATCAATGAACGACTTGCCCACAAATGTTCCTTCGAAGAATATGTTCGCCTCACCAGGAAGAAGATTAAATTCTTCCCAGCCAGTACCACGCGCAATCAGGAACGCTTCTGTATCAAGCTTCGGAGCAACTGCGTATTCGTAGAAGGCATTCATTTGATAATTCTGAATGTCGACAGTAGTGGGCTTCGAAGAAGAGTTTATTGTGTAAGGAAGAGAGATGTCGAACTCGGTGTTAACAGCAGTTTGAACGGCGGAGACATAGTCGGCCGACGATTCGGCAGGAGCTGCCTGTATCTTAAGTTCCTCCTGAAGGTCAGCGTCTTCTTTCTCAGGTCCCGCCGACCTCATAACCGCACCCGTCGCTTTTTTATTAAGCGCATATGGTCTCGGCCTCTGGTAGAAATCCAAATACCATGTATACAGCTCCGGCTTCTGTCCGCTCTGTGTCGGGTTTGCAGTCGACAACTTCAACTTCACACTCTTCCACTCCTCGCCCGTTCCCTGGAACACATTGGCTTTGTAACCGATCGTTACCGGCGACTTGGTGTTCACCGCACGAAGGTCATACGCCGGGGTCCAGCCTGCCTGCGTCACGATGTATTTCAATTCAATATCTGCTTGTGTCGCTGCCTCTGCCGACACGTTGATCAGGATCTCTCCCGTGTTTCGCGAATACAACTCGTTCTGTTCGCCGATCTGTTGATTGAGCTTGCCAATACGAATGTTGATCTTCTTAATCTTCTCATCCTGCTTCATTCTCGACGAAACGATCTCACCAAGTCGTGCACGATAGAAGTCAGCCATGCCCTTAAGCTCCGCCACAGAAATATTCTGGTTGTTTCCACCAATTCGTTGGTTCGCAAGCAACATCTGTTCTTCTTTATTGAGGATTTCTTTCTGACTTGTTTCGAGTGCAAGTTGCTTTTGATGATAGTCGAGCGAATCTCTTAAAGTTTTTAAGCTCTTCGGCATGTTGTGTTCGTTCAGGTAATTCTGTCGCTGGCTTACGCCAAGAATTATGAAGCTGCCTTTACCGGATGCCTGTATGCTTTCGGTATCCATTGAGGCTGTGAGGCCAGTCACAACAAGAGTTGTCTTACCCGCTTCGAGCCGTGTCTTCACTTCCCTCGTTACCTGTGCCCTGCTCAGGAACACAGTGACACCCGAGATCTTCGAGTCTACGGGCTTTTCCGACTGTGCGAGTACAACACCAATGTTCAATAGCACCGCACAAATAAGAATGATCTTAATTTTCATCGAGGTAGTGTTTTAATCTAAATTAGCGGCCATGGATTCAATATACAACTATCATACCCTTCTGGATTTCTCGCGATCTGTGTTCGAAAAAATTGGAGCTACGCCCGAGCAGGCACAACTGGCAGCACAAGTACTGTTGCGTGCAGATCTGCGCGGAATCGATTCACATGGCGTAGCAAGGTTGAGTGGGTATGTCAGATTGTGGGAGGTTAAACGGGTAAACGCAAAACCGGTTGTCCGAATTGTGCACGAATCTCCAAGTACTGCAGTTGTGGATGGCGATGGTGGCCTCGGCCTGGTCGTCGCACCTCGCGCCATGGAGATTGCTATCGATAAAGCCCGCAAGTGCGGAACAGGTTGGGTAGCAGTAAAAAATTCAAACCACTTCGGCATCGCAGCACAACACGCCATGATGGCGCTCGAACACGATATGATCGGCATGGCAATGACCAACGCAAGTCCTTTGGTTGCGCCTACGTTCTCGGTCGAACGACTATTGGGAACCAATCCAATCTGTGTCGCAATTCCTGCCGGGGAACAACCAGCTTTCGTTGCAGACTTCGCTACAACAACTGCCGCGAATGGTAAACTGGAAATCCTTCAACGAAAGAATGCCGAAGCTCCTTCGGGCTGGATCCAAAAAAAGAACGGCGACTCATCCCTCAATCCTCACGAACTGAAAGACGGGGGTGCGTTGCTCCCGTTAGGTGGCGACAGGGATCATGGAAGTCACAAAGGATTCTGCCTCGGTGCGTGGGTCGATATTTTCTCTGCTGTACTTAGTGGTGCAAACTACGGTCCGTGGGTTCCGCCTTTCGTTAGCTTCCTCGCTCCGCCCGCCGATCCTGTTGGCGACGGCATCGGTCATTTTTTCGGAGCCATGCGCGTCGACGCATTTCGTCCGACTTCCGAATTCAAGAGCCACATGGACAACTGGATCACACGATTCCGTTCCGCGAAAAATATAGAAGGTCAGCCTGCAGTCGTGATTCCCGGCGATCCGGAACGCGAGTATGAAGCAATAAGAATGAAAGAAGGAATTCCGATAAACGAGAAAGTGGTTGCTGATCTGAAAGATCTCGCTACAAAAATGGGATTGAAGCTATCTTAATGATTGAAGCTGCCTTAAAAAGATACGCCGCCGGCAGTAACATAAATTCTGAACACCCACGGACTTCCGAAAACCGACGTCGCACGATTGTAGAGCACATCATACAACGCTACAGCATTTATTGCCGCACGTTTGCCTATAGGCTGCGTAAATCCTAACCCGATAGGCAGTCGCTTGTACCAGGTCCGCGACGAGTTATCGACGGTGGGCACGCTGATCATCTGGTACTCCGCATAACCAAACAGTTTACCAAAACGATACTGTGTGAACGGCGCCACCGCGTATTGGCTCAACTTTACTTTTTGACTCTGCAGGTTTAGTTGCTGATAGGTAACCTGGACGCCGGCAGCCCAGGGCATCGTGATCCTGTAACCCACCAGTGGACTAACTGAAAACTGTGTGTACTTGCCACCGTAATACGGGTGGTTGCCGCCGTTGAAGCTACCGCCACCACCAAAGAACCATCGCTCGGAAGGATCCATTCCTGCCGCACTGTTTCTCGGAGTGCCTCTTTGTTGTCCGAAAGCCGATGCCGAAACAGCAAGGATGAAGATGATTAACGTGGCGGCCCTCATGTCATTAGATTTTAGTCTTCAACAAGAACGAAGACGTCTTCTGATTCCTTGCGCATGAGATACTTTTCGCGCGCAAACTTTTCCAAAAGCTCTTTGTTTGTCATCAGTTCGTTTCTGTCTTTCTCTACTTCAACAATCTTTTGATTGTAATACTCTTTCTCGTCTTCGAGATCACCGAGTTTTGAAGACATTTTGAAACGCGTGATGAGATCGTTGGCATCAAGGAACGTCATCCAGACTAAAAATAATATGCCGCAGACAACGTAGAAATTCCGGAAGGCCGGAGGGAGTTTTTTGAGCATAAGTTTAAAAAATGATACTGCGAAGATAATGATTTCTTTAATTATCTC
Organism: Cyclobacteriaceae bacterium; assembly: GCA_035656375.1. Lineage (GTDB taxonomy): Bacteria > Bacteroidota > Bacteroidia > Cytophagales > Cyclobacteriaceae > ELB16-189. Next base: position 5,177 of record DASRSO010000245.1, on the reverse strand, counting down.
GATTTTTCAAGTATCAGGGTCACTTTGTTAAAGTCGGCAGCAGCATTTACCACCTTTCTGAAATCTTCGTACCGCTCCAGTGGGCAGTAGATATCCTTGTAAAATTCTGCTAACCGGATCTCGAGAACGTCGCCGTTCATCACGTAGTCGGACTTGAACAAATACGGTGTATTGTCGTCGTTGCTGTAGCTGAAGTTCATCTTGAGTTGCTCCACATTTCGCACGTTGTATCCGGCGGGAATATGGACCTTGATCAACCGGTCGTAGTTACGATTGTTGTCGTTCTCTACCTGCATCGTGCGCTTGTCGTCGCGATACATTTCTACCTGGGGGCCGATCAGGAGACCAACCTTAAAAAGTACCCTGGGGCCTGCTTTTTCAATGAAATTTGACGTTTTAAACTCACCCGACATCTCAAACCAGTCGACGTCGGCCTTCGGTACGGGCTTCACCGACCACTTGCTGGTGAGCTGCGCATCGGGTGCTGTTTGTTTGATCAGTTCCTCCACCATCTCCTTTGTCTTATCCGCATTCAGCATCTTGTAGAACGACGCGAAGTAATCGGCGGTGTATCCCACAAATGCGCGGTGTTGGTTAATGGTATTCGACTCGAGGCCTTCATCAAAATACACGTCGATGTCGAGGTTGTCCTGGTTGGCCATGTAGTCTGAAGCCGGGATCTCGTTGATGGTACCTAGCGCCGACTTAACCTCTCCCAGTTCGAAAGGCTCGATGAATAATCCTTTCTGTGCCGTGAGCTGTCCGGGAACCAACGGGTAGCGCGTGGGGAAATACGGAGCGATGAAACCCTTCGTGTCGGGGAAGAACAACAAGTAATCGTCGAGGTACGACCATGTGTCGAAGTCACCATCGAAGCGAAGGTCCTCGCGGCTGCAAGTGATCACCGGATGTACGGCAATGCCCATGTGCTGGAACACAGCCACGTAAAGTTTGGTGATACCCTCCTTCGAAGCGACCTTATTCTTCAATACCGACTCTGGCGACGAGAGTGCTTCGCCACCACCTTCGGAGTTAATGTTGATCGACGTCTTGATGACGTTCTCCATCTTTCGGATCTTTTCCGATGTCTTTAGCGACTTGTCGATCTTCGCGCTAGCAACAAATTTTTCGACAGCTTTCTGATCGCCTTTGGTCAACGTAGTGAGTATCTCGTAAAATCTTTTTGCAGCGTCTTCCCATGTATACAACCTGGCGCGTGAACGGGCGGTATTGTATGCAAGCTTAAATTCGATACGTTGACGATTGGCTTTCGGATTCGCAAACGGCTCCTCTTTCAATGCGGCCAGCCCCGTGGCCACAACCTCATACACGTTAGCAGTAGTATCACTTAGTTGCTTTACATCGGGCAGTCCATTGTAGCTTTTGAAATCGAACTTCAAATGCTTTGGGCTTGACAGTTTCATCGATGAGCTTTTGGAAGGCGCATCGAATTGTAAATACTCACGATTAAAAACATCGGCCGACATTTTTCGTGTGAAAAAATATTCAACCTCGCTGCCGATCTCCACTCCTTCCATAGCAAAGATCCGGTAAGCGCTACCACTCTCGCCCTCCTTGATCTCCTTCAGGTTCTTCTCGTCGAAGTACACTGCCTTCCCCTGGCGATTGATCGCACGTGCCTTGAGAGTTTTCAATTCCCTGGTGCTGTTCATTGAAATGAATATCCTGTTGTGTTTCTGGATCGCCTCGTTGCTGTTCACATAAATGATCTTGTGATGCGTTGAATACATCACGAACTCTTCGTTCTCAAAAGTGTATTCATACAGAACATGGCTTTTAATAACCAACTCTGGAAGTTTCTCTTCTTCTGCCGTGAGGCTCGACCGGTTTCTTTTATCGTCCCAGTTATACTGCCCCGATGCAGCCCAGGCTACCGAGGTCCACACGCACATCACAAATACCAATGCCTTCATGCTTACTTCTTTTTAAGTACAATAGATTCCTTCGACGCCTCACTCACGGCCTTCACTGCCTTGTTCCAATCGGGGAACTGTTCCGAAGTCATCATCAGGTAGTTCAACTTGATCTTCTTCCTGTAAACGACCTTGCCTTCTGTTTCAGTGTACGACACGCTCAAGGCGAAAAGATCTCCCGCCCAGGCGGCATTCGGCGGCAGGTATTCAACTTTTAAACCTTCGGGTATCTGTAACTCTACGATCTCGTCCGCCTCATATTTGTATTCCGATTCCTTCGGTGTTTTCCGTTCGGCCTTGATCGACGCATTATAAAAATCCTTCGTGAGGTCGAGATTTATATACGTTTCGTCACCAATCGTCTGAAAATAATCTGCAACGTCAAATTCGTACGTGAGCTCGTTTGGAAGATCCTGGTTGGCGAGGTTGGCGATCTGGTAGTTGCGAAGATTGAACTTGTTACTACCCTTCGCTACCAGCTTGATCGCTCCATTCCTGATCCCTTCCTGGTCGCCGCGATCAAGATCGTACCCGCTAAAGACCTTTGTGAACCCGTAGTATTTCGCTTTACCCGAACCGACTATTTTATTCCCCTCTATCTTAAGCTTTACGGAGTCGACCCTTCCACTTTCCTCCGGAGCTATCTCGGGTACCACTTTCACCTCGTATTTGTCGGGCGCAAGGTTTATAAATGCCTCCTTTCCCTGTATCATAGACGAAGGCAAGCCGTACTTTGTATAACTCCCGGTTCCGTCGAGAAAAATGTATTTTCCTTCCGAAGGAACGTACGTTGCGATCATGTGATTGTCCACGATCGGCGTTGGAAACTCAGTGTATCTATAAGGAAGGTCGCGGGTACCAATCCATGTGTGGTATACATTGTTCACTCCGGCCATCTGCGACATGGTGACAATAAGATTCGCCATGTCTTTGCAATCGCCGTAGCGCTTCTCACAAACATAACTCCCCGAGTGCGGTATCAATCCGCGCATGCCCTGTTCGAAAGCAATGTATTGAATGTTGTCCTGCACCCAGTAAAATACATTCTTCACTATGTCGGCTTCTGTTTTACTTTTTGATTTAATATCGTTCACGATGTTCGTCAGCTCAGGTGAAGGATTCTTGTTGAGATCTTTCACGAAAGTGTTGTACCACCTGTGCAGGTCGGTAAGATCCGACAACACCCGTGTTGTTCCCTTCTTTGTTGTGTAGGACCTGATGTGGCACTCGACAAACGGGGAGAAGTAAGACAACGAAGGACTACCCGAATCGTAGTCCAGTGCAGGAAGATCTTTCGCAGTCCACTGGTAATACACAAATCCGCCTTTCTCTGTTTTCTGGAAAGAGATCCGGTTCTCTTTGTCGTTGATCACCTTAAATGAAACATCGATGCCCTTCGAAGCTTTAATGGTATAAGTCGAAAGTGCATGCGGCAGGTTGCTTTGCATCATGTAGCCGCTAACGAATCGCACGTCTTTTACATTCTCCCTGTACTCGAGCAAGGTCCGGCTTTGCGATTCAACAGAAGGGAAATCAAAAGAGTAGTAATAAGAATCGTCGTAGAACACCCCATCCGAGCGGCTGTCGTTCTTTTTAAAGTTCGTGACGTTCATTTCCTTATAGCGGTTCTTATCCCACACGAGCGTCTTCGCCTTGATGTCGGATATCTCCCGGAAGCTCGAACCATAGATCCTTTTATCAGAGTACACATCCGACTGGTCTTTAAGGTGCAGCATGTCCTGCATCAGGTCGCTCCACGCCTTGATCGAATCTCCTTCAAGAACAAGATTCAACACCTCCGAACGCTCGACATAAACTGCGGGCTCACCCGGAAACTTTCCCTGCATCTTCTTCCACACATCCGACTGACCATAAGCTGCACCGGCAGCGCACAATAAAAACGCACTTAACAACTTCACATTTAATAGTCTCATTCCACTATCGGTTAATTATTCAAATTATTTCATGGGAGCACCATTGTAAAAGACGATCTCCCTTGCCTTCACCCCCTTCGAGTAAAAGGTCGTTGTTCCGCTTCTACGTCCGAGTTTGTAATTGCTTACGCTGATGGGCTGCCCATTTTCCTGGAAGACCTCCACGATACCCTCGAGTTCGTCGAAGCGATATTGACCTTTCCGGCACACTTTTCCATTCGGATAATATTCGGCAAACGGTCCTTCGTAGTCACCATCCAGGTTTGTAGTCTCCTTGCAAAGTTTACCGTCGGGATACCAGATGCGCCTTACGCCAGTGATCAAACCGTTCTGATAAGTTTCATCATACGCCTTCGTACCGTTGGGATAATAAGCAACCACGTTCATCGACGATTTCATAGGCATCCACTCTCCAAACTCTCCGCCTTTGTTAGCAATTCTCACCGCTGCAACCTGGCCGGCGTCATACATCTTCTCGACAAGCCGGGTGCCGTTGGGTGCAAAAACCTTCATAACTCCATGACGCTCACCGCCGCGATATTCCGCCGTGAAATACAACGGACCAGATTCGTAGTACGCAGTAAGAACGCTGTCGATCTTTCCACCAATATAACGCAGCTGCTGATCGGGATTACCGGTTTCGTTACGATAGACCCATACACCCGCCGGATCTCCGTAAGAATATGATGCCGTTTGCTGTTCAGCTCCCAACGGACTAAATGCCTTGTATGGGCCATGGATCAAGCCTCCCACGTACACGAATTTGTTGAACGTGGTTCCGTCGGGATAAAAACGTTCGAAGTCACCCCTCAACATTCCACAGTTTATTTCATACTTCGCCAGCGGCTTGCCATCGGAAAACCTGATGTCATATTTTGCAGTTTTAGTTATGTCAAAAGAGTACACTTCCTGCCGGGGATTCGATGCGCTCTCATATTGCATATCACCATCTTTGAAGAAATTTCTTGCAATGAGATCACCTTCCACCGAATACAGGAAAACTGTGTCGACCAGCTTATCATTTAAATAGTACAGGTCTTCGGAAACCGATCCATCGGGAGCATAAAGTTTCCACTGTTGTTGTGCCTGCCCATCGACGTACCAGCCTTCCTTCGAAAGCTTCCCGGTGATGTTAAACTCCCGATAGTACCCGTTGTGCTTGCCGTTCGTGAATTCCGAAACGATCTTCTCCTTCCCATTCTGATGATAATCAAACTGTTCACCATGCAACTTCCCCTCTGCGTAATTGTACTTAGCCTGTGGTGCGCCCGTGATGTAATACTGTTTCCACTCGCCATCGCGTATACCG
>DASRSO010000244.1:0-16243 GCA_035656375.1 Cyclobacteriaceae bacterium | reverse complement strand
GAAACGAACGAAAGCACTCGTTGTCGGCGACCCGAACGACGACAAAACAAATATGGGTGCTCTTGTTTCGGAAGCTCACATGAACAAAGTGCTGTCGTACATCGAGCTGGCAAAAACGGAAGGTGGAAATATTCTCGCCGGCGGGAACCGGATCTTCATGAAAGGCCGTTGCGAAGGAGGATATTTTCTGGAACCAACTGTTGTTACGGGGCTGTCGCAGACCTGCCGCACAAACCAGGAAGAAATATTCGGGCCATTCGTTACCGTATCGCCATTCGACACCGAAGCTGAAGCTATCGAAATGGCCAATAGCAATGCTTATGGTCTCTCGGCTACGATATGGACCGAAAATCTTAAACGCGCACACCGCGTTTCAGCACAGGTAAAGAGTGGTATCATCTGGGTCAACTGCTGGCTCTATCGCGATCTGCGTACTCCATTCGGTGGAATGAAACAATCAGGCGTCGGCCGCGAAGGCGGATGGGACGCAATGAAATTCTTTACCGACACGAAGAACGTCTGCATTAAGCTCTGATGGAATTCTTCGACATCGACAACATTGCTTTCAAGATCCTCGGTACCAACGTAAGCTACCTCGAGTTCTTTGGCGTGGTCGCAGGCGGAGTTGCCGTTTGGCTTTCCGCAAGAGCACACATCTGGAGCTGGCCAATCGGCATCATTAACGTTATCCTGTTCTTCTTCCTGTTCTACCAGGCACAGCTTTATCCCGACATGTTCCTCCAGGTGTTCTACTTTGTTACCAACGTTGTTGGCTGGTGGCGGTGGGCTAATCCCCGGAAAGGAGAGGAGGATCTGAAAAAAGAATTGAAAGTGAGCAGACTGACCAGGAATGAAATAATATTATGTTGTTTTGTGGGTATTGGAGGAACGTTGGCGCTGGGTGCTTTTGCCGCAAGACTACATGAATTCGTTCCTTCCATATTTAGCTTGCCAAGCGCGGCGCCCTTCCAGGATTCTTTCATTACGGTCGTGAGCATCGTAGCTCAATACTATCTCTTACAGAAAAAATTAGAGTCATGGATCTTATGGCTGCTGGTCGACATACTTGCAACGTACGTGTACTTTTCGCGCGACCTTTGGTTTTCAAGTTTATTGTATTTCTTGTTTTGCATCGTGGCCATGTACGCGTTGTGGAACTGGTACAGGGAGTATAGAAGTTATCAACATGATCCGGGGATTAGTTATCGGTAAGTTCCTTCCCGTCCATAAGGGCCACCTTGGACTGATCTCTTTCGCTGCACGCCAATGCGACGAGCTCATTGTATCCATGGCCGAAGCCTCTAACGATCCCATCGATGCCAACCTAAGACTGTCGTGGCTCAAACAACTTACAGCTCAGTGGGAGAACGTTAAGATCTGCTCTCTTAAAGATGACTTCGACCAGGAAGATCTTCCGTGGGCTGTTCGTACGAAAACGTGGGCGAGTGTTATCAACAAAGCGTACGGGCATATCGATAAGGTTTTCTCTTCGGAGGATTATGGAGAGTACTTCGCACGGAATCTCGGCGCGTTCAGTGTCTTGTTCGATCGTCAGCGGAAAATGTTTCCCGTCTCGGCTTCATCCATCCGTAAATCGCCATTCGACTATTGGGAGTTTATACCGGAAGTGGTGCGTCCATACTTCGTGAAAAAGATCTGTTTCTACGGACCCGAGAGCACAGGCAAATCTTCGACAGCAATCCGGATGGCGAAGCGTTACAATACTTTGTCTGTTCCCGAAGTAGCGCGGGAGATGATAACCACAAATGATTTCACGATTGAAGACATCATTAGAATAGGGCATGCTCAAACCGACCGGGTCCTGGAGCTCGCGCCGCAGGCCAACAAAATCCTGTTTTGCGATACGGATCTGATCACCACGCAGATCTATTCAAAATATTACCTGGGCGTCGTTCCTGGAATCCTCTATGAATTGGAAAAGCAGGTTACGTATGATAAGTATTTCTTCTTCGACATCGATGTGCCGTGGATTGCCGACGGCCTGCGCGATCTCGGCGACAAACGTGAAGAAATGAAAGAGATCTTTTTAAAGGAGCTTGCTGTGCGCAATATTGATTTTGTCCTGGTGAGCGGCTCTCCCGAGACGAGAGATGAGGTCATTCAAAAGGAAATAGAAAAACTTATTCTTCCTTCGCCCACTTCTTTCCCGCAATCTCCGACCTGAACGTCTCCACGCACTTGCGGTCTTGTAAAGTTACGTAGCACGTCTTTCCATCGGGTCCGCCGAAGATTATGTTGCTCGTCTTCTTTCCCTTCATTTGAACTTCGCGTATCAGCTTGCCTCCCGGCGACACGATAGCAATAGTTCCCTTGCCGTGACGGGTGATGTAAAGGTTCCCCTTCAGATCGCATTTCATTCCATCCATTCCAAAGTCGGGGAATTCTATAAGTAGTCTCTTGTTTGAGATGTTCCCTTTCTCGTCGAGATCGAACGCCCACACCTTGCGCTGCACGCTCTCATTCACATAAAGTGTTTTTTCATCGGGACTGATCTCTATGCCATTAGTGGTACCCATGTCGCCCGCAAGCTTGGTGATCTTCTTGTCGGGATCGATCCTCCACAAGTTCCCGGTAGAGTCGGCCCACTTGGGATCGCTCGCAAATATCTGCCCTGCTTTGTTCAGCGTGATGTCGTTGGGTTGGTTGAACCCGCGGTGATGTACAAGCACCGAAACCCTCCGGTTCTTCGTATTGACCTTTAAAATATTATGACCTTTCCAGTCGGCCAGTAACATGTTTCCGTCTGCGTCCCACATGATCGCGTTGGCAACACTTTCGTAGGGCAGAGTTACATACAGACTTACCGACCCATCCGAAGCCACCTGGCCTATCGTTCCGTCCTTTTGGTAGTTGACTACGAAGAGATTTCCACCTTTGTCAACATTCGGGCCTTCGATGTTTTCCGTGAAGAGATTCTCGGCCGTGAGATCGGTCGCGACAAACGGATCGGTCTGAGCCAGGATCGATACAGGAACCAGCAGGCTCGAAAGGAAGAAGAGGAAGCGTTTCATGGTTTTGAAAACTTAACCTCTGCCAATTTTATGCCCTTTTTGCGCGAAGAATAAAATGTAGATGTAGCAAGGCAGCATCAGGGCAAAAAACGTCCACTGAAAATCGTATTGATCTTTTAGATCGGCATACCAACGGGGGATGAGCGCTCCTCCCGCAATCCCCATGATAAGCAGGGCCGACCCTTTTTCAGTGAATTTTCCCAATCCCTCGATAGCCAATGGCCAGATTGAGGGCCACATAAGAGCGTTCGCCAGGCCGAGTGCGGCCACGAAGCCTACCGAAATATAGCCGTGTGTCAAAGCGGCAGCTACGGTAAAGATTATGCCTAGAATGGCAGATATTTTTAAAGCCTGTGATTGCGAGATGATCTTGGGGATCGTTGCCAGCCCGATCACATAACCAACCAGCATAGCTCCAAGAGTGAACGATGTGAAGAACTTCGTTTCATCGGAAGAAATGTTGAAGCCTTTTCCATAGGTACCAATTGCATCGCCGGCCATTACTTCGGCGCCAACGTAAACGAAGATGCATAACGCACCCAGCCACAGGTATGGGAACTGAAAGATGCTGCTTCGGTCTTTGCCGGTGCCGACCGGTTGAACATTGACGTCGGATGTTTTGATTTCGGGCAGAGCTGAACGTGAGATCCAAAAAGCCAGGATCACAAGAATCACCGCCATCACCATGTAGGGCAAGTAAATGCTCGAGGCAAAATCATTCAGGATGGCATTCCGCGCGTCTACATCCGCCGCAGCTTTTATCTTGTCTTCCAGTTTTCCGATATCCTTTAACACAAGCCAGCTCAGCACCACCGGGCTCAGCATGCCTGCAACTTTGTTACAGATACCCATGATGCTGATACGTTTTGCAGCGCTTGCAATAGGGCCTATGATAGCCACGTAAGGATTTGAAGCCGTTTGAAGCAGCGACAATCCACAACCTATAATGAACAGGCCTGTTAATGAAAGGTTGTAATTGCGTGCTACGGTAAACTGTCCGAACATAAATGTTCCCACAGCCATCACCAGTAATCCAAGCGCCATGCCCTTCTTCATACCTGTTCGCTCAAGTATCCACGACGATGGCAATGCGAGAAAGAAGTATGCGAGGTAAAAAGCCGTTGTTACAAGAAAGGCTTTCGAGTCGGTGTCGAGATCGAAGGCAAGCTTTACGAAAGTAATGAGTGGACCATTCAACCACGTCACAAATCCGAAAATGAAAAACAGGGCGCCCATGATAAATATTGCGGAGCCATACTGTTTCTGATTGTCTTCCATAAAATTTGAGGGTAATTGGATTACTTTTGCGGGAATATTTTTCGAGTATACAAGTTAAATCTCAAACAACAAATGAGCTCTCAGCCTAAATTGACTTTACTTGTCCTGGCAGCGGGCATCGGGAGCCGTTACGGCGGGATCAAGCAGATCGACGGCTTCGGACCCAATGGCGAAACCATAATGGACTACTCTCTTTTCGACGCGGTCCGTTTCGGATTCACGAAAGTTGTTTTCATAGTTCGCGACGAGATCCTGGAAACAGTTAAAGAGAAATTCCTCCCCAAGCTCAAGGGTAAAGTAGAAGCGGAGTTTGTCATTCAATCGCTCGATACCTTTATTCCTCCAAAGTTCCGTAACAGCGGCCGCACCAAACCCTGGGGCACCGGCCATGCTATGCTGTGCGCGAAGGAAGTCATCAACGAACCGTTTGCGGTTATAAACGCCGATGACTTTTATGGACTCGAAGCGTTTCGGGCGCTGTCGTTCTTTTTCAATAAACAAAGCAAAGGCGACAATTGCATGGTTGGCTATACATTGAAGAATGTGCTGTCCACTTACGGAAGCGTGTCGCGCGGCTGTGGCGAGACCGATACCAATGGATATCTTAAGACCGTTGTTGAAAGAACCACTATTGTAAAAGAAGGCGAACAAATCATCGCAAAGGAAAAAGATGGAGTCAACCTGTTGTTGAGTCCCGATACTCCAACGTCGATGAACTTCTGGGGATTTCATCCTTCCGTTTTCGATTACGCAGAGCAGCGATTCAATGCGTTCCTCGAAGAGAACTTCGGAAACCCGAAAGCAGAATTTTACATTCCCCTTTTTGTGAACGATATGATCCGCGAGGAAAAAGGACGAGTGAAAGTGATCAGCGGAGGCACCACGTGGTTCGGTGTTACCTATAAAGAAGACAAAGAAGAAGTTTCGAAGAAGATCCGCGACCTTATTGCGCTGGGACAGTATCCCGAAAAGTTGTGGTAAACGAGATACTTAAAAAATTCGCGATAGAAGGAGAGGAAGTTAAGCCCGTTGGAAATGGGCATATAAATAAGACATACCGCGCGGGGAATTATATTCTACAGCGCATCAATAATAAGGTGTTCACAAAGCCGGAGATCATCGCAAGTAATCTCGAACACGCGAAACAACATTTAGCAGCTACTCACCCCGAATATCTTTTCATCTCGCCCCTCAAACCTTTGGTTTATGATAGCGAAGGTTTTCCCTGGCGACTTTATCCCTACATAGCAAATACTTACACGGTCGACGATGTTCAGTCGGTAGACCAGGCTTACAAAGCCGCCAAAGCTTTCGGCAGGTTTGGAAAGTATATGAAGGGAGCAGATCTGTCGAAGTTCAAACCGACAATAGAAAGATTTCATGATCTGAAGCTCCGCTACGAACAGTTTGAAGATGCATTGAAAGGATCTTCTGTAAAACAGGAAGCATCCGAAGAGATCAGGAAAGCAATCTCTTTCAAAAAGATCGTTGATCGCTACATTTCGGTTATCGAAAGCAGAACATTGATGCCAGGAATTTTTCACAACGACACCAAGATCAACAACGTTCTTTTTAATCCACAAGGCGACGCCGTAGCTGTGATCGATCTCGACACGGTTATGGAAGGATATTTCATTTATGATCTTGGCGATCTTGTAAGAACACTCGTCAGTCCCGTCAGCGAAGAAGAAAAGGATCTCGACAAGATTGTTGTTCGTAAGGAATTCTATGACGCAGTGATCGAAGGATATCTTTCGGAGATGAACGACGTCGATCGGTCGCTCGCATCGTTTGCTGGGCTGATGATGACTTACATTATGGCACTGAGATTCCTGGCCGACTTCCTGAGGGGGAACACATATTACCACATAAGCTATCCGGACCAGAACCTGGTCAGGGCACGAAATCAATTGCGGCTAATCGATATGCTAGACAAAATACTCCTGAAATAGGTAGTAGACGAGAAGTGTAACTGCAACACCTATCATCGCATAGCCGAATATCCGGGCTCTTGTGTAAAAGCCCTTAACTGACGGGAAACCTTTCTTCACTTTAAGATTACTTCAACAACAAACCTCGCGGCAAAGTAACCCACCATAGACATGGCCATCAGTGCGATCAGGAACCGCGCCTTCTGCCGGTAGACGTTTACTTTTTCCAATTTCATAACTACGTGATAGTCAGTGTTTATAACCTAATTACCGAAATTAAACATTAAAATCCACGTTTTGCAGTTAAATCAACCCATTTAGGGGATGAATGCAGGCTTATAAAAGGCGAAACGGGGTTACTTGGTTCCCCGGAATGTTGACGATCTGTCGTTTTTCACAATTACCGCACCAGCGAGCAACTAGTCAACTTATGGTACTGATCGAACGCGCGGCAAGCGTTCGGGGCCGCCCGCAGGGGCAACAACACTTACGTAATTGAAAACCGGATTAGATTTCAGGTATTTCCTACAACCTGCATGGTTTCCATCGTAGGGCTGGGTTTTCCGCCCCTGGGCTCGATGGTGACGGCAAAAGCAGCCGCCTTTGGCACATCCTTCATCTTATGGAGGCCTTCAAAACTGTCGAATACGCCCATATCCACCGGTACGCCGTCGACGATCGCCCAAAGCTGGTATTGCTGCTCCTGTGCCAGGGCCTTCAGGTTCTGGATGCTCAGGTACGTTTCGGCGGTCGACTGGTTCCAGTAGACGGATGCCATAGCCTCGGGCGAGTTGTTTGTGCCTTTCATGACAACCCGGTGGAAGGCAGGGTTGCCCATCACTTTCATGCCCGTTTCCATGTCGTCGAGGCGCTGGTTTACCTGGTTGTAATCCTGGGCCATCTGCTGGTTGAATGCGCGAAGCTCAAGGAGCGAGGTTTCGGATTCTTTCCACTTGCCGTAGTAGGTGTAAGCGAGAAGACTTGCCGACAGAGCCACGACAATCGAGGCTGCGGCTGCATATTTCCATGCATTTAAGTTGACAACCTTTGCCTCCCGGGGCTTTACTTCTAGTAAGATCCTTTCTTTCACAACGGCCTGTGGCTTGCGGCCTGCTTTCATGAAGAATACTTCCATCGTCTCTTCGATAAGGGCAAGCTCTTTCCGAAGCTCGGGGTATTGAGAAAGGTTTTTCTCCACTTCGGCGCGCTCAGCATCACTCAGCTCGCCTAAAGCATAAGACTCCAGTATTCCAGACGATATGTATTCAGCTATGTTCAACTATTCACTTTTAACTCTCTTCTTAGCTCGATCATGGCAAGCCTCAGTCTCGTCTTAACGGTGCCGAGGGGTATATTAAACTCTTCTGCCAGTTCCGATTGTGTATAGCCTTGCAGGTAGAGGTATTCTACCACAAATTTCTGTTCTTCCGACAGACGTCCAAGAACCTCTTTCAGCCCAATAAAATCTACGTTTAGCTCCGCTTGCTCTTTCCGATCGATCTTATTTACGAGGTTATCGATGTCATCGGTTTTTTTGCCCTTACTGATTTCTTTCGACCGGGTTTTATCGATCGCCATGTTTCGCGCGATGTTCAGCATCCATGTAAACAGCCGGCCTTTCGAAGCGTTGTAGGTTTCGATCTTGTTCCAGATGCGAAGGAATGCGTCCTGCAGGACTTCTTCGGAGAGGTCGTCGTTGTTGAGAATGCGATAGATGACTCCGTAGAGTGCGGAGGAGTAGTGGTCGTAGAGATAATCTAAAGAGGACTGTTTCCTGGATCGTAGCCCGGAAATCAGATCCTCTTCAGATATCGTTGCACCTTTTGAAATATTAAATGTGAATTACTTCACCGTAGGCCGCAGCGGTTGCTTCCATCACAGCCTCGCTAATGGTAGGGTGAGGGTGTACAGACTTGATGATCTCATGTCCTGTTGTTTCCAGGTTGCGGGCTGCAACAACTTCGGCGATGAGCTCAGTTACGTTGTAACCGATCATGTGTGCGCCGAGCCATTCGCCGTACTTCGCATCAAAGATCACCTTCACGAAACCATCGGGTGCGCCGGCTGCTTTTGCCTTACCCGATGCAGTGAACGGAAACTTACCGACTTTGATTTGATAACCTGCTTTCTTCGCTTGCTCTTCAGTCATTCCAACAGAAGCAATTTCCGGTGAGCAATAAGTACAACCGGGAAGGTTATTGTAGTTGATAGGATGTGGTTTCAGACCAGCGATGGCTTCCACGCACGTAATGCCTTCTGCCGAAGCGACGTGTGCCAGGGCAGGACCTTTTACGATGTCGCCGATCGCATACACGCCGGCAACATTTGTCTTATAGAAATCATCAACGATGACGCGACCTTTTTCAGTCTTCACACCAACTTCTTCGAGGCCGATGTTCTCCAGGTTTGTTGAAACACCAACGGCCGACAACACAACATCGGCTTCGATCTTGATCTCGCCAGTAGGTGTCTTCACGGTTGCGATGCATGTCTTGCCGGAGGTATCTACTTTAGTTACTTCAGAGTTCGTGTAGATGTTCATGCCCGACTTCTTGAACGAACGCTCGAGTTGTTTCGAAACCTCTTCGTCTTCGACAGGAACGATGCGAGGGAGGAATTCGACAATAGTTACTTCAGAACCAATGGTATTATAGAAATAGGCGAACTCCACGCCGATGGCGCCGGAGCCAACTACTAACAATTTCTGAGGGCGTTGTTCGAGCACCATTGCTTCGCGATACCCGATGATCTTCTTTCCATCGATGGGAAGATTCGGGAGCTCGCGTGAGCGGCCGCCGGTAGCAAGGATGATGTGCTTCGCTTCGATTTCGGTTTTCTTCCCGGCTCCGTCTGTGACTTCAACCTTACCACCTTTCTTGAGCTTACCGTAGCCGGCAATATGTTCGATCTTGTTTTTCTTGAAGAGGAACTGAATGCCTTTGCTCATGGAAGCGGCAACATCGCGGCTGCGCTTTACCATAGATTTGATATCCGGAGACGCTTCTTTTACATTAATGCCATAGTCGGCGGCATGCTGAATGTATTCGAAAACGCTGGCGCTTTTCAATAACGCTTTGGTAGGGATACAGCCCCAGTTGAGGCATATACCGCCCAGTTCGGCTTTCTCTACTACACCAACTTTCATTCCCAGTTGAGATGCGCGGATAGCAGCTACGTAGCCACCAGGGCCAGAGCCGATCACGATAAGGTCATATTTAGACATAACTAATGGTTTCAGTATTCGAGTGCTGCAAAAATAAACACTTTTGGCTACCGCAAGTTCATTTTTGGTAAGGAGTCAGTAGTCGGGAGCACTGATTTCGAAGATTGAGATAAATCAAATAAACCTGGTGCCTCCTTACTACTTACTCCTTAATTCTTAATTCTTGTATTTTTGACTCTGAAACTAACCCAGACCATGAATCTCCTTCAAGGAAAAACTGCTCTCGTAACCGGTGCATCCAAAGGCATCGGCCGCGCTATCGCCATCCGCTTTGCTGAAGAAGGCGCCAACGTTGCTTTTACATATCTGTCGAGCGTGGAACAGGGGCAAGCCCTGGAACAGGAACTTCAAGCGAAAGGCGTGAAGGCAAAGGGCTATCGTTCCGATGCTTCTGACTTTACACAGGCAGACCAGCTCATTAATTCTGTGGTTGCCGATTTCGGTTCGCTCGATGTTCTTGTGAATAATGCAGGTATCACGATGGACAATCTTTTATTGAGGATGACGGAGGAGGCATGGGATAAGATTATGGCTACGAATTTGAAGTCGTGTTTCAATACAGTGAAAGCTGCCGCAAAGCCAATGATGAAACAGAAGGGGGGCTCTATCATTAATATGACTTCGGTAGTTGGTATAAAAGGCAATGCAGGTCAATCGAATTATGCTGCTTCGAAAGCAGGGATCATCGGGTTCACAAAGTCAATAGCACTTGAACTCGGTTCACGGGGCATAAGATCGAATGCAATTGCGCCGGGTTTTATTGAAACGGAGATGACGGGGAAATTAGACCCTAAAGTTGTTCAGACGTGGAGGGATGCAATACCGCTGAGACGTGGTGGTACTCCAGAAGATGTTGCCGGCGCGGCGGTATACCTTGCGTCCGATATGTCGACTTACGTATCTGGGCAAGTGCTGCAGGTAGACGGGGGGATGCTTACCTAGGTGACGGAACGATTTTTTGTTCTGGGTTCTGATATCATCTCCATGGTCGAAGAGATCATTTAACCTTCCGAATATCAGAACACAGAACCCCGCGAAGTGGCCTCGCTAACGCCCGTTTGGGCTCAGATTCAAATTTTTTACCACTTACGTTTGGAAACTCTGGTGATGTGATCTACGTTTGTGATATCAGATCGATGAAGCCGCTTCGGCAGTTTAATCGATTTATAAAGAAGCGCTGAGAGAACAGGCTCTATGAAGCGCTAGCAACCTTCCTCCTTGTTGGAGATGGTGCTAAAGCCTGCCCGGGCAGGGTGCTGCGGGAACAATAAACCGGTTAAAACAAATGAAAAACCACATCAAAGACCTCGTCTCTCGCCTCCGGGAAATTTTCAACTCGATCGAAGCTAATCTTATTTGTTGTTGTCCCTGCTGTTGTTGCTGTTGTTAATCCTTTAACAAGCAACAACTAAAACCTTGCTCCGCCATACGCGGAACACAGGGATCTCTATCATTTTATTCAATCAGTCTTATTCAAAAAACATTAAAACATTATAGCCATGTCAAATTATCGCTTTGAAACTCTTCAGCTCCATGCAGGTCAGGAAGTAGATGCAACCACTCGTTCACGCGCAGTTCCGATCTATCAAACAACATCGTACACATTCAAGAATTCTGAACACGGTGCAAATCTTTTTGCACTGAAAGAATTCGGTAACATCTATACACGCATCATGAACCCCACCACCGACGTGTTCGAGAAACGCGTCGCAGCTCTCGAAGGTGGCGTGGCTGCACTCGCAGTCGGCTCCGGCCAGGCCGCACAGTTCGTCGCATTGAACAACATTCTTCAAACAGGCGACAACTTCGTAACAACATCATTCCTCTACGGTGGAACGTACAACCAATTCAAAGTTGCTTTCAAACGTCTCGGCATCGATGCACGCTTTGCCGAAGGCGACACAGTCGAGTCTTTCGAAAAACTGATCGACAAGAAAACAAAAGCCATTTACCTGGAATCAATCGGTAACCCCGGTTTCAACGTTCCCGACTTCGAAGCATTCGCCGCACTGGCACGTAAACACGACCTTCCCGTTATCGTCGACAATACATTCGGAGCTGCCGGTTATCTCTTCCGTCCATTCGAACACGGCGCGAACGTAGTTGTAGCATCCGCAACAAAATGGATCGGCGGTCATGGTAATTCCATCGGCGGTGTGATTGTCGATGGTGGTAATTACAACTGGGGCAACGGAAAATTCCCGCAGTTCACTGAACCTTCTGAAGGTTATCACGGACTTAAGTTCTGGGACGTGTTTGGGATCAACAACCCGCTCGGCCTTCCGAACATCGCTTACATCATTCGTGCACGCGTTGAAGGTCTTCGCGACTTCGGTCCCGCACTCAGTCCTTTCAACTCATTCCTGTTCCTGCAAGGCCTCGAAACATTGTCGCTTCGTGTACAACGTTCAGTAGACAACGCATTGTTGCTTGCTCAGTGGCTGGAAAAACATCCGAACGTTGAAAGCGTGAACTACCCTGGTCTCGCATCGAGCACCTATCACAAGCTTGCCAAGAAATACCTGAAGAATGGTTTCGGAGCCGTGTTGTCGTTCACCGTTAAGGGTACAAAAGACGATACCACGAAAATTGTCGACAACCTTCAGCTCATCAGTCACCTTGCAAACCTCGGTGATGCCAAAACGCTGATCATTCAACCCTCTGCAACAACACACCAGCAGTTGTCGGATGAGGAACAAATTACAGCCGGTGTTTTGCCAAATCTCCTCCGTATTTCGGTAGGACTCGAACACATCGACGATGTGAAGGCCGACCTGGCGCAAGCGTTTGAAAAGGCATTTAGTAAGGCACTTGCATCGAAATAACAAGTTTTTAACAGCAACCTCTTCGTGTAAATAGTAACTATGAAGATTATGAAATCAAGTTTATTCGTACTCGCATTATTGATTGCAGGAACAGCGTTCGGTCAGCAAGCGCCGCTTCAATATGGCCACAACATAACCCTGGCTGAGGCAAAGAAAGTTGCCGCGGCATCTGAAGCTTATGCTATCAGTAAAAACTGGGCGGTTGTGATCGCTATTGTTGATGCCAACAGCAACCTTGTTTATTTACAAAAACAGGATGGCACCCAAATAGGATCTCTCCAAGTGGCGCAGGCAAAGGCACGCACGGCAAATGATTTCAAGCGTCCCACCAAAGCTTTCCAGGACGGCGTTACAAGCGGCGGTGAAAATCTTCGGATACTTTCTTTACCGAACGCAATCGCCGTTGAAGGCGGTGAGCTGATCATCTCGGATGGAAAGATCATTGGAGCCATCGGTATCTCTGGACTATCGGCAGCACAGGATACTGAAGTTGCAAAGGCCGGGACTGCAGTGATCAAATAGAAATGCTGAAGCACGACCACATATTCCATTATCCTGTTGAATTTCAACTGGAGTCGGGTGCTAAACTGCCCGGCTTCCAGCTTAAGTACACAACACTCGGACAACTCAATAAAGAGAAGGACAATGCCGTTTGGGTTTGCCATGCTCTTACAGGTAGCTCCGACTTTGCTGATTGGTGGCATGGTCTGTTTTCGGAAGGCAGTCCATTTGATCCGAATAAGTATTTCATCATCTGCGCGAACTCGCTGGGTGGATGTTATGGTTCAACCGGACCATTGTCGATCAACCCGCTGACGAGCCATGAGTGGTTTCACGATTTTCCGTTGATCACGAACCGCGATGTCGTTCAGGCCTTCGATCGTCTTCGTGATAACCTGGGTTTAAATAAGATCCACACGCTCATTGGTGGTTCCCTCGGTGGACAACAGGTGCTCGAGTGGGCAATTCAGAAACCGGATGTCTTCGAACGTATCATCCCGGTTGCGTGTAATGCATTTCATTCACCCTGGGGGATAGCGATCAATGAAGCACAACGAATGGCCATTGCCGCCGATCCCACATGGAAGGAAAAAGATGCCCGCGCCGGCGCTGAAGGAATGAAGGCTGCGAGGGCAATCGCAATGGTGTCGTTCCGCAGCTACGAGATATACAACAAGAACCAGCCGGAAGTTGCTTCCGAGAAACTTGAAGGTTATCGTGCTGCCTCGTACCAAAAGTACCAGGGCACGAAGCTTGCCAATCGCTTCAATGCTTTTTCGTACTGGAGTCTTCTCAACGCGATGGACAATCATCATGTTGGACGCGGGAGAGGTGAAGTAGCAGAAGTGCTTTCAAAAATTAAAGCAAGAACACTCGTGATCGGGGTGAGCAGCGACCTGCTCTTCCCCATTTCGGAGCAGAAGTATCTCGCTGCGAACATACCGGGTGCACAGTTTGAAGAGATCGTGTCGCCCTATGGCCACGATGGATTTCTCGTAGAGTTTGAACAGTTCAGGGAACTGATAAGAAAATTTTTAAAGGTTAAAGAGAACATTTTGTTATGAGCAAACATTTGAAGTTAGGTCTGTTCGGTTTTGGATGCGTTGGCCAGGGTCTCTATCATGTGTTGCATGAAACGCATGGCGTGAAAGCATCGATCAAAAAGATATGCGTGAAACATGCGAACAAGCAACGACCAATCGATGCCAGCTTTTTCACATTGTCGAAAGAGGAGATCCTCAACGACCCGGACATCGACGTTGTGGTGGAGCTCATCGACGACTCCGAAGCCGCATTCGCGATCGTAAAAGAAGCACTGTCGAAAGGCAAGGCAGTCGTTACTGCCAACAAGAAGATGATCGCCGAACATTTCCAGGATCTCTACGACCTGCAAGTGAAATACAATCAACCTGTGTTGTATGAAGGATCGGTATGCGGAAGTATTCCTATCATCCGCAACCTCGAAGAATATTACGACAACGACCTCATCGAAAGCATCGAAGGTATCTTCAACGGATCGACCAACTACATCCTCACAGAAATATTCGACGGGCGCAAGAGCTATCACGAAGCTCTGAAGAAAGCGCAGGAACTCGGCTTCGCTGAAAGCAATCCCGACCTCGATGTAAAAGCATTCGACCCCAAGTTTAAACTTTGCATTGCTATCGCACACACATTCGGCGTGTTCGTAAAACCAGAACTGCTCGTAAACTTCGGTATCGACAAGATCTCAGACGTAGACCTGAAGTATGCGCGCGAGAATGGCTATACGATTAAGCTCATCGCTCGTGCGTTCAAACAAAATGGAAAGGTGTATGGCCTCGTTGCTCCGCAGTTTATCGAAAGCACTCACCTTCTTGCCAACGTTCGTTACGAGTACAATGCTGTGCTGGTGCAGGGTGCGTTTGCAGAGAAGCAGATATTTGTAGGGAAAGGTGCCGGGAGCTATCCCACCGGTTCGGCAGTACTGTCGGATGTGTCGGCGCTCGTGTACGATTATCGCTACGAATACAAAAAGAGGCAGCAGGATCACCTCACGTTCTCGAACGAAGCATCGGTGAACGTGGTCGTTAGCTTTACCGGCGAAAAGGTTAAGCCTACGGATTTCCTTTCGTTCAGTGGAGGCTACAAGGGCAATGGACATCAGTTCCTGCGCGGAGCGGCAAGCTTCGAGAAGCTGCGGGAGTGGGCGGCAACCCCTGATGTAAGTGTGATACTGGACGTGAATACCCGGATAGCTCCAATTCAAGTACCTGAAAAAGAAGCTGTTACAGTGGCGTAAAGAGGACTGGTTTTTTTGACCGCTTACGATATATTTGTAAGTAGTAAAAACGTAGCTATCCTTTTATGCTCATCGCCTCTTCGATCGTTGCCTTTACGATCATCATCATCCTGTTGGTTGTGCTGTTGCTTGTCGCTCAGAAAAAGCTCGTACAGTCAGGCCCGGTAAAAATTCTCATCAATGGTGAGCGCACCATTACGGTTTCGGCCGGAAGCTCACTGCTGTCAACACTCAGTAACGAGAAGATCTTCCTGCCATCGGCGTGCGGTGGCGGTGGAACCTGCGCCATGTGCAAATGCGTGGTGGAATCAGGCGGTGGCGATGTGCTCCCCACAGAAATGGGTCACCTCACAAGGCAGGAGAGGAAAGAGAACTGGCGCCTCGGTTGCCAGGTAAAAGTTAAACAAGACCTTAACATCCGTGTACCCGAAGAGATCTTCGGTATCAAGAAGTGGGAATGCGAAGTGGTGTCGAACTACAACGTATCTACATTCATCAAAGAATTTGTTGTGAAGCTCCCTCCCGGCGAAACATTGCATTTCGAAGCGGGTGGATATATCCAGATCGACGTTCCCCAGATCAATGTCGACTTCAGCACAATGGACATTACTCCTCATCCTGAACTTGGTCACAAAAACCCGGATGTCTTTAAAGGCGACTGGGATAAGTTCAAACTGTGGGGCCTGAAGATGAAGAACGAAGAACCGATCTTCAGGGCGTATTCGATGGCCAACCACCCTGCAGAAGGAAACATCATTATGCTTAACATCCGTATCGCAACCCCGCCGTGGGATCGTGCGAACAACAACTGGATGGATGTTAATCCCGGCATTTGCTCATCGTATGTGTTCAGCCGCAAGCCTGGCGATAAAGTAACGATCTCGGGTCCTTACGGGGAATTCCATATCAACAAGACTCAACGTGAGATGATCTACATTGGTGGTGGTGCCGGTATGGCTCCGCTGCGTGCGCAGATCTTCCATCTCTTCCATACTGAAAAGACAAACCGCAAAGTTTCTTACTGGTATGGCGGTCGTTCGAAGAAGGAATTGTTCTATGTCGATCACTTCCAGAAGATCGAGAAAGAGTTCCCGAACTTTAAGTTCTACATCGGTCTGTCGGAGCCGCTCCCTGAAGATTCATGGAAGGTGAAGACAAATCTGAACGACACT
>DASRSO010000243.1:0-41940 GCA_035656375.1 Cyclobacteriaceae bacterium | reverse complement strand
ACAGCGATCGGTACCGGTGAAATGTTTAGTGCTCCTGCCCCCGTTACTTCATCAACTTACTACCTGACTCAAACTATCCAGGGATGCGAAAGTAATGCAGCCGTGATCAACGTGAGTAAGGTCGTGATCGATGCGACAATAGTGTACGAAAACGGCATGCTTCGCGTCGCGGAAACCGAGGGTGATTTTTTTGAATGGTTTCGAAATAATGGGCGGGTCGCTTTCACATCAAGCACTTTACCTCTCAATGGTCTCGACGGAACTTACACCGTAGTTGTTTACAAAGACGGTTGTTACAAGCAGTCGAAACCATTCGTGGTTACTGGTCTGCCGGAAGAGTCGGACGCGGTCGATATATTCCCGAACCCGGCGAGTGATCGTGTGTTTATTGACAA
The DNA here is from genome assembly GCA_035656375.1 of Cyclobacteriaceae bacterium. Classification (GTDB taxonomy): domain Bacteria; phylum Bacteroidota; class Bacteroidia; order Cytophagales; family Cyclobacteriaceae; genus ELB16-189. The sequence goes on along the minus strand of DASRSO010000243.1, from coordinate 41,545 downwards.
TGTACCTGGCGATTATCGCCTGATCGTTTACAGCACAGAAGGAAGGATTATGCTCGACCAAAAAGGAACTGCCGGTGGTCGAATTAACTTTTCAGTTTTCAATTGGTCGAAGGGGTTGTACGCTGTGACGGTTGGTTTTGAAGGGAGAAAGGTGGTTAAGAGATTGGTGATTGAGTAGTGTTTGGAAGTTCGGGGAGTTGTGTCGTTCCTGTTTGTTGCTTACGGAAGTCGCCGGACTGCTTTTTCTCGGCGCTAAGCTTTCACATTACTGTTGTTAGTGGTCTTTGTGGCTTTACACTGGTGTTCATGGTCTTTAATTATTATGCCTAAAATAGGTTTAGCATAATACCAAAACGATCTTCTTGTCCAGTTACGGGGTGAATTGGAAATCTAAGTAAGTGATCAATAAAGTGAGGGGTATATTCCACTGAAGATGGGTCAGAAATTTTAATCTCCAAGCACTGATCAAACTGTGTTGTCCCAGCAACGACTATATTAACAATTCTTCGATCATGGCAAATAAATGAAAAGTAACCTCGCTCCTCATCAAAACGTTTGGTAAGTAATGCTTTTCCCCATTTGTTTAGAAAAGTCTCAATTGAAATTTGTGATAATCTCGTTGATGGTGAAAATAGTCTATTCCCTGCCGCTGAAGTTATTAGGGCCGTCACGCCGTCACGATTGAATTTATCTATTATTATTCGAGGTATTTTTTCGAAATGCTTACTGGAATAAAGGACGATTTCGGTATCAGGACACCACTTGACACCGTCGGGGCTAACCTGAACACCGTTGAAGAATCCACCGACTCCCCGTTCAAAGGTACGATCATTAAGAGTACAGGTTTGTAATAATGAGGTCATAACCACAAGTACGGTGTCGGGACTGGCCTTTGCGTTCCATAACTCCAAAAGTCTTGAAAAAATTGGAGGAATAAACCATAACTGGGAACCAGCCCCTCCACTAACCCCATGCAAGTTTTCAGAAAGAAGTTTAATCTGTTTCTTACTACAGCAATACAGTCTCGGATGACCCTGTTCTATAAATCCAATCAAAAACTCTGCTTTCATTGGTTTGCATTCATGGAAGAAGCTCTCCAGAACCTCCGATAAACCAACACAGCCAGTACTCGCTAAACGAATGCTCAAATCCTCCAGAACATTGTATCCTTCCCGCACATCGCCCGCGAACGTAAGAATAACCTGGTTTGCAATTACATACAGCTTTTGCGCGCCTTCTTCAATCCACCCTTCATCGGTCTCAACTGGGCTTCGCTCACCCAAAGTGTTTGTTTGTGGGAGATTCTGTCTCAGTCTCGGTGAAATTTCTGAAAGACTGAGTTGCGCCGAATCGGCAACCAAGTTGACGGTTCCTCCGTAAATATAGCCCGCTATAAGAGTCATGAGCTCAAAAGTGCAATATAACACACCTTTAGCTTGTTATTGAGACTCTAAATTTCATACATTTGTAAAAAGGGCAGTATAATGCACCAACACGATCTAATCAAATCCTTAAAACAGCGTCGTGAAATTCTCGGCGTCACCCAAGCCCACCTTGCGACTTTAGCCGGGATTGGTATTAGAACGCTCAAAGAGATAGAAAGCGGTAAGGGTAATCCAACAATCGAAAGTCTCGCCAAAGTCGCTGACGTTCTCGGAATGGAGTTGCTACTTCGTGTCAAAAATCCATTAATCTAAGCAAATGCGTCAGGGTGCAGTGTATAGAAACGGAGAACTCGTTGGGCAAATCATTGAACATCCGCGGAATGGCTACTCATTTATATATGATAAAGCCTGGTTCGACGATTCGTCAAAACCCGCAATAAGCTTAACACTTCCAAAAACCAGCAGGGAGCATCGGAGCAAATTTCTATTTCCGTTCTTTTTTAATATGCTTAGCGAAGGAGTAAACAGGCGCCTCCAGAGCACACAGCTTAGAATAGATGAACAGGATAGCTTTGGATTGCTACTTGCTACAGCCCAATATGATACCATCGGAGCAATTACTGTTAAACACATTCCGGCTGATGAAAAAAATTAGTGATGAGAAAACAGACGCCCAATCTGTAACGGTGAGTGTTTGCCCCTGTACGCTGGCTGACGGTTTCAACGGTTATAGCCCTATTGCTTCGAAAACCCTTTTTAATAATAAAAAGGTTAGTCACATTCTCAGTTATGAAACGCCTCAAAAAAATGAAGCAGTAGCCGAACAATTTATCGAGAATAGGAAACGGATCTCTATTTCTGGCGTGCAAGAGAAATTAAGCCTTCGCCTCGAAGGCTCGAAGTTAAGGTTAACCAAAGAAGGTGAATATGGGACGTATATTTTAAAACCAATTCCAAGAGACTTAAAAAAAGTAGACCAGGTTCCGGCCAATGAACATCTAACCATGCAGATTGCTAAACAAGTCTACGGTATCAACGTGGCCGCAAATGCGATGATTTTTTTTTACGAAGGCGTACCTGCCTACATAACAAAGCGATTCGATATTAAGCCTGACGGCACTAAGTGGGGGAAAGAAGATTTTGCAACTCTAGCGGGCATGACCAGTGACAACGCCGGTCCAGATTTCAAATACGATTTCAGCTACGAAGAAATTGGCTTGCTATTTCAAAAATATGTTCCCTCGTGGAGAATTGAGATTGAAAAGTTTTTTACGCTGGTACTCTTCAATTACGCATTCTCGAACGGTGACGCACATCTAAAAAATTTTTCATTACTGGAGACAGCGTCCGGAGATTATACTATGAGTCCAGCGTATGATCTGGTTAATACGAGGGTACATGTCGATGATACAGATTTTGCCCTCAGCAAGAAATTGTTTAAGGATGATTTCAAGTCCGCCTCCTGGAAAAAAACGGGGCACGCCACAACCATAGATTTCACTGAATTCGGTAAGCGGATAGGTGTCCAGGAGAAGCGAATTGCGTTACTGATGGCACCATTCAAAGAAAATCAACAAGATGTGATGCAACTAATTAATCGTTCATTTCTTGATGACTCGACGAAGAAGACTTATTTACGCCACTACCAAACGCGACTTAATATTTTACGCAAATAACGAATGTGAGTTAATTTGGTATCCTAAAAGTATGCGATAATGCCCCGCACCCACCTCCGCGTTTGCCTCTTCCTCATCCTGTTCTTTATCCCCATCGCCATCCTCGATTTCCTCCTCCTCGGCAAAAACAGCAGCGGCGGGTGGATATCACTCGATCTCACCGGCCTTTTTATGACGGCCTATGCGCTCTTCGCCGTCACCGAGATCATCATCAGCAGCATAGCCGTAGCCATATTCCGTAACACAAACATGTGGGCCATTCATATTCTATCTTCGGCGGCAGCTGTAGTTTTACTCACAGCCGGCGGTTACGCCTATAGCGACTACCAGGACAGCGCCAGCAGGGCCCGATACGATGAAGAACGTGAAACAAGAAAATTATACGCTAACGTAATTACTCTCGACAGTTGGAGCTTCTTCCCAAATCCCGACAGCGCTTCGGGTATTTCTATTGCCGTAACCGTAACCGAGTCCGGGCGATTTGCCGTCGGCGCCACCGGGCGCGACGAAGGCGACTATGGTGAATGGTATTTTCAGTCGGAGAATGAAGAGCAACGAATGGTCGGGAAGGGCGAGCATTTTGATTTCAGTATCCCGATCAAACGCGAACGATTCGGTGTTCCAAAAAATATCGAGATCACTCTGTACCTCTTTGCCGACAGCACCGGGTCTGCCGGAAGGGATATCGTTAAAACATTTCAGTCTGCACCTCTTACCACCGACGACGACGGGCAATATTATTATAGCGTGTTACCGAACTCAACGCCCAGGTAGCTACCAGAGGTGCTAACTACTTTACCTCCTTCCCCGTCTTATCAATATAAAACGCTCTCCCATCCATCCAAACCTTCATAGTGCCGTCGTAAAATCCATACCTCTTGTCTTTCGCCGACTCATCGACAGGATAAATGCTTCCGAACTGAAGCGGGATAACTTCCTTGCCGGTCTTATCAATAAATCCATACTTCTCTCCTACTCCAACCACTGCAAGTCCTTCCGAAAAATCATCTACAAAGTCGTACTTGATCGCCGTGATCTCCTTCCCCGTTTTGTCAATAAAACCGTACTTCTTGTCTACACTCACCATCGCAAATCCTTCCGAGAAATCTCCCGTGGCGGGGTACTTCGACGCAAATATTTCTTTCCCTGTTTTGTCGACAAAAATCTGTTGACCATTCAGCAGTACACGCATCAACCCATCGTGAAACTGGCTGGCATCATCATATTTTATTGCCACAACTTCTTTACCCGTCAGATCCACACAGCCCCATTTCCCATTTAACTGCACAGTAGCCATGCCGTCATAAAAGTTATCCTCACGCTGGTACTTTGGTGCTACGATCTCCTTCCCGGTGTAATCAACAAAACCCCACTTGCCGCCAAGGATCACTCTCGCCGCGCCATCCACCACGTCGCCGGCTTCATCATATTTCGGTGGAACAATTTCCTTCCCGGTTCTATTTATAAATCCCCACTTACCATTCAGCTTAACAGCGGCAAGTCCGTCGATAAGATCGCCAGCACTTTCATATTTAGGAGCGACCACCTCGTTGCCGCCATTCATCACGTCGACAAATCCCCATTTGTCATTGAGTTTTACAGCCGCGAGGTTTCCTTTGGGCAAACTAAAATCATCGTACTTCGCGGGTATAACAACCGCTCCATCTTTGTACTTTAGTCCGTGTTTTCCATCGGGTGTGTCTACGAATTCCAGCTCTTGCGCCTGCAATGCTGAAATTCCAAAAAATACGAGGCAGATTGCCAGGCAGATCGTTCCTTTCGTTTTCATGAGGTGCGTACTTTGGGTGTAAGTAAAAGTAGACCCAGGCATGACCATCGACAATACCCACTGATACGGATAATGAGATACCTGCCAGTACTTAAAGCAGCAACTCTAAAAGGTCTCGCTTTTCAGCACCCCGCTCTTCTTGCCTTCAATCAAATATCTCAAAGACAAAAATTGTATGTACCAGTAAGCTCTTACAGTCTCCTGCTGCCCATTAACGACAGTGTTGTGACCACTCCTGCTGAAAGGCCTCGAATAATACAATGCTGTACCCACCCTCAACCTGTCCCAGTTATATGCAAACTGAATTCCACCGGCACCGATGCCCGTGTGAAAACGCCTGAACCTGAATGCAAGGTTAAGGTCGACCAAACCAAAGTAATGACGGGAATTCTCCTTGTACCATGACACTGCCACCTGGGGAGTGAATGAAAATTTTGAATCAGGTTTTTTCTGAAAGGTCCTCCCTAACTGAAGAATAAAGATAGTACTGTCGGCACCAGGAAAAGAACTATTGAACCGGTAGTTGTACCTGGGTTCGTAAGCGCTGGTTCTTTCGAAAGGTATCGCCGTGAAGCCGACATAACCTTTCTCAGTATTTAGAAGGAAACCCGTCCGTATTGTGTACCGGGAATTGATACCAAGCATTGGCGACGAGGCACGGTTTGGGCGATAATATCCAGTTGACCGTGAGTGCACAAACTGAAAGTCAACAAAGGGAGCAAACGTCCACTTACCTTTGAACGACAGCTTTGGCGAAAAGGCGACAGAAAAAAACGGGTTGCGCAACTCCCAGTTCAGGCTGTCGGTTGGGTTATAGTGGTCAGACATGAATCCCGTCATAACACCAACACCAGACCTCAATGATGGCATGAATGCGTCGTATGAAATCGTATGACTCGTTCTTGAGCGAAGATTGTCAAAATTCATGAAGTTAAGCTTCGAGGCAAAAACCAGACGATGATCTCCTGCCTCCCCGGCGAAGCCGCCATTGTATAACATCGGCAGTCCACCCGACGGAAACATTTGTGCATCCGCCTTGTTCGTTGCTATGCAAAAAAGCAAGGCGATGCCAATGACGTACGTCACCCGGATTCTTTTCATCTCGATTTCAGAAGTTTTTACTGCTAAGCGGAACCACGTACGGGATGTTTCCCGCCTTAAATTCACCGGCACGCCTTCGTTCAAGCTGACGCCGCTTCAGACGGTTTATATCACGGTCGGTATAAGCAGGAACCCTTTCCGTAACTAACCGCAGTTCAAGGGCCTTTATAGTAACCGACGGAAGAGTGACGGGTACAGTTTTCCAAAGATCGACCACCTGAACTTCCGATACTTCAATCATCCCGGACGAAGGTGAAGGCTCAACTATTTGTTCTTTTTGCTCTTTGAATTCCTTTCGGTTTGTTTTCCGCACCGGCGTTGGTTCAGTGACAATCACTGCGACCGGCGGCTCTTCCTGTAGAGGCCTGAATTCCGGAAGTTTCTCATTGATCGAAGACGGCACGAAAGACAGCAGGCCAACTATGATCGTAACAAGTCCCACCTTGCTCATAATGCCGGTGCCTGGCTGGCGGCCGATCATCAGCCTTTGCTCAAGATCGCCTGTCTCGGGTAGTCCCTCAGAGATATAAGCATTCTGCCACAGTCGGACATTGTGATTGAACGTCTCGTTTTCCTCCTTAAGCAAGTTGAATGCTTCCTGCTCCTCCTTGTCAAGGTTGCCTTCGAGGTAATCGAATACCAGTTCGTCGATGTCGCCTTCGAGTTTCATATTACTGCGCTTAACACCTTGATTGAATCCTTTATCTTTTTTCGGCCACGAAACAAGTACACCTTCACCTGCGATTCTCCCAATTGAAGTATCTCGCCGATCTCTTTGTAGTTATAGCCTTCCAGGTCTCGCAATAAAATTATCGAACGCTGTAGCGGCGGAAGGTCAAGCAAGCTTCGTTCTATGATCTCCTTCAGGTCGAAGTCTGGAAGTTTTGCAGCCGCGGCCGCTTTCAATTCCACGTGATCGAGAGTTGTGTTACGATTTTGGATTTTCAGATAGTTGATCATGGCATGGTGAGCCACGGTGAACAGCCAGCCCCTCGCTTTGGAGGCATCGACCTGGGTGCGATTCTGCCAAAGTTTCATGAAGCAGTCTTGCACAATATCTTCCGTCGCCTCCTTGTCGCGCACGCTCTTGAACACGAAGCGATAAACATTTCGTGTGAAATCTTTTACCGTCTCGTTGTATTGCTTCTCGCTGATCATCCTTGCTTCCGGGAAATCATTTGGCTGTATGACAAAGGCAGAGCTAGAAAGTTACAGCCTTTTTAATACTCCTTTTTAGTGATTTTTCACCGGTTTCCCGTGAACGGCATTCATTCGCTCGTCTTTTGCCCTAACTTAACACTATCATGTGGCGCTACGTCCTCTTTCTCGTTTTCGGCTTCGCAACCGCCAACGCCCAGGTCATGGGCTACGGTCCCGACGGCCCCGATGGGTATGGCATGACGAGCGTCGGCGCACGAACAGTGCTTAAACTTCCCAAAGACTCGGCGGTCTACACACTGCCGGCTTATAATTTCTGGTTCAACCAGCCGTGGAAGGAAAGTGTTAACCGCTTCCCTGAATATCAACCGGGAAGGCTCGAGTTCACCGATCAGCCACCCAGAGATGGCAAGTGGAACATGAACTATAGCTACTTCCTCAATAATATAGTCGTAAAAACTGACGATCAACTGGTGGTTGGTCTCGCGCGTTACCCAAACCTGAAAGCGGTTTATATCGGATCGACGAAGTTTCATGTCGATGACAAACTTGGCTTCCTCGAAGTGATGCAGACCGGGCATTTTACAATCGCCCGTCGAACGTCGATGCATTGCCTTCTGGAGAACTCGAGCGGACATCGGCGCATGCCTTTACCCAACGAGGACTTGCGTGCTGCCACTACCCGTGAAACGCGATACTACTGGGCATTTGATTCATATTATGTGATCGATCCTTCTGGTAATGCTCATCGTTTGGGTTCTCTCACACTGCAGACGCTCGCCCCTTACATGGCCGACAAGATCCGCATCTTCGCCCGGATCCATAACACCAACTTTCGCAACCTCAACGACCTGTTCGCAATAGCTACTTATTGTAATGAACATTACGTGGAAGACTATGCTTTATCCACTTCACAAAAGGTACTAAAGATCGACGAGGATGCCGACATCAAAACCTCGCGCTGGAAAGACAGCTTGTACCTGTTCCCGTCATTCGAAAAAGCCATCGTAACCACGGAGTTTGGTGCCCGGGAGGAATATCCCCAGCTACTCAACTACAATCTCACAAACGGGCGTCTGGAAACTATCAATCGCCGCGGCGACACTGTTCTTTTCACAACGGCGACGCGCATCCTCAATGTGGAGCTCGATGGCCGGTATTTCCTGATCGATCCCGAAGAAGGGCCGGTAGAATTATTGTTTAACGGAAAGGTTGGATTGGGGTCGAGAAAACAAATTGACTTCCTCGGATACTATAATGACGCTGACGAAAGCGAGCCGGGTGAAAAATGGTATGCGATCAATGAGTACTTCCTGATCACTTACAAGAATAAAGTCTTGCTTGCCACAACACGAAATCTCACGATGATGTTTCCAGGGCATCGCGATGAGATCGAGAAATACATTCTTGACAACAATGTAAACTTTCGTTCTTACGGCGACTTGCTTAAGCTTGTTACGTATTGTATGCAATTCGATTGATCAGATCACGCTCCAGATACCCTTGTAGTAGTCGATTATAACCTTCCGGATATCTGCATCATTAATTTCCGCAAACTTCTCGCGGATCGCCGGATCGAGAACGTCGCGCATGCCGTTGTTAACGTCCTTCCTGTATTTCTGTGAGAGTCGTGTAAGCACTGCGATATCGTCAGGGTCGAAGGTGCCAGCCTGTATCCTTCGAAGCACGCGACTATCGGCTTCTGTCACATTCTTTTTTAGAATGATACCGCTGGCTTTCACGTAGTACATGCTACGAAGTTCATCCGGGGTAACATACAAACTGAAAATGCTACGCAAGAGATCGTAATAACCCGACGACATTTCAAGTGTCGGGTCGTTAAGGTCAATGTGAGTCATAATAACATTTCGAGCCCTGAGGAACCTGTTTCGAAGCAATGGGTCCTGACTTGCCTTCCGCTGGAACGACTGGCAGTAGTCTGCAAGGTTCCTGTAATAACTTACGTAAGCACTCTTGAGATACCATGTCACAAACGTCTTCGTGCACTTTGTCGACTTGCAATAGTTGTTCGCAAACCTGAGATGATCGTTTAAACGTTCGTCCATGAAGGCGACGAAATCGCGGGGGTCGGTGGTGTAGTCTGTTTCGTAAGCCTGAACGCGGGGGCGGTTCTCGGCTTCGTACATCTGCATAAGGTTTGCGCACGTTCTTGCGCGCTTGCCAAACAGTATTCCGTTTTTCGCGCTAATGATTGTTACCTGGATTGTGTCGTTTGGAGTAATGATGAGAGGAAGGGTTGCCTTTTTTCCGAAGCCCCAAAGTATGTCGATGGAGTTACTGACTTCGAAGCCCACAAGGTATTGACCATCCTGATCGGCAACTACATATTTTGTCTGGGAGATGTAGCCATCGGAAATGACGAACGTGATCGTATCGATCTTCTCGCCCATTCCATTTTCGGTCTTCACGCTCACCCAGGCGTAGTCGGCCTGGCTGAAACCCGACGTGCTTATGAGTATGGCAAAAATGACTACCAGTGCGACCTTTTTCATTCGAGCTTACCAGGGCAGTACTAACTAAAGATACAAAAAAGTTTTACGCCTGGGAGAATAAAGCACATCCTAACTCATTTATAAACCTCTAATGCCTGCACGAGGTTCTTTTGCTTTCCGGACCTTATGAATGCGGGAACTACGCATAACGCGACGCCAACGAAAACCATCGGGGGAATCTTTACTTCAGTGTCCTGTTTTGCACCCGGGCCGGTAGGCACATCTTCATTTGCCCATTTGACTGCGGAAGCGATAGCTAACGTTATGCCGGCTGCAAAAAAACCGGCCTGCAACCCCACGTTCACCTTCGATTTTTTTACGAAAGCCATCGACTCGGGGCTATCGAAAACGTCTGCCTGCACATTGGCTATTGTTACTTTGGTCAAAGGTCCGTCGTCTTTTGTGTATTGATAATATTTCGTGTTACTGGGAAATCCGACGCCCCATGTGGTCACGCCGACAAAGTACATGGTAATGCGGTCCGACTGGAATGTTCTTTCTCCCCACACCGACCTGCCCTGGAATTTGATCGGCCGCACGTGTCTAAGCTTACCATCATTGTCGGGTCCCTCGATGTAATCTACTTCGTCGATCATAATCTTTTCTTTCGCATTGGGGTTGATTCGAACGAATGCCCTCATAAACCCGCCTCCCTGGTCGATATAAACATATCGTGTTGAAATTACTTTGCCCGAGTTCAAATAGATGTTGATCGGACCGTCGTCCTGCGCGTAACATACAGATGCAACGAGTACAAAAAACAGGAAGGTAAATTTCATAAGGTGCTTAGAGTGTTTTAACATATGCCTGCAGATACAGTACTTCCGGCTGCTTAGCGATACTTTTTCTGATATCATCGTCTGTAAAACGCTTTGAGAAGATAAGGCGCAATGCACGCACATCCCCTGGTGCCTCGGGAAGTTCTGCGACCTCGTCGGCATACTGGATGCGAAGGTCTTCCAGTGTTTTCAACTGGCCCAGCCCCGGAGGCAGTCGGCTGGAGCGTTTCATGTAGATACCGTTAAGCTCGAGTGATTTAAGTTTCAATTGTGCCAACGGCGCGAGTGATGTTAATGAATGCGACAATGGCAGTGACAACTCTTTTAAACTCTTCAGCCTGGCAATCACCTGCAATGCCATATCAACATTCAGGTCTTCACATTCGGTTACAACCAGTTTGGTGAGGCTCGTGGCCCCGACAAGTGCATCGGGCAGGGTTACAATTGGGCAACGACGCAGGTGCAATGACCGCAGCTTTTTCAAGTTGCCAATTCCGCCTGGTATCGCCTTGAGTGGATTGAAGCTGAGATCCAGTTTTGTGAGTTGAGTCGTGCGCCAGAGTGATTCAGGCAATGTCTCAAGCTTGTTGCCGCTCACGTCGAGCTCGCGAAGATCGGGCAACTGTTCAAGGAATTCCGGAAGAGATGTTCGTTGCTCAAAGGCCATACGCACCATCTCCTTGCCAATGAATGGAACTAATTCGGCGGGTAGTTTGGCTGCATTTTTGTCGACAGGCCGCTGCACCAACCCAAGTTGCTTTTTTGTCGCGCCGGCAAAGACCGTTCGTTTGGCGTTGGTCTCTTCGACAACGATTACGTCACCGTTCTTGTCGCTATAAAACACTCGCTCGTTGTCACTGGCTTCTTTGATCACCTTAAGTGACAACTTCTTAGAAAGTTCTTTTCCCTGAAGCCCGGGCAATTCCAATGATGTTTCGTTGCGGGAGAACAATGCATCCTGAAGGACGATACGACAAACAAGCGATTTTCCATTCCCGGAAAAGCGAACTGCAGAAACATCTTCGATGGTGTCCTGTGCATAACCTCTACCCTGCTCGTCGAGGAAATAAATTATATCATTGGGTGAGCAGACAACCGGCACGAGCTTTCGGGCTTTGCTGCCTCCACGGGGATCTACATGACCACCTGTAGTAAGACATGCATGCGCACCGAAGATCCACGACGGTTCATCTTTCTTCATTTTTGGACCATCAGGGATCAGCAATCCGCCGAAGGCTGCTTCGAACGCAAGCACACCCGCGTGAGGTTTATAGCAGCGGGAAGTACACGTGTCGACCAACTGTGCGCGTGAAGCGCGGAGCGCGGGATCAACGATCGCACCTCGCTTCTTAAGCATCGTATTGATAACTGCGGGTAGTTTTAACTTCATGAGCTATTTCCAGTAATGATACCAATCGCTTTGATAGTGGCGATCGAACGTCTCTTTGCTATCAAAGTTGTATGCAGAGCCGCGGTCAAATCCATACTTTTCCATGACCATTGCCAGGTCTTCGTTGATTTTTGCCGAGGTGCCGTTCGATAGATTTTGTCTTACCTGTTCGTCGGTGTAATAAAAGATAACATTCTGTGAAATCGTCCACACGCTTTCGAAGTTCTTAAGCGTAGAGCGTATCTCCCCGGATAACATCTCCTGGACAACTTTTGGGTCCGGCAACTTGAAAGGCCGGTAGGTCACGATAGCACCCGGGAACGATTTCGAAAGTCGCTCAGCAATTGATCGCGTCGCAGCATGATTATCCTGCATCTTCTTAACGTCTCCAGGTGTCTCCAAAATGAAGTGGACGACGTGCCTGGAACCGTCTTTGGTTTCACTGAAAAAATTCAGGGGACATACCTCAAAATGGGTAGTGATCCAATCTATAATCTCCTGCTGTTCAGGGGCGAGCTTTTGCGTGCCGCACTTGACTGCGTAGGCAAGGAATTGCGATCTATCGGAGGGCTTATACACCTCCTTCAAATTATAAAATATTTTAGAACACGGCGCGGTTAGCGAGGTGATTTTACCTTTAATAAATCCTATCTTCGGGAGGCAAACCTCTGCCTATGTTGGTCAAATCTTCCGCAGCGCCTATCCTGATTGCGCTGATGTTGAGCTCCGCTTCACTCGCTATCGCACAAACAAATTTCACAAAAGTACCGTTGACCATCAACGGGGTTCAGCCAAACTTATCGGCCGTGGACTTCCTCGATTTCAATAATGACGGGAGGACAGACATTTTCGCGGTGAATGGCAACGTCGTAAACTTCTTTGTGAACAGCGGGGCGGCCACACCGGTTTTCACAAAACATGCCTACCAGATCACAACCACTACGCTGCAATGGGCAAAGCCGCTCGACTACAACTTCGATGGTCTGACGGACGTAGCCATCTACAACGGAACACTTACGATCTACATTACTGAATTTCAGCTGGGTAATTATATCAATACACCGTTGGTGATCTCAACAGTGAATCCGGGTTCGGGATCGCCTACTGTGTTCCAGGACATCAATAACGATACGCACATGGATATCATCGTCCTGAACGGGTCGACTTTACGGATCTATGGCAACAACGGCAGGGATGTTTTCAAAGAAATTTATACATACGCATTCGGGTATGAGCTTACAGATTATCTCACAGACCTGATGGTAGTCAACTACAATAATGATCGTTACTACGATGTCGTGATTGGTCCTTACATTTTTACAAACTATGGCAACGATGTTTTCGCCTTTACAAATAACTTCTATCGCCCCGATGGTTATCTGACTTCAGGCTTCAGGTCGATGACGAATGCGATGACGCGCGATAGTAATTTCGACGGCAAGGTCGACATGATAATCAACTACAGCATTCTGAACTCCGGCGGCAATGGCGGCGAAGAACCACCCCCGGGTGATGAGGACTGTTATTATGCCTGGGTTAATGGAAACACCATCGTTACCTATGAGGCAAAAGCGGAAGGCATCTTCGAGCCAGCATTACTCGACGAAACATGGGAATGCGGGGTTAGTAACACCTCAAAGATCATTGCGGTAAACGACTTCAATAACGACGGTCAACCCGAGGTACTCGGCGCGTGGACCAAGTCGCAGGCAGAGGGCGGCCCGCTTATTACCACGGGCATTCTTACGCATCGTGGTACAAACGTTGGGTTAACTGCTGCGATCAACGTCCCCGATTTCCTACTGACTCAATATTTTACGGTGGATATCAACAAGGATTCGCGAACCGACATCGCCTTCCTTTTCGGCACCAAACTATACTTCGTATTGAACAATATGGGAACCGTGCTTGCGCCGATGCCTACTCCAACTTCATTGGCTTCATCGTTGACCAGCAACCGCGTTGATCTTTCGTGGGCTTCGAACGCGTGCACCGAGTGCACTTACGAGATCTATCTCCGAAAAGGGATCGACACGGTTTATCACACCGATGGTAATCTCGTGCAAATGGAAAAAGGTACAAACCACCTTTCGACCGACCTTGCCGGTGCAAAACAATGGATGTTCTCGAATCTCGAGAACGGCACATACAGCTGGTCTGTTCGCGCAAACCGGCAGGGCCGCAAGTTTTCAACGTGGGCCACAGAAGATCATTTCACCATCAACACTCCCGACAATGGCAACGAACTTTCGTATAACGACATTGTAAATTTTGGAGCAACGATGTCGCCCGATCAGTCGGTGTGGCTCGCAATGCAACGGCCCAACGGATCCATCTTTGCCAAGTATGCTTACGATGAAGCTGCATCGAGCTTCGTGAAGATCTCGCAGGACCCGTTACGTCTGAACGCGCAAAAACCAAACGTGTTCACGTTTGAATCATCTGATATCGTTCTTAAAACATTTATAAGAAACGACAGTGTCGTTCTCGTTAAAGACAACAAGACTGTTGCCCGGCGATTATTCGCGAACCCGGACGCTGGCAGTGTGAATTATACGATAGCCCGCAATCCGGTCAGCGGTGAATTCATGTTAGTGATTGCCTATTTTGAGATCCTCGATGACTGGTACCTGACCGGCAAACTCTCATTCGACTATATCCGTTACTCGCCCACGTTCGCCCAGGTATCGGCTACAACACAGGTCATTAACGCCGACTACCAGTCGGACCCTAACAGCTCATTCTCGCTCCGGTTTACGCGAAATCCGAATACCAACACCCAGTATCTTCTGATCAACGATATCGGGAAGTCACTCTATTTCAATGAACTTCTCAGTGCTCCCAACGCCACGCCTGGTGTGTTTGGATATGGTTTCGATCAAAACTGGCAATTGGTCGCGGCAATGGCTGGCAACCTGGACGGTGGCACCGGGAGCATGGCCGAGAACGGCCTTCTCGAAAGCTATCTTGAATTTGATACATACAACAACAGGGCCGTTTATCTCAATCGTGCGGTGATCGGAGTTCCCGCAGGCGTGTATGGATACACCTACCCGGCATACGAGGTTAATATCGGTGCATCGGCCCTTGGCGGTTTCGATCAAACCGGGGTCGGTAATGAGCTAACGGCCATCACAACTTCAAGCAATCCCGTACCCAATTCCGGTGCACGTTTCCCCTACCTCGTTCGACTGAGCAAACGCAACGAGTACGCCGCGTTTTGGCTTAACAACGACAACAAGGTTTTATTCTATACTTATCTCGATCCGATAAACCTGAAGTGGCAACTCCAGGAGGTACAGGTTGTACAGAAGATACAATCGGAACAATATTCGATCATTACTAATACCCAGGGCACTTCGGTCCTCCTGGGCTGGATCGAAGACGACCAGTTCCTGCTTCGCAAGCTCAACATGTTCCACAACGACCTTCCCGTGCTGGAGTCTATGAGCGTTGTGAAATCGGGGAACAACTACCGTGCATACGCAGGTGATGTAGTCACTATCAAAGGAAAGAACTTCGGAAAGACTTCACAGACAAACAAAGTGCGCTTCGGTGGCATTGAAGCAACTGTCGTGGCAAGACAAACTGCGGGCGACGAGATCTCGGTCGTCGTTCCTCAAGGTCTCACGCGCGAACCTGTACCGGTCGAAGTAACGTTCGATGACCAGGTTGGAACATCATCGTTCTTATTCGAGAATCTTACGTTGCCTGTTGTAACCAGTATCGATAAAACTGTCGGTGAGTTGGGCGAAGAGGTTACGATCAAAGGTGATCGTTTCTCTACCGACCTTAACCAGATGTCGGTTCGGTTCGGCGCTGTTGCTGCTTCGCAAAGTGAATTTGTAAATGTAACAACAACACAGATCAAGGTAAAGGTGCCGCAGTCGGCAGCGCGCGGCACAAACCAAACGGTATCAGTTGTGATCCAGGACCAGGTCGTGGCTGCACCGGAAGTTTTCCGTGTGATCGTGCCGCCAGTGATCGAATCGATCGAAGCGGCGGATGGGTTTGTGTCTTGTAACAACGCTACCATTCGTGGCCGCAACTTCAGCGACAAAGCCAGCGATCTCGTCGTGAAGTTCGGCAGTATCGTTGTTCCCTCAACGGATATTGTCGCTACGAAAACTGCGCTTATCGTGAAGATACCCTTCGGGGCACAAGGCGATCTGAAAGTAACGGTGGCAATTGACGACCGGGTGTCGACAAGTGAAACCATCAAGCCCAGTCTTGGTTCATCCATCGTTGCCGGGTCCAATCAACATCCCCAGTACATGAATCTCACGGCGCGCAACGACGACCAGGTTGAGTTGCGTGTACGCGTCCTTAACCAGTGCTCCGTTAACGAAGTGCGTATCTGGAAGAAAGGAATTTCCCAACCCGACGCGCAATGGAAGAAGACGGTACTAACAACACTCGACGCGAACCGGATAGATCATACAGTTACAGAAAGCGAAATGACCGATCCAATCGGCCTTGCGTGTTATTATGAGATCGTCGACAAGTCTACTCTCTCGGTTAAAAGTGAAGTATTCAATATTTATAAACAGTACGCCGAACTCGACTCCACGAATGTGATACCCAACCTTGCATTCGGTGGCGATGCAGACGATTACAACCTGATCTCCATTCCCTACGAAATGGATCCCAACAATATACCGTCGGTATTCAGCGATATATTCAATACTTATGGTTACGACAGCTCTAAGTGGCGACTTTATCATTACGCTAATAATGGTGTTACGGCTCCGCGTTATACCGAATACCTACGCGGCCTCGAAGAAATAAATCCTGGCAAAGGTTACTGGATCATTGTGCGGAATTCGCAGGAGATCTTCCTTAAAAAAGGAAAGGCAGTTAACCTTGAGAACGGACCATTCAAGATCACACTTTATCCCGGTTGGAACCAGATCGGCAACCCTTACGATTTCGATGTGTCGTGGGCGAATGTACTTTCGTTTAACAGCCAGCCTGCCAACCTAGAACCGCTAAAAGGTTTCAGCCACGGAACATTCGGACCGATAACAACTTTGAAAAGGTTCGGAGGCGGCTTTGTGCGATACAACGGCACCACTCCATTAACTATACAGATCCCGTTCACCAACAGCTCGGGCAGTGGAAGGATAGCTGCGCCCGAAGCGTTTGGCGATATCGGCAACTGGAGACTGCCACTGGTACTATCCGCAGGCACAGTTGCGAATTCAATGCCGGCCATTGGCATGCATCCGCGTGCGTTGCCCGACGACGACCCGCTAGACGAGCACAATCTTCCCCTACCTGCAGGTTTCATGGACATCAGTTTCCCGCATGGCTTGTCGTCGTCAATCACTACCTCTTCCGACAATCACAAGTGGACGTTCAATGTAAAGTCGACCGCAGCGGCAAAGACGATTACAATTAGTTGGGACACTTCGCCGTGGAGCGATACCGGCCACATGTTGTTCCTGCACGACATCTCCGAAGCGAAGCTGATCGATATGCGTAGTCTGAATTCTTACACTTTTGCCAACAGGCCCAACGCGGAATTCGACATCTACTTCGGTGACAAGACGTTCATCGAAAAGAACGCTACGCCACATGTGCCGACACTTGGCGATTCGTGGCCAAACCCTATGAGCTCGGTCGCCAGGATCCCTTACACGATCGCAGAAGAATCTTCTCACGCCCAACTGCAACTCTACACACTACAAGGACAACCTGTTCGTACGCTTTTATCGGGAATGCACCCGAAAGGTTTTTACGAGGCCGAGTGGGATGGCACAGACGACCAGGGTCAAAGAATTTCAGCAGGTGTTGTACTCTACCGACTGCAGGTCGTGTTCCAGGACAAAGTATTTACAGCCACCAAAAAAATTGTGATCCGATGAAACATGCGCATTTGATCATATTGGTGCTGCTGATGTTCATCGTCACCTTCGATGGTTTCTCACAGGAAACGATCAGCCGGACCACTGAAAAGATGATCCTGGAATCGGCACGGCAGACCGTTGCCAACTACACCAAGTACCTCGAGCTGTCGGGGCAGGAAATGGACAAAGACATTCTTAGCCTGTATCACGCCGAGCTATTCAAGTCCGTTCAACGCGACAGTGTAAACGTGTTTAACGACCTTACGCCGCCAGCGGATCGCGAGAGAAATATGCGCGACAACCTTGAGCGTCTTCCTGTTTACCTCAGCGACGTGAGCACGCGGTATCTCGATGGTGTGAAGCTGCAGTATTCGAACTTCACCCTGAGCAAGGTATTTGTGGACCAGGCAAGATCCAGGCTATTCGTGAAGGTGACAGCCGACCGTGAAATCGATGGAACGTACTACAACAAAAATCAAAAGAAACAGAACAAGGGAACCGAGAAAATAGACTTCTACGTGGGAGTTGCACTGCATCGCAGCGGTGTTCCTGAAACAAGAATCTATTCGATCGTGCTTTCTGAAAATAACACGGGCAGTTTCACTGAAGTCAAGGTCGTGGAGAAGACGGCTGCGATCGCATTCCTTAACGTTAATGCCGACACAGTTTATCGCCGTGCGAGCGAGCACACGCTGACGTGGAGTGGCGGAGAATTATTCGAGCGACTTCGGCTGGACCTGTACAGGGAAAGCGCGGTCGGCCCGGTGCTGGTTACGTCTATCGACAGCAGCTTCGTGAACGATAACTCGATCAACTTTTTGATCGACCGCAAAGTAAAACCCGGCAAGCGGAATCAATATTTTTACCAGGTCACCAAACTAAGCTCCGAAGAGGCGCCAATTACAAGTCCCCGATTTCATATCCGCAGGAGAACGCCGTTGCTGTACCAGATTGTAATCCCGGCGGCTGTTGTGGGTGGTGTGGTATTCCTGCTCACACGATCGAACGAGGCCGCGAAAGATCCTGTATTGCCGCGACCGATCATCCCGGAATAATAGATCATTCCGACAGGATTTGTATTTTTAGCCTGACCTTTCCTAACGCAAAATGAAAAAATACCTCCCCCTGGTCCTCTCTCTTGCCGTCGTAGCTGTGGGCTGCAGCTCAACAGACAAAGCCAATCTCACCGAAGCCGAGCTGATCGAAAAAGCAAAAGGCATTCACGAACGTGTCATCACACTCGACACGCATGATGATATCGATCCCGAAAATTTTACAGGTGAAACCAATTATACACAGCGGCTCGAAACGCAGGTGAATCTTCCCAAGATGATCGAAGGTGGACTCGATGTAGCATGGTTCATCGTGTACGTCGGGCAGGGTGAGCTTACACCGGCCGGGTTCGACCAGGCCTACAAACAAGCCGATGAAAAATTCAAAGCGATCCACCGCCTTTGCGAGGAGATCGCCCCCGACAAGATCGAGTTAGCCCTCACATCCGACGACGTGCGGAGAATTGCAGCTTCGGGCAAGAAAGTAGCGATGATCGGTGTGGAAAATGGTTATCCGCTGGGCAATGATATTTCGAGGGTAAAAGAGTTCTATGAAAAAGGAGCGCGTTACATGTCGCTGGCACACAATGGACACAGCCAGCTTGCCGATTCAAACACCGGCGAGCGCGACAGCGTTTGGCTTCACAATGGTTTGAGCGACCTTGGAAAAGAAGTGATAAAGGAGATGAACAAATGGGGCATCATGGTAGATCTTTCGCATCCATCGAAAGCGGCGAACATGGAAATGATGCGACTTTCGAAAGCACCAGTGATCGCGTCGCACTCGTCGGCACGCGCGCTGAACGACGTGAGCCGGAATCTCGACGATGAGCAGTTGATGATGTTGAAAGAAAATGGTGGCGTTGTCCAGGCGGTTGCTTTTAAAAGTTATGTGAATTCGAAGAAAAATACGGCGTACACGGATTCGTCGAGGGCTATCATTGCTGAGGTTGCAAAAGCAGATGGCTTCGAAGTGCTGGATCGCGATGGCATCGTTAAGCTGTCGGACAGTGCACGCACAGCATATTTCGCAAAGTATCGCGAGATCAGCCAAAAGGCTAAACCAAGACTCGAGCAGGAAGTAAACCCGGTGGCACCCCCGGTTAACGTAGCCGACTTCGTCGATCACATCGATTACCTCGTGAAGAAGATCGGCCTCGAACATGTTGGCATCAGTTCCGACTTCGATGGCGGTGGTGGTGTCGACGGATGGAGCGACGCTTCGGAAACATTCAACGTGACGCTGGAACTTGTGCGTCGCGGGTACACCGAAGAACAGATCGCCGCATTGTGGAGTGGAAACCTTCTCCGTGTGCTCGATGAGGTTCAGGCTATCGCCAAAAAGATACAGGCCGGGGAAGAACTGTAATGCTTCGACATAAACTCTACATATTCTTTCTCCTATTAGCCATTGGGTGCGCAAAAGAGGAAACAAGCTGGTGCGACAAACCGAAACCGTCGATTGACGAGAGCTTAAAGCGTCCCCAATATTCCAACGACTGGTTCCAGGTGTATGAAGTGCAGGATAGCATCTTTGCTATTTACGAACCATATCAATGGCAGGAGGTTATCTCCTACCTGGTGATCGGTAAAGAGTTTGCGTTGCTATTCGATACCGGTAATGGTATCGGGAATATCAAGTCGGTGGTTGGTTCAATCACGTCTTTACCGGTCCGTGTACTGAACTCTCATTCGCATTTTGATCATGTGGGTGGCAATGCGGACTTCGATTTCATTTATGGTATGGACACAGGGTTTACCCGCGATCGGCAGAAGGGCCGCACGCATGACCAGGTGGCCGATGAGGTTTCGCCAGCTGCATTGTGCAGGCCACTGCCGGATGGTGTTAAAGCTGAAGAACACCATATTCGTCCATACGAAATTGACGAGGTGATAACCGAAGGATCCATAATAGACCTGGGCAACCGGAAGTTAAAAGTTATCTCGATCCCGGGTCACACCCCGGATGCGATCGGTTTGATCGATGAAGAGAACAAATTGTTGTGGACTGGTGACACGTTTTACAAGGGCCCGATCTGGTTGTTCGCAAAAGAGACAGACTTGCCGGCCTACAGGAATTCGATAGCGCGACTGGCGGCACTTGCTCCGTCGCTCGACCATGTTCTGCCGGCACACAACATACCGCTGGTCGATCCCAAACTACTGGTGGACCTCAACAAGGCCCTGGTAGATATTGAAAACGGCACTGTGAAATACACAATTAATAAAGATGGAAGGCGCGTATTCGAGTTTGCGGAATTTTCGGTGCTGATGGCAAACGAATAAATACTCTATGATACGACTCATTTGTATAACGATCCTGATTGTTGCTTCACTCCATGTGCGGGGTCAAAAAATGTGGGATATCGGTGTGGTTGGCGATCTTGAAAAAGACTCGTTGTTCACCAGTGCAGGATTTACACACCTGATCGACAATGCCGGTCGCATCATGTCTCCGAAGAATGTGAGTGACGAGCAGTTTGCAACCAGGCTGGAACAGATCAAAAGATCAAAAATAAAACTGATGGGCGTGAATGTGTTCATGCCGGGCGACATGAAACTGGTTGGTCCCGCCGTAGATGAACAAAGGATCCTGGAACACGCTACCATTATCTTTAAACGCTGCACGGCTGCAGGAATAAAGATGGTAGTATGGGGAAGCGGTGGGGCTCGTCGGGTGCCGGATGGTTTCGACCACGCAACAGCGAGGAAGCAATTTGTCGACATTGCACGTAAGGTTGCCGCCATTGCAAAAGATTATGATATCATCCTGGCTTTTGAAAGCCTGAACTCGACAGAAACTAACTTCATTAATACGGCTGCGCAGGCGCTACAGTTAGTTAAAGACGTCGATCATCCGAACTTCAGGCTTAACATCGACTTCTATCACATGCTCATGGAAGGAGAAGGTCCGGAAATCATAGGGCAGGCAAAGAAGTATGTTGTTCATTGCGAGCTGGCGGAAAAAGAAGGCAGGTCCGCGCCGGGCGTCCATCACCAGGATTTCATTCCGTACTTCAGGGCTTTGAAGAAAATCAATTACAAGGGTAAAGTGATCATCGAATGCAGTTTCAAGAACGTCCAACAGGAAGCTCCGATGGCTTACAAAGAGATCGAAAGGCAGATCAGGGCAGTATATTAATTGTATACGTAACAACCTGTTACCGGGTAGCATTTTTCTAACTCAGTATTTACACAAACGGCCAAAGCAGTCAAATCGGATTCTTTGGGCTTCCTTAACAATTCAATAATATTGGAGCGCCTAAAACTGTTCATCCCTTGTTCCTCACCAAATCGTCCGTAAGGATTGTCCTTCTCTTTGTATTAGTTTGTTGCTCTTTCCTCGTGCGCGCACAGGAAGTGGTGAACATGCCCAACGTAAAACAGCGCCCTAGCGCACCGGCAACACAGATCACCGACGAACCCGTGATCGACGGGGAAGTTATTAACGACGAACTCTGGAAGCAGATCACACCCATCGACGAGCTGATCCAGACAAAGCCCAGCGCTGGTTTTCCCGCATCGGAGAGAACAGAGATCCGGATCGCTTACACCTCCACAACATTTTACCTGTCGGTAGTGTGCTTCGATAAGGAGCCCGAGCGGCTTGTCGTCTCCGACGCACGTCGCGATGCAACACTCGACAATACCGACAGCTTCCTGTTCATCCTCGACACCTATCACGACGGTCAAAATGGTTTCATTTTCGGGACCAACTCAATAGGTATCGAGTACGACGGCCAGGTAGACAACGAAGGACAGGGAAACCAGTCGGTGAACCGGCAGCAGTCGGGTGTGATCGGCGGTTTTAACCTCAACTGGGATGCCTCCTGGAAAGTGAAAGCCAAGGCCGGCGACTTCGGCTGGAGCGCCGAGTTCGAAATTCCATTGCGTACGCTTCGATTCGCAGCCGGAAAAGATCAGACATGGGGTATAAACTTCCAGCGCAACATCAGGAAGACCAACGAGATCGCTTACTGGGCTGCGTTACCTATCCAGTTCGATCTGAAACGCCTGAGCCTCGAAGGAACTCTTACAGGCTTGAACCTCCGTACACCACGCAACCTTAAAGCTATCCCGTATGTGCTCGGCCGCGTTGCCCGCGACCATACACAACCCGACTCGGAAAATAAGTACAGTGCCGATGCCGGTATTGATATTAAGTATTCGATCACACCTGCCGTTACACTCGATCTTACCTACAACACCGACTTCGCACAGGTAGAGGTCGATGCCCAGCAGATCAACCTCGACCGCTTCAACCTTTTCTTTCCGGAGAAACGTCCGTTCTTCCTGGAGAACGCCGGTCAATTCGCCGTTGGAGCCACTGGCGAGGCAGATTTGTTCTTCACACGACGCATAGGCATTGGTCCCAAGGGTGAAGTTGTTCCGATCCTCGGCGGCGCACGCGTGTCGGGCAAGATCAAGAATACAAACATCGGTGCACTGAACATGTTCACCGACGATGTGCCATCGTTGGGGATCGAACGAAACAATTTTACAGTCGCGAGGGTCAACCACCAGCTTGCACAGCGATCGTCGATCGGTGGGATGTTCGTGAATAAACAAAGTCTCGACACTGCCGACCATTACAATCGCACTTTTGCTATCGACGGAAAGTGGGGTATGGGCAAGAAGGCAACGCTTTCGGGATACTATGCGGGCACCGACACTCCCGGGGAAGAGCGAAGTGAGCAGTCGTTCAAACTGCTGTACACTTACGAGTGGAATGGCTTGCGCGGTACGGCAGGTTATGCCGAAGTAGGTGAAGGCTTTAATCCTGAAGTCGGCTTCCTCGTGCGTTCGGCCTATCGTAAGCCAGAACTGTCGCTTTTGAAGCAAGTGCGTATGAATGGAAAGTTTGGCCTGCTCGAACTAAGGCCGCACTTCACGTATCGCAGCTATTGGAACTACGATAACTTCCAGGAGACGAGCTATCTCCACCTCGACAATCACTGGGCGTGGGTGAACGGCCTCGAAATACACACGGGCGTAAACTTCACTACCGAAGGTGTGGTAAAACCATTCGAGATATCGAAGGATGTTTTCGTGCCCGCTGCAACTTACAATCACAAAGAGCTTCAGCTTGTACTTATTACGAATCCGAGCAAGCCGGTGTATGCAAACATCCGGTCGACACTCGGAGGTTCGTTCGGGGGAACCCGATATATGAACACGGCTATTTTCGGCTTGCGTCTTGGCAACAAGTTCAACTCGGAATACAGTCTTGCCTATACGGACGTGAATTTACCCGATGGCGATTTCGTGGCGACTGTTTTCGGAGGAAGGCTGAGTTACAACTTCACGCCGCGTATCAACATACAGAGCTTCGTTCAGTACAACAACGCGGCCGACCTTTGGTCGCTCAACTTACGCTTCAGCCTGCTCGAGCAGGCGAACACCGGATTGTTCGTGGTGTTCAATGATGTTTACACAGCGGGAAATCCGGCAAACCGGAGCCTGACGATCAAGTACACGAGGATGTTTGACTTGCTGAGGTAACTTATTGGTTTCAATCCCCAATTAATACAAAAGCTCCCCAGTAATATGGATCCTTATACTTTTCCTTCACTTGTTCACGCGCCTTCAGGAACGCCTCTGCATACGCCACTCCTTCCGACTGCATCTCGTAAAACTTCGACATCAGGAAACCTGTCGCTTCGTCGTCAACCTTCCAGAGACTGACCAGCACATAACGCGAGCCCGCCTGTTGAAACGCACGTTGTAATCCATACACACCTTCACCGTTGTCGATCTCCCCTACTCCGGTTTCGCACGCCGAAAGTACTACCAGGTCAGTATTATCCAGGTACAGGTTCATTGCTTCGTAAGCAGTGAGGATACCATCTTCGGTGTCTTCCCTTGTGTGTCCTTTCAATGTTTGTTCGCATCCAGCCAATAAAAGTCCCGACCGCAGCAAAGGGTCCTGCGTTTTCTTTCCCGCCGCCTGTTCTGCTTCCGTGAGATGCTGATCTTTCATGAAAAATCCATGCGTGGCAATATGCAATACCCCGGGGTTCGATATCTTCTTCAACTGGTCTTCCGATGCACCTCCGTGTGTGAGTAACGATACGGGCACGTTCCTGCTCTTCAACAAAGCCTGGATGGTCTCCACTTCTTTCAATGTTCCCGGCAGCGGCACCACTTTTCCTGTTGCCCTGTCGAAGAAGCGTTGCGAAGGCTGGTTCATTTCGTCGAAACCTCCCGCACTACGTTGTTCGTTGTTTGCTTTACCAGTCTGTGCATTGGTACCATTGTAATCCGGGTAGCCCATGAGATACGTAGATGACGCCTTGCCCCGAATACGTTTCGTCCTCAACAGATCCCCGGTATTTCCCACGATGATTACGTCGGTTTCGTCTAGAAGGAACTTGCCGGTAGCTTTATTACCCAGGGTAGGCAAGCTCAACTGGTGGTAAACTCCTGCAGGCGAGAAATAAACTTTTTTGATGCCCGTCAGTTTCGAAGCAATGGGACCCCAGTATTTCCGATACGATGAGGTGTCGCTCAATTTTAACTGGATGGAATTGTGATACAGGCGGATGTCGCGTGTCTCGAGCTCGCTTCCACGGGGAAGTACTACGAGGTCGGGAGGGTTTTGATTTCCACCGGTAACGATCACTGCGCCATAAACAATATCCTGTTCATTCGAGGTCCGTACGATCTCAACTGCGGCCTCGCCAGATTTCAATTTTGATTTAAGCTGCTTCCAGTTGAAAGACTTAGTGTCGTCGACGCCAGCTATGCTCAGCTCAGATGCCTGTGTCATCAACTCTTTCTCCAGCCTGTTGATGTCTGCCTCCATGGCTGCTATGTCAATGCCCTGTGTCTTCCGTTGCTCGAGCGATAGCGCGTACACCTTTGCGAGGTGCTCTCGCTGTGCCGTCCAGTCACGAAAACTTTGTATGAGCTTCTTGTTCCCGCTCCCAAGTATGGCCGCCTTGGTTTTTGCCGACGACTGGAAGATCAAGCCCTTCGTTGCGATCATAAGGTCGTAAAGGTCACCCGCAGCTGCATGGTTCTTTGCGTAGTCCTTAACCAAACTATATGCGTAGTTGTCTATGTAATATCTTCCATAGCGGTACAGGTCTTTCTTCTCACTTTCAGACATCCCGCCAAAATTATTTTGTACCCGTTTCAACTTTATGGAAGTCGCCTCACGAAGAAGAGGCACGGCTTTCCCAAACTGCTGCTGACGAACATAGTACTGCGCCAGCTCCTGGCAATATGCAGCATACTGGATGTGCTCTTTTCCAAACACTTTCTCCATGATCGTCTTACTGTTCACGAACAACGCTTCAGCTTCTGCAAGCTTCTTTTGCTTTTCATAAATTCTTGCAAGGCCCGCGGCCATGATCGCGTAGGTGTAATGATCACGCCCGAGCGACATTTCGGTGATCTTCAGGGCTTCCATTTGATATGCTTCTGCCTTGCTGTAATTTTTCTGCCTGTCGTACAACTGTGCCAGGCCGGTAGACGCCGAAGCATAATATGTGAAGCCCGACTGTTGACTTGCGTAGATCAGCAGCGCTATTTTTTCATAAAGCTCACATGCAGGCAAGTCGCCAATCTTCCACCTGTACATACTTTGATTATGACACGCAGTGCCATAATTGATATCCTCACGTCCTCCCGCAACCCGCGTGTATGCAAGCCCTTCCGTATAAAACTTTGACGACAACTCTGCGTTGCCCATCATATCGTAAAAGTATCCCAGGCTTCCACAGATCGTACCCATGTCGCCTGGTGATCCGTTTTCTTCAATGACCTTCTTTGCCTGCATCAAAAGTGGTTCAGCTTTCTTCAGTTCCTCCTGGCTTTGGTATACTGTTGCCAGGTTGATCAACACACGGGCGTAGTTTACAGATTCGGGATCAGCTTCCTTATACTCCTTCGCCTGCTCTTCCCAATACGCAGCCTTTGCGTCGGGGTCGTCTATTTCATAAGACCAGGTCATATTTTTGAAGTCCATGGTCTTCCACAATTCCTGCTGGGCCTTGTTGCGGATGCGTTTGGCTTCTTCGAAGTAGGGTTCGCCTTTCGCTGGAAGGTTCCGTTCTGCATAAAGCTGGAAAAGAAGCACGCAGAAATCACCATGGAGAACGCCCGCCGAACCAGCGGTTGCTGAATGCCCTTGCAGCAAGACTGCCTCCGCCTTTGCATACTGCTGGCGATCCATATAGAGATTTGCAATTTGCTTTTGTACGCCCAGGTGCTCCTCACTGCCCTTCCCGTGAACGGCATCGGAAACATTCAACTGGACCTCCGTTATAGCCAGGAGCTTGTCCTGTTCGCCGGTCGCACTATATAAATAGGTGAGCCCGTGAAGTGTGTCTTCATAATCGGCCGTAAACTTCCCGCTGATCCGTTCATAGGCAACCAGCGCTTCATTAAAGTACTTTTCCGACTCTTCTGCCTGCTGGAGATAATAATAGAGTATACCTACGCTTTTCAGCGTACCTGCATAGTTGCCATGATTTGCGCCAAATTCCCGCTTCGCGGCATCTACTGCCTGAAGGAACACCTCCAGGCTCTCGTCATATTTCTGTTCATTGAAAAGGGCGGTGCCTCGCTCATCGAGTTTGGTCCACGATTCGTTCTGTGCGTGAACACACTGACAAAAAACAACACATGCGAGGAAAACAAGAGAACACGTAAGGAGTCTCATTTGCGATGTAGGGTGTCGGGATGTCGTACAAGTTACGCTATCCCTTCCTAATCGCCTTTATTTTTTTAAGATGAGATTCGAGCACTGGCAGGTAGTCTGATGCAAACATCGATACGTCCGGATCGCCGGAAGTCTTAGCCTCCCGGAAGAGCTTTATGTCGCGCTCGAGCTCTCCGATCATGTTCCTGATAAAGGTATTGTTGAATTGCTTGCCCGACTTCTCCCCGAGATCGTTTTCGTTAATGTCGTCCGGCAGGGCGATGTTCTTTATTACCGCAAGCCTTTTGATCTCTCCCAGCAGCCTTCCATGATCTTTTATAGCAAGCTCACCGAATTCCCTGATCTCTTCTGTGGTTCCCTTCTCCGCGGCCAGCCTTCCCTCCTCTGCACTGATCATGCGCGCTGTGGCCAATGTGACAATCAAATATTCGATGTCGGCATCGATCACCGTGTTACGGTATTCTTCTTTACCTGATCCAACATCATTCTTTGCGAAAGCAAGTTCCTGTGCAGTTGCGTTAACTCCGCAGACTGAAAACACCAGGAATGCTACGATCCCTAACGTCTGCTTTTCCATATCCCCTCCTCCAACTTCCCCGAAAATCAGAACTTAATAATCGTGCCAGAAATAAACTTCATTTTACAATTTCATTATCTGGCCTTCGTTTTGCAGTCAAAGAATCAAATAACAGTTTTGCATCTGTTCATATTAAATCAATTGGTCTCATGAATGCTACACCCGGCATTCCAAGGACATCTTTCAAGCCATCTTCATACACCAACTATGTGGAGGAGATGGAAAAGATCACTCGTCACATTTACAGTACGATCAATCATGCGAAGAAGCTGAGGGCGATCGATGTAGAACTTTGGGGCAAATCGTTGAAAAATGACCATCGAAACCTGGCCCATTGTTGTGCACTTACAGATGAGATCTCGTCGGCGCGTCAATTCTATCACAATGCCACCCGGCTCGATGTTCTGCTGGCAGATATGGTCCGGACGAATCTGTTTCCGAAGCTTCCCATCAAAGGAAAGTTGCCCGCGTTCCACACGCGCTTTGTCGATGGGTTTCCTGAGGCACTTCTGGCCAACGACGAACAACTACTAATTACTTTCGCAAAGTCGCTGGAGTCGGCCGACAAGCCGCAGAGTGACAACCGTTTTACCTGGTTCGTGACAAGTGCGTTGCGGTCTCACATACTGGGCGACAACATCAAGGCAAAAGAGCACGTACTGCAAGCCCACAAACTTGAGTTCTTCCGTCTGCAATGGAAGGGGTTTTCGCACGCCTTGCTGGGAATCATCGAACGCGACCCGTATATGCTCAACGAAGGCATTGAACTTCGTCTACGAGCACATAAAACAACAGAGTTCAAGTCCATCTACTACGAATACAGCGAAGAAGCGACGGCCATTGCCCGCCTGGCGATCCGTGCGGGTCTGCGCCCGAATATCCAGTCGCCGTTCATCAACAGGAAACTGCTTACGGGTAACGAACGTACCATCGATCACAGCGTAGATGAGCTGATTGAGTCACTCGGGGAAGCTAACGACCGCAAAGGCAATCCACTCTGGTTTTTGAAACGACTCTTTTAGTGATTAATTTGATCACTAAAGTTTACCCCATTAATGAAATCCCTTCTCCCCTGCATCGGCGTGTGCGTACTGTTAATTTCCTGCAACCCGGAAAAGGCCGAGGAGATCTGCGTTCCCCAATCGCTGCAGGTAGCCAGTGATTCGATCTCGTTCACGTACACCGACACGCGGCAACTCACAGCCCTTCAATATTTCTACAACAGGAACAGCAGGGTGAACAAACGAATCGACCTTACTTATAACAATGGCAACCTCGTTACAGTTACTCAAACCACCCTTGCCTTTGTAACCAGTCCCCGCCTTGATGTTACATTTAACCTCGAATACGGCAGCGATGGATTACCATCGAAACTTACGGAGCTTAAGACGTTTGCTCCAAACGAAAAGTATGTAACGGAGTTTACCCACGACAGCAATAAACGCCTCGTTAAGGCGGTGAGGCACGTTGAAGGACCCGCCTTCGATGCTCCCCGGCACGTAGGTGGATATATTTACGAATACAATGGCAACGGAAACGTGGTAAAGATCAAATACCTGTTGCCGGGATCTTTAGGTGAAATTGTAGAAGTGGTAGCCCGCGAAAACATCACGTTCGACGACCGTCCCGTATTTTACGCCAACTCAAAAGACCTGGCAATATTGAATGTGTACATCTACAATTACGTTCCGAACGTGAACAATATCCTTACCTCGAAAATATTATGGCCTTCGTTCGACTCTTTTTATTCGAAGCCCGAAGATTTCAGTTACACGCCAACCTACGATGAAAAGGGACGGATCCAAAGCAACAGCCACACCGCGCTGGCCGTGGCAGTTTTTGGGGAATTGAATTTCTCTTTGGTGACCTACGCGTGCTTTTGATTGAACAGACTTCAGTGCGTTTTATATTTGAACGATGACCCAATACCGCGATCTCGCTATCCTGTTGCTTCGAATTGCCACTGCCGCTAATTTCTTGTCCCCTGTTGCCGATCGTTTCGGATGGTGGGGTGCACCCGGCGATGCAGGTGTTGCATGGGGCAGTTGGCCGGCGTTCGTGGAGTACACAGGACAAGTCAATTCATTTGCTCCGGCAGGAATGATCCCATTCCTGGCGGCAACTGCAACGGCTCTCGAAATATTCTTTGCCCTTTTTTTGCTTATTGGTTTCAAGACGAGACTGGCAGCAACGGGCTCGGCAGTGTTGACCTTCCTCTTTGCAGTTTCGATGGCGATCTCATTCGGAATAAAAACGCCACTCGACTACGCCGTATTTGTAGACTTTACCTCCGCGTTCCTCCTGGCAACGGTAGATCGATACAAGTGGTCCGTGGATGAGATGCTAAGCAAGAAATAATTTTTTTTACTCGTTCTTCAGGCTTTCGACAGGATTAGCAATGGCTGCCTTCAGCGATTGCCAGCTCACGGTTAGTATCGCTACGAGCATCGACGCCAGCCCGGTAAGCAGGAACACGCCTGCGCCAATATTGATACGTTCTGCAAAATTCTGAAGCCATTGCGTCATCATGTAGTAAGTGACGGGCGTTGCTATCACAAACCCGATGACTACCAGCTTCAGAAAATCCTTGTTGAGCATAACCACTATGCCACTTACACTTGCACCGAGAACCCGTCGCATACCAAGCTCCTTCTTGCGTTGCTCCACGGTAAACGACGTTAGTCCAAATAACCCGAGACACGAGATAAACATCGCCATCACTGCAAAGATGTTAACAAGCTTTGCAGTAACTTGTTCACTTCGGTATCGCTTTTCAAATTGCTCATCGAGGAAGGTGTAGTTGAACGGGTAATCGGGGTTGAACTTCTGGTAGATCCTCATCAGGCTTTCTATGGCCTCCTGTGTTTCGCCCGGTTTTGTACGCACGTAGAGATTGCTGGCCCACGGAAGGTACTGCCTGATCACAACGGGCCCGATCGGAGAATAAAGTGAGTTCATACTGAAGTTCTTGATTACACCGACGATCGGACCTGACGCGCCATACACTTTGATCCATTTGCCCACCACGTCGCCACCGATCATCCTTGCAGTCTCTTCGTTGACGAGGTAAGCCATCGAGTCGGCGTATATCTTCGAAAAGTCATGGCCCGCCACCAGTTCCATCTTCATGGTTTTCACATAGTCGTAATAAGCGTTCACTATATAGAACAACTGACGGTTATCGCGAGCTTTTCCATCCCAATTTACGCTCGTTGTGTTCACGTTGACCTCGAGCGGGTTCATGTTAGACGCCGTAACACTTTCGATACCGGGTTGCATCGAAAGCTCCAGTGCTGCGGCCTCATACCGGTCGGTCAACGCGCCTTCGCGGGTAACGTACACAAGGTTCTCGCGGTCGAGGCCAAGGTCCTTCGTACGCATATAGTTCAACTGCAGGTAGACCACAATCGTGGATACGATCAGCAACACCGAAAGAGCAAACTGGAATACAACCAGTCCTTTTCGCAACGTGCCCACCATACCCGTTCCTTGTTTCAAGCTGCCCCGAAGTACTGCCGCAGGCTTGAAGGACGACAGGTACAACGCGGGATAACTTCCCGAAATAAGTCCGACGACCAGGGCAATGGCTATCACGCTCATAAGGAATGTGCCCGTGAGGCTTGCGAACGTAAGGTGCTTGCCGGTAAGGTAATTGAATGCAGGAAGTAATATCACGACCAGTACAATCGCCAGCATAAATGCAAGCGAAGCCATCCCGATCGACTCCGTAATAAATTGAGCTACCAGTGATTGGCGTTGAGCACCGATCACTTTTCGAACACCGATCTCACGCGCGCGTTGTGCAGAACGTGCCGTGGCGAGATTCATAAAGTTGATGCTGGCTATGACGAGTATAAAAATTGCAATAGCCGTAAATATCCGGACATATTCTATACGCCCCCCTACAAGCTTGCCGTCGCGGTACAACGAATGCAGGTAGATGTCTTCATATGGTTGAAGGAAGATCTCGTGGTTATTGTCGTCAGCATGGCGGTTAAAGATGTCTGCAAATTTTTTATTGAACGCTTCGAGCGATGTTCCCTGCTTCAGCTTCGCATAAACACCGTAAGCCATAAAGTACCATTCGCCAAAGCGTTCCTCCCGGCCAAACCATTCCTCCACCGGAAGGAGTATATCGAACTGTATGGAGGAGTTCTCCGGAACATCTTTCACTATGCCGGTGATCGTAAACTCTTTGTTATGATCTACGGTCATGCTGCGGCCGACAGCATGACCCCAGTCGTCACCATACATTTTTCGTGCGGTCTTTTCGGTGATCACCGCCGATGTCAGTCCTTTCAGGGCTGTTGCCGGATCGCCATGTATAAAGGGAAAAGTGAAGATGTTGAAAAAAGTTTCGCCTGCATATCCACCGCGCTCCCGGTAGTTATTTTCCCCGCTTGTCACCACCATCTCCTGGTCCAGAAAAGTAATAACCGCGTCCTCCACCTCCGGATATTCTACCAACATTTCGTCGGCAATGCCCCTGGGCTGTGAATTCATGGTATACGTTTGTCCACCGGTGGTCATGTTGCGCCACACCTGGAAGAGTTGATCGCCATTCGCATGAAACTTGTCGTAGTTGTTTTCATCGATCACCCACAAGAGAATTAAAAAGCTGCTGGCTAGTCCAATCGATAGCCCGAGAATATTGATGCCCGAATAGATCTTCTTCCTGAGAAGATTCCTGAAGGCAACTTTAAAATAGTTTGTAAACATACTCGTGCGGTAATGTTTTTTTCTCCTGAACACAGAAGGCCGGATATATGCGAGCACCTCTCTCAAATACATTCTTCTTGCCCGCGCTTCTCCTTCCCTTTTCAAAATATAGTAGTACCGTTCATGCAGGTCGCCCATTATTTGTTCACGCAGGTGCGGTGCACAAAAACGTTCTACCAGCCTGTCGAGCCAACGCGGAGGTTGTGTCCTTCTGTCTCTCGTCGACATCGTCACGTGGTCTTGATCTTCGGCAACACACGTGGAGCGATCCGGCTCCACAGGTTATTTCTCACGTCTCTCACTTCATGCAATAAGCGACTGCCAGCCACGGTCACTTTGAAGATACGTTTCCTTCTGCCTCCCCTTTCCGCCGTCGCCTCTCCCATGTAGGAGGTGACCATCCCCTTGTTCTCAAGTCGCTGCAAGGCTGCATGTACAGCTCCCGTGGTGACCGTCTTGCCGGTTTGCCGTTCGAGCTCTTCAGCGATTATTACACTGTATGCTTCGGGCGAGTGGACGGCCACGGCCAGTAGCACCACCTCCTCAAATTCGCCCAGGTCGCTCCTTCTCATAGTAATGCGGGATTGTTGATTTGGTTACAAAGTATTTCATCTATTTCGGTATAACAAATAAATTTTCAAATAATGTTATCTTCGAAAAACAACTCTTACCCCCTTTCATGAAAATCAGCAGGATTCTTCTCGTTCTGATCCTTATCAGTCAGTTCGCAAATGCGCAAACCAGTTACGACTTAATAATCAAAAACGGACGGGTCGTCGACGGCACGGGTTCGCCCTGGTTTGTTGCCGATATCGCCGTAAAAGACGGAAAGATCGTGGTGATTGGAAGGCTTACTGGCGCTGCTGCAAAACAGACTATCGATGCGACAGGAAAGGTCGTGGCGCCGGGTTTCATTGATATGATGGGCCAGACGGCGGCGCCATTTCTCCGGGACCCCAATCTCGCTTTCAACCTGCTATCGCAAGGCATCACGACAATCAATGCCGGTGAGGGCGAATCGGATGCGCCGCAAAGTGACGCCGACAGTAAACTGAAAGGATGGCAAACAATGAGGGAGTTCCTGGGCAAGCTCGATGCTTCGGGAATGCCGCTCAACATGGTGCAAACGGTTGGTCATACGCAGCTTCGATCGATTGTGATCGGTGATAAAGACAGGGCGGCAACGGCGGCAGAGATGGACCGGATGCGCGGCATGGTCCGTGAAGCCATGGAAGCCGGGGCTATCGGAGTTTCGACGTCTTTGATCTACCCTCCTGCCATCTATGGTTCTGAGCAGGAGATCACGGAACTGACTAAAGTAGCTGGCGAATATGGCGGGCGGTATTTTACACACATGCGTAACGAGGGTGATCGTTTGCTAGAAGCGATCGACGAAGCTCTTCGGATCGGCGCCGCTGCGAAAACGCCTGTCCATATCTTTCACCTTAAAACGGCAGGCCAGGGAAACTGGGGAAAAATGGACCTTGCCATTGCACGCGTAAAGGCCGCACGGGCAGCCGGGCAGGAAGTTGGCGTCGACGTCTATCCATACGTCAACAACGGGCTGGGTATTCGTGCTTTACTGCATCCGAAATATGCTGCCGAAGGTCAGGCCGCATTACTCGCGAAGCTGAAGGATACAAACGTGAAGGCGGAGATGCGAAAAGATATGGAGTCGCTCGGTGGATGGGAGAACTGGTATGCGCACGCAGGTAAAGACTGGAATAAGATCATTGTCGCCAACCTGGGCGATACACCGTATTCGCAATACAACGGAAAGAGCATCGGAGCAATTGCGACAGCTACAGGCAAACAGGCGTGGGACGTATTTTTCGATCTCTGTTTATACGACGTGTTTGCTGGACCGCAGAGCATGTCGGAGGCAAATAAAATGAAGGCGATGCGGGAAGAGTTTACATCATTCGATACCGACGCGGGCCCGAGCGATCCAAAGTATGCGGCACATCCGCGTGCGTACGGAGCATTTCCGCGGGTGCTGGCGAGGTACGTGAAAGATCTTGGCGTGCTTACCCTGGAAGGTGCCGTACATCGCATGACTTCCGTGGCCGCCAACGAAGTGATGGCTTACGATCGCGGCAAGTTATCGCCTGGCCTGGCGGCCGACATCGTAATCTTCGATTACAGTAAGATCACCGACAATGCAACATTCGAATCCCCCTCCCTGCCGTCCACAGGGGTTGAATGGGTGGTTGTAAACGGGGTGGTCGTGTTTACAGATGGAAAGTATAATGGGGCAAAACCCGGTAAGGTTATAAGGGGTCCGGGCTACAAGGCGAAGTAGTACGGCTATTTCACGATCCTTACAAAGGTACCGCCGTAAAATAACCCGGTGGGCTTGTCTTTATCGTTGTATTGTACCGACATCAACTCATATTCGTTGTCGTTGATCCATTTGTACGAATACATCCTGTATGTGCCGCTTGCTTCATCAGAAAATGCGATCTTGATCGAAAGGTCACCTTTTTCGTTGATCGTACCTTTTCCCACCCCCGATCGGGCGGTTCCGAAGCTTGAAAGATGATGGAACACTTTGTTCTTCGGATCGTACGACCAGAAAATGTGGCCATTCGGTTGTGGACCGTCGATGATCGAGATCATGCTGAGATCTGTATTGATCTCGGTAGAAACGGTATGATGTTTTGGGATTTTGATCTTCTCATCGCTGCCACCCCAGTTCTGATTCCAGTCGTCGTTCTTTAAGGTCCATTCGCCCGCAAACTTTTTGAAGGGGTTGTTAGCTTTTGCTTTGCCATTCAATTCGTAAGTGATCGAAGTTGTTTGAGCCAGCGTATTCGCCGATACAACGAAGAACAGGAAATATAAAAAGGCCTTAATCCGTGTCATGTCAGTAAGTTAATTTATTTACTTCCGCACCAACCTCTTCACGATCGTAGTTGGGTCGTTGCCCAGCACCTGGAGCCTTACGAAATAAACTCCCGGCGCAAGACGCCCGGACGTTTGAGATTCGATCGCTGTCGTGTATGAACCGGCATCGAGTTCGTCGTTCACCAGCAATGAAACCTGCTGACCTAATGAGTTCAATACATCGACCTTCACTGCCGTGCGATCGCGCACCACGGAGAAAGACACAGTTGCTTCATGACTAAATGGATTCGGAGTTGGGTCGCTCAACACAACCTTGCCCGGTTTCAACTCGCTATCGATGAAACCTTTTTCCCCATAAAATATAGAAAAACGATCTCCCCTCCTCCACAAAAATGAATAGCTGTTGGTGCTACGCATGTCGACCGCTTTCTCTAACGAGTGGTCATACAGGAACAGTTGCCGATCGCTGTTGCCAGGTTCTGCATTGAGCCACGAGAGCGAGATTGCCCCTGAGTTTGTTGCGTTCTCGATCTCGAAGCTCCATTTGTATTCGCCGCGGCTGTTCACGAACGACCTCGACAAGTCGCTACCGAAACGGATGTCGAGTTGGTTGGGGAACCTCGGCATCACGTGTTCGTCGTACGCGTCGCCAGATTCGGTTGCCTTCGGATGCATGCCTATGCCGGCTGTTGTATTGCTGGTGTACTCGTTCCTGATATTCAGGGGCATGAACCACGTATCGCTACCAATATCATTATCGAACTCGCCAGCTTTCACACGACCGGGAGAGCCATTGCCGCTGAATGGTATAGAGATGACGAGCGGGGTCGTTCCGTTGTATTTGACGAACCCACCGCTGAATGCTTTCAGCGTGGTTGAAACACTCAGGCTTCCGTTGGCATAGACCTTCATCGCTTCAATGTCTGCAGGATTCTTATTGTAGGTAAGTACTTCGGTCCAGTTCACATTGAAGTTGTATGGATTACCGACCTGGTTCCATCCCGGATACAGTGTGATCTTGAAGGGACCGCTGCTGACATCGGCCGTGGTGCCTTTTCCAAATGTGATCTTCTGTTCGTACCGAACGATGATCCAGTACGACTTACCCATCTCTACGTCGTTCAAGCCCTTAAGATATTCCACGTATCCTTTTTTGCCCGAGCCATCGTTCTTGTAATGATAAAGTCGCCACTTACTGCTATCGTAACCGTATTTATTGAAGAGATCCCCAAAAACCGAGCCTACGTTGTTCGGGTTGAGGTTGTAGGGGAACGAGATCACGTTATAGTTTCCGGCATCGCCACCAAAGACCAGGTTGGGAACAATATTGGTGGTATCGGCTTCAGCTACATCACGGAAGATCTTCACTGTATCTGATCTGAACGAGAACTTGCCCTTGTCTTTTACCTCGAAGAAAGCACTAAGCCCGATTGGATCTTTTGTGAAATCTGCCTCCGCAATAGAGAAATCGATACGATTATCCTCCATGCCTGTTAGAACAGTTGAAGTGTATGAGCTATTGCCTTGCGATGTTCCGCGAGTCCAGAAACGGATCTCCTCGATCGAACATTGGTTGAGCACTTTTAACTGGAGGTCGATCTTATCGTCGGTACGGTTTGTGAACTTGAACGACGAAGGGATCTTGAACGAACTGATCGTGCCACCGGGCTTGATGACCTTCGCTTCACTGGTCGCTGTGCGGCTGTCGGTCGTTACCGAGATGGGAACACTTCCTCTTGCGCCCACCGGAACCTTTACGATGATTGTACTCTCCGTAGAAAGAACGATGTGATCTGCCGGAACCGCTACGTCGCCGAACTTGATCTGCAGCTTCGATGCGTCGGGGCTGAAGTTGCTTCCTTTTATCGTGATGTTCTTACATGTAATGAAATCGTCAGGCGCGTCGATACCTGCTATTGTTGGAGGAACGATTACCCTGAATGCATTGGGCGCCGTAACAACCTGCCCCTGGATCGACACGGTGAGTGGCGCGGTGCCGCGCGCTGCAGCAACAGGAACTTTCACTTTGATCTCGGTCGCAGTGTTCGACACGAAGTCAGCGACGAGGGCAGCTGTACCGCTGAAACTAACCGTGAGCAACGACGGGTCGGTTGCAAATCTCTCGCCGGTAATGGTTACAACAGTGCCTCGTTCACCTTCTGCCAGGTTAACGCTGGCAATAGAATGCAGCGTCAGGTTTTCGAAGAGAAATGATGATGTTCCTGTTTGATTATCGAACGTAACAGATACGGGCACCTTCGTACGTTCCAGTCCGGGCGGAACTGTTACCTGGAGTCGTGTCGAGTCATTGAAGACATTATCGACCGTTGATTCGATCTCACCGAAATGAACCTTGTTGAGTAATGGGGTCTTACCGAAATTCAGACCTGTGATGATAAGTTTTTCGCCCGCGTAAGCTGCCGTTTTGCTGATCTGGCTTACCACTGGTATTGGATCTTTGGGGATGGTGAACTTTGCAAACCTTCCCGCCTTGCCAGTTCGGTATGCCAGCAAGAGATCACCGGATTTTGTGTTCAGGTCAAGACGCGTATCGAATCCCTTTTCGACAGAAAGTACCTGTTGCTCATCTTCGATGAGTTTACCCCACCACGGGTTTACCCTGCGATAGAAAAGAATGTCGTCTTTCGCCGGCAGCGTGACACCACCGGAAAAAACAGTCTTGTTCCACGAGACCACAAATTCATTTCTCTCGGCTAGCCATTCGATCGACGCTTTGGAGTTTCCATTGTTGGCAAGCCCGGCGGGAGTCGTCTTACTAATGTCCAGCAGGTTGGATTTCATCGTAAACGTTCCGTCTTGCGACACTGAGACAAGTTTTCCTTTTACCTCGGTGATGATCACGCTGTTCTTTGCGAGGTTAAGAAACTCGGTGATCAGTTGAGTCCACGTGGCAAGCACGTTGTTATTGATTGGATTGAATGCCAATCGCGGAGACCAGCCCGTCTTCGGGGTCTCACCCAGGTCTTCACGCTTCAACCATGTGCCGCTGCCGGAAATAGATTCCAAATGCAAGCCATCTTTCACACGCGACGGAACACAACCTTGCGGGCACGGAGGGTTATCGACACCATCCATATTCCAGAATAAAATATACTTATCGAGCGCCGGCAAGTATTCGAGGTCCGAATCGAAAGTGAGTGAAATAGTGGCAGGTGTGTACGCATAGAACACAACGCCATCAAGTATGGTGAACGAACGCACCTCGACCGGCGCAGTACCTGCCAGCGCTCCATCCAGTTGGATCAATCGGAGAACAACAGTTGCGCCGTTGCGTTCCATCCACATTACGGAGAATTTCTGAATGTCTTCCCGATACAACAACTCCTGGCCGGCAAGGTGGAAATACTGTGGTGTATTGGCTGCTGTATATAATGCAACTGTTGCGTCGGCAGTGGGATTTCCTGAAGTGCTGATTACACGCCCCTGAAGTTTCTTGCCGCTATGCCATACAACGCTGTACTTTTTTGTGATCGGGTTGTAGCCCACGATCATCTTCTTAACATCCTCCACATCATCGGCAATCAGGAAACGACTGCCCGTGCGTTGCATATACTGACCGTTCAAAAGTTCACCATACAGGTTACCGCTCTCGGTATAACAAAGTAGGTACTGGTTGGCATCGGGACTGAATACTGTCACGTAATCTGAATTGAGCTCTGCGGATGTTCCGGTATTCGCACCATTGGTGATCTCGAATGTTACTTCGGATGTGAAAACAGAAGTTTGTAAACTTTGATCTACAGTCTGCACTTTCGCCTGGTAGACGCCGTTCGGCAATTCTTTCAGCTGGTGAAATGTGGCGAATCCACAATTGCCGCCACGTGCGTTATCGACAAGCAGTTGTCCATTATTGGCAAGGTCGTTGAACCACGTTTCACCTCCTCGTGTCACTACGAGGTTGTAGGTCAAAGAATTTGCGGGTGTCTCGGCATCGTTGCCTTTAGGCCATGACAACGAGACGGTAGCTCCGGATACCGAAGCAGTAATAGAGGCAGGTGGTGTTGGTTTAGCCGAAGCTTTCGAGAGTATGTTACGCAACAGCTTTCCTCCTATCGAAACATCCATCTTGCCGTCGTTATTATAGTCTACGAGGCGATACTCGCCCACGTTGTCAAACACCAGGTTAGTAAATGTTGCCCCATTCTCTTTGGTATCTTTTACGTAGATCAATCCGTTCCCAAATCCAGATGAAGTTCCATATTTGTTTTGCTGCAAGACAAGGTCTACGCTTCCATCGTTGTTAAGGTCCGTTGCACCGACCATGTCGAATAACCCGCATGGACTAAGTCCCAGGGGCGTTATCACGTTCGGGTTTGTGTCACTCTGCACCCTGAGCTGGTCGTTCTGACATCCAAACTGGTTGCCCAACTGGCTCACTCCAATAAACTCCGGCAGCCCATCCCCGGTCACATCGATCAGCTGTTGATCTATTGTTCCCGACACATTTGATATCACATCGATGTTGAAATACTTAAACAAGTTAAAAACGAAGTCGCCCAGGTTGGAATAAACCTTGTCCTGCGAAACTATGTCGAGGTCTCCGTCTATATCGTAGTCATACAAAAAGCCACCGGTAAGGGCAAGCTGTGTGACCTGGCGAAAATCATAGTTGCCATTGTTCTTAAAGATCTCGCCGTCGAACGGGTATATGTTACGCCCGGTTAAAAGGTCTATCTGCCCGTCACCGTCCACATCACCCCAATCGCTCAAACTGGTTATGGAGCTGTTGAACGTTGGGGAAACAACGTCAAAAGAGCCGGTAGTATTCGCTATAAAAAATTTGACGCCGTTGGCTGCGGTCAATGTATAGATGTCGAGGCGGTTGTCGCGGTTGATATCAAACCACCCATGGTCGGTATATGAGTAAACTGTAAAGCCGAACGGATCGACAATAGCCGGAAAAGAAATTCCAGAGCTCGCGAACGTCGATGTGGTGCCAGTAAGATTGTTCTTCAATAAGAACATCTCACCATTGTACACGTAAAGGACATCAGCATCACCGTCGTTATCGTAATCTCCCCACTCCACCGTAGCGGTAGCCGGTATCGAGGGTGTATTCTCTACAGCGAACGGAACCTGCGCGAACGCTTGAATACCAAGCCCTGCCGAGCATAGCAGAAACAAAATGATACGATATAGAGCAGTGCTTCTCATTCTAAACTTGGTACAGATGGCAGTACGGGATCCTTTGCCTCTCCAGGACGATTCATGAACAGGTACGTAACTCCACCCACAACGATTACCGGCACGAAAACCTGCAGCAAGAGCGGTATCCTTCGTTTCACATAAAACACTTCACTCTTTACCGGTTGCTCTTCAGAAGAAAGCTTGGTGATCTGCAAATAATACGGGTGACGACGGCCGGTCTTGATCTTCTTCTCCATCAGGAAACGCAGGCCGTTATCGTTTACAAAACTGCTGTCGATCGTGGCAACAATAACCGGCTGCCCCACTCCAGTTTTTCCGGATATTAAATCCATACGGAGCCTTTCGAATATCTCTCCGCCCTGCCACGCAACGTTGTGTTCGATCGCGCGACGGTAAACGGTATCCTTCCAAATGTTCCTGAATTTTATTGGCGCCGTCTTTTCAACCACTTTGATCGGGTGGAACCGACCTTCGTTGTCCTCATGGATAAATATCGAGTAGATCTTACTCTCCGGAACTCCCGAAGCTTTCAGTTCTACTTTGACATAAAAGTCGATCTGTTCCTGGCTTTTGTTGGGCTTCTTCTGATCCTTGTTGTAGTAGATGCCGTCGATGCTGCGATTCGCAATCACTTTCACAAACAGGCGCGAGCGTGCCGTATCAATAAACACTTTGCTGTTCTGAAAATCTTTGAACACCATAACAACTCCCTCCTGGTATCTCGAGCTGATGTCGTTAAGGTATGTTGTAAGCTTGTCGATGTTTTCGCGGACGCTCCTGGGTCTGTCGGCAGGCGGAACGAGGTCGTTATAAACGTTCACCGAATCGCGCTGAACGGATTTGAATAACTCGGCCTGGTAGAGAGCGATGATG
>DASRSO010000242.1:0-5162 GCA_035656375.1 Cyclobacteriaceae bacterium | reverse complement strand
GTATTCATCAAGCGGGGTATTAGAATGCTCGAAATTATTTTCCCGCTTAAGGAAGGGCGTTCGACGATGTACCAACGATTTTAAAAATCGGCTCAATCGTGTGCGGAGGGGATCAGAGTTCAGAAAACGATTGCAAAAGGGGGGTTTTGGAGGGAAGGGAGGGGAAGGAGGACTTTCAAAATTGTATCAAAGCTTTAAAATTGTGTCAAAAAAAGGGGTGAAGGGGAATAAGGGGGAGATGTATAAAGGGGGTGCTTTAATGCGGGGTGCTTAATGCGGGTGCTTAATGCGGGGTGACGCGGGGGTTCGCGGAGAGTAAGGAGGTTCGCGGAGGAATGAATATGAGAACATTGATGAATTACATAATCCCATTGAGAATTACATAAACCCCATTAAGGAATTACAAATACATTATAGAATTGAATCTCCGCGCACCTCCGCGCGACCTTAGCGCGCCACCGCGTCACCCCGCATTTCCCCACCCCCGCATCCTGTTCACCCGCATTCCCCTTGATCGCATTCCCCCACGCATTTTATCCTCCCCTCTCAAATCTCCGTCGACTGCGCGTGCTTATAATCCTTCGGCGAAATATTAAACCTCGCCTTAAACGCCGTTGAAAAATATGTAGGCGAGGAAAACCCCACCTCCGTCGCTATTTCTGCTATCGTCTTATCTGATTGTAACAAATGCTTCGCCTTCTTCAACCTCACATTCATTATATAATCATTCACACTAAACTCCAGCAACGCCTTCACCTTCCGGTAGATCTGCACCCTCGACATACCCAATTCCCGCGATATATCATTCACATTAAAGCTGCTATTACCAATATTCTTCTCCACCAACGATGTAAAGTCGTTCACAAATTTCCTGTCCAGGCCACCCGGACTTGAAACATGGTGCCCAACCGTTACGTCGTGACTGTAATGCTCTTTGAGCAACACCCGGTTTCGGATCAATGCTTTGATTCTCTCCTCCAGGTACTCGAACACAAACGGTTTGGTCACGTATTCATCCGCACCAGTTTGAACACCCGCAATTCTTTGCTCCATCGAACCTTTCGCGGTCAGAATAATGATCGGGATGTGCGACGTACGTAAGTCTGATTTTAGTTCAGCCGCCACCGCAAGTCCATCTTTCCCAGGAAGCATCACATCGCAAATGATCACGTCCGGAACAACATTGTACGATAAATGCAGACCCGTTACGCCATCGTGTGCCTCTACTATATTATAATGGTGACTGAGCTTCGACTTAAGGAATCTTCGGAGCTCCGCGTTGTCGTCGATCAGCAGAACGGTATGTTCTTTCTGGCTGAACATTTCCTCTTCGTGCTCTACCGGGTCTGGCAGGTAGTTATCTTCGTTGAGGATATCGTAGGTTTTATTGCGCTCCCAATCAGGTCGCGTTGAAACCAGTTGCGATTCGTCGAAGTGGGCTTTGCCTAGCGGAAGGACCATCAAAAATCTCGTGCCCCTACCCTTTTCACTGGTAAGCGTAAGAGACCCGTGATGCAATTCCATGAATTCTTTCGAAAGAGAAAGTCCCAAGCCGTTGCCACCATAGTTTTCACCAGTATAAAACCTGTCGAACGCATGGCGTATATGCTCGTCCGACATACCGATGCCGTTGTCTTCAACCCAAATGGTAGCGTTGCGTTGCGAGTTGTCGAGGAAAAGAGTGACGTGTATGCGGCCTTTGTCGTTCGTGAATTTGAATGCGTTGGATAGAAGATTAAAGATCACCTTGTCGATCATATCGGGATCGAACCAGGCATACAGGTGAGGAAGGTCGCATATCAGCCGGAACTCGATCTTTCGTTTTTGGGCAACCGGTTCGAAAGCCGTCATGATGTCGCGGATGAATGCCAGCAAGTCGGTTTCGGAAGCTTTCAGCATCATCTTCTTGTCTTCGATCTTGCGGAAGTCCATGAGCTGGTTGACAAGGCGAAGCAGGCGGACGGCATTTTTCCGGATCATCCCAAGATTCTCTTTGCTGCTTCGCGGATCGTGTCCCTTCGACATCAGCTCTTCGATGGGCGCCATGATGAGCGTGAGCGGGGTCTTGAATTCGTGGGAAATGTTTGTGAAGAACTTCAGTTTCTCTTGTGTGGCGAGCTCGGCCTTTTCGGCCATCAGGGCGATGGTATCTTTTTGAGCGAGGATCTCGTTCGTTTTGGTTTCGAGTCGTTTGTTTATCTCGTTCTTTTCGCGCCACGAGAGCGCGGCGATGGCACCAACTATGATCATCACCACGAGGCTTACCAGCAGGATGTAAATGAGGATGCGCTGGCTGTAATACGTTTGGATCTGTTCGTTGATCTTTGACTGCTGGCGAACGATGTCGGTTTGTTGATTGAATATCTTGTCGGTCTGGAGTTTCATTACCCGTACGTTCTTCGAATCGACAACGGTGCTGTGCAGGATGTTTTCTTTCAAATAAGGCTGCCCTTCCAGTATCTGACCGGCGATGCGGATCACTTCTTCTCCGCCGGTTGGATAAAGGATCGATGCAGTGAGAATCTTGTCATCGACAAACTGAATGCCGGCGCCCGGACCAGGCAGCGCGTCGATGCCTATAAATTTCAGTTTATTATCAGGAAACAGTTCTTTGCACACTGTGTACGCGCCATAGGCCATGACGTCGTTGTGGGCAAAGACCACGTCGGGTGTTGGGAGGTTTTTCATGTCGCGACGGGTCGCGAGCTTGGCTGTGTCTTGTTCCCATTTCCCGTCGATCTCGCCAACCAGGCGGATGTCGGGATACGTAGAAAGAACATCCCACATGCCGCGATGACGATCGATGGCAGGAGAAGATCCGCGCAGTCCGAAGATCTCGATGATAGACCCTTTCTTACCAAGAAGGTCTGCAACGTAACTGCCGGCGAGGCGACCGATCTCATAGTTATCGGCACCGACGTAAGCGGTATAAAGGCTTGAGTTTGTTTTGCGATCGACAATAATTACGGGTATGCCACTTTGAAAGACGCGCTCTACTATTGGTGTGATGGGTGCGGCTTCGTTAG
Organism: Cyclobacteriaceae bacterium; assembly: GCA_035656375.1. Classification (GTDB taxonomy): domain Bacteria; phylum Bacteroidota; class Bacteroidia; order Cytophagales; family Cyclobacteriaceae; genus ELB16-189. The sequence goes on along the minus strand of DASRSO010000242.1, from coordinate 2,136 downwards.
GAGAAACGATGAGGAGGTCGACTTTCTTTTTGAAAAAATATTCGATGTCGGCAACCTGCTGTTCGCTGCTGTTTTCGGCGTCGCGGTATTCGAATTCCATTCCTGGATGGAATACCAGTTCGCCCTGCATCGCAACAAGCATTTGCCTGCGCCATGCATCGCCGCCTGTACACTGTGAAAAGCCAACCTTGAAATGCCTGGTATTACCTGATCTGTTGCAAGAAGAAAAAAGGGCAAGCAGGATAATAACAAGACATGCAGTGGATACACATCTCATTTCTCTCTCTTTACTTACAATTTTGGAAAACAAACGTTGTAGTAGAAGAGAATTTACATGAAAATTTTATTAGAAGTGGGTTGCTGCGGCAAACGGGGTTAGATGAAGGAGATCCGCTGTTTTCAGACTGGAATTGGGCGTACGTTGCTCCGGATGTATATAATAGAGTGGGGCGATGATAAATGTGAAGAGAAGCGTGGTGACGAAACATGCGGGGGTTGGCGAAGGTAGCCTGATGACCATATAACGTTTCGACGGGGTAGAATGAGAATAGAAGAGTGAGCAAAGAGAGAAAGAAATTGATACGGAGTGATTTCTTCTTTGCGATCATGCGCACGCCGAGGAACACGCCATGAAGGGCGGCGAAGAGGTACAGGATTTAAGGAAGTGTTAACTTTACCATCCTGTGTATGACTAAAGATAATTCAAATACTCCTGTTTATTGTCTCGATACGTTCAGTGAGGCGGCGAAGACATCGTCGTTCTACATTGAGAAGCTGGATGCGCACCTGAGAAATCATTCGTTTGTGAACACGCCGCATAAACATGATCATTACCTGATACTGTATGTGACGAAGGGAGGAGGAACGCATACGATCGACTTTAGAACATACGCGGTAAAACCCGGAAGTTTTTTTATGATGACGCCGGGGCAGGTACATTCGTGGAAGCTGGATGAGGGAACCGATGGGTATGTCATCTTTTTTGAGAATTATTTTTATGGATTGAATGTAGGTGACTGGAGTTTGACGGCGTTCCCGTTCTTTCATTCACTGAATGCGGACCCGCACGTGGAGAATGTAAATGACAAGATGATAGATTCGGTTGTGAAGGAGATGTTTATAGAGAAAGATGCGAGGTTGTTGTGGACGTACCTGGACTTGTTGTTGCAGAAACTATCGCGATACTACAACGCGAGCGCGTTGCCGGGGCCGAACCAGGTGACCTTCAGGATAAGGAAGCTTGAGCAGTTGATTGATAAGAACTTTGTGAAGCTGAAGAAGCCGGCGGACTATGCGAACCTGATGAATATGTCGACGGCGTATTTGAATAATATTTGCAAGAAGCAGGTGGGAAAGACGTTGTCGGACCTGATTAATGAGAGGATAGTGCTTGAGGCTAAGAGGTTGTTTGCATATACGGACTTGAGTGTGGGGCAGGTTGGCGACAGGTTGAAGTTTTCGGAGACGAGTTATTTTATAAGGTTTTTTAAGAAGAATGTGGGGATGACGCCGGAGAGGTTTAAGGAGTTGGGGGGATGAGGTGTGGTGAAGAACTTTATCGGGAGATGGTATTTTTTTGTGCAGCGAAAATTTTTTTGACAAAAATTTTGACGCAGGCCTTGACATGTAAGTCAGTTTTGTAAGCGACTGAATTCCAGTCGATCAGGTTTTCACTATCGTGTTTTCACTATAACCCTATTGCGGTACGTCACTATTGGTTACTTCAGGATTTTGGGGTGCTTCTAGATTGCGTGCTATTGCAAATGTCGCGGGGTGTATGAAATATTGATGTAAGGTTTTGCAAAGAACCTCCCCTTTTTCTAAAACGTCTTACCTCGCTTTCATAACTATGAACGTGCAACAAAATTGTTATGCCATTTCTAAATGGTCTAGTTGTTCTTTTACCAGAATGGTCACCAATATTCTTTGTTTGATACTAGTTATTGGTCACACTGTAACCGCGCAATCTCCACCGGGTACACCTAACATTATTCCTCCTTCACCAACAGTCGCCGCGCTGACAAAGTATGGTGAGATACCGATAAGCTACGCCACAGGGATTCCACAAGTCAAAATCCCTATCCACACAATAAAAGGGCGCGAGTTGACTCTGCCAATCGAGTTAAGTTACCACGG
>DASRSO010000241.1:0-19095 GCA_035656375.1 Cyclobacteriaceae bacterium | reverse complement strand
CGCCAGGCAGCAATTGAAATTCTACAGGTTCATGATAGGCGTTGAACATTACATAGAACGAGTCGTCCGTTATTGCTTCCCCGTGAGGACCGCGCAATTCAATACTGTGCCCGTTCAGATGGATTGCCAGCGACTTGCTCCATTTAACCTGCCACTCTTCATCACTCATTTGTTCACCGCTCGGTTGAAACCACTGTATGTCGGTAAGCCCGCGGCGTTTCACCGATTTTCCCTGGAACCATTTTCTCCTGGAAAACACCGGGTGTGTTTGACGGAAATTGATCAACGACCGGACAAACTCCCTCAGATCGTTATCTGCATGTTCCCAATCTATCCATGAGATCTCGTTGTCCTGGCAATACGCATTGTTGTTTCCTTTTTGGGTCTTGCCGATCTCGTCGCCGGCGGTAAGCATTGGTACACCTTGCGACAGGAACATCGTAACCAATAGATTTCTTTTCTGCTGCGCTCGTAATTTTAAAATATCGGGATCATCGGTTTCTCCTTCAACACCGCAGTTCCACGAACGGTTGTGATTTTCACCGTCGTTGTTGTTTTCGCCGTTCGCTTCGTTATGTTTTTCATTGTATGACACCAGGTCCTGGAGCGTAAAACCATCGTGCGCTGTTATGAAGTTCACGCTTGCTGTGGGACTGCGATAATCGCCGGAGTACAGGTCAGGGCTTCCTGTTATCCTTAAAGCGAGGTCGCCCAACGTACAACCTTCTCCACGCCAGTAGTCGCGCACACAGTCGCGGTATTTTCCATTCCACTCCAGCCAGCCTGCGGGGAACTTCCCGACCATGTATCCGCCTTCGCCAATGTCCCATGGCTCGGCGATCAACTTCACCCTGGACAGTATCGGATCTTGTTGAATGATTTCAAAGAATGCACTAAGGCGATTTACATCCTGGAGCTCCCTTGCAAGCGCTGCAGCAAGATCGAACCTGAACCCGTCGACATGCATTTCGGTAACCCAATAACGAAGGCTATCCATCATCAGTTGGAGCACGTAAGGCATCGTTGCATTCAATGTGTTGCCCGTGCCGGTGTAGTCCTGGTAATACCTGCACTCTTTCGCTAACCGGTAGTAAGCCTTATTGTCGATACCCCTGAACGAAAGGGTAGGACCTCGCTCGTTACCTTCCGCTGTATGATTATAAACAACGTCAAGGATCACTTCGAGACCAGCTTTATGCAGCGCCTTTACCATCTCTTTGAATTCCTTTATAACATTTTCAAAAGACTGCGGCTGCGCGTATGATGGCTCGGGTGCGAAGAAGCTTATAGTATTGTATCCCCAATAGTTTGATAGTTTCTTTTCGACCAGGTGCCGGTCTTTCACGAAATGATGCACGGGCATCAATTCAACCGACGTGACCCCGAGATCGGTCAGGTACTTTAATGCTACCGGGTGTGCGAGGCCTTTATACGTTCCGCGAATATTTTCAGGAATCTCCGGGTGGTTTAGTGTAAACCCTCGAACGTGAGTCTCGTAGATCATCGTCTTGTGAAGCGGAATGCGCTGAAGCTCGTCGCCCTCCCAATCGAATGAATTGTCTACAACGACACACAAGCAGATGTAAGGTGCGCTGTTTGTTTTGCTCATTGAAAGATCTCCATCCTCGTGGCCGATCTCGTACCCGAACAATGCATCGTTCCATTCGAGTGTGTTAGTCACCGCCCGTGCATAAGGATCGAGCAATAATTTATTGGAGTTGAACCGATGGCCGTTGCCGGGATCGTATGCTCCTTCAACACGATAACCGTAAAGTTGTCCCGGCTTAACTTCAGGAATACAGACATGCCACACCTGGTGTGTTCGTTCAGGCATCTTTATCCTTCGTTCTTTTCCTTCGGGACCGGGCCGATCGAATAAGCAGAGGTAAACTGCTGTGGCATTTTCGCTGAAGATCGCGAAGTTCGTTCCGTCGCCCGTGTATGTTGCACCGAGCGGGTATGGCTCACCCGGATAGATCGAGATATCACCGTTCATGTGTTCAGCGGCTTGTTAGTTCATGATAGTCCGCCTGTGCCCGTTCGGCCCAGTTCGGAGTATGTTCGTGACGGCGTTCGTGTTCCGTTGTCTCTGTATGATTTTGTGGTGGAGCAGCCTGCAGTTTAAGCTTGAAGTCGTTTAGTATGTTCATGTAATTTATATATGCTTCGTAAGGCGAGTTGTAGGGACTGAAATAGGAGTGTACCTCGCCGTCGCCCGCGGTTTTGGTAGACATATAATAAAAGTGGTCGCTGGTCTGAAGATTTCGCCAGGTGTCTGTGAGTTCAGGGTTATTGACTTTCATCACCTGTTCTTCAAGTCCTTGCATCATTTTGAATGCTTCATTCTGGATATCATTCTCCAGCCATGCGGAAAGGTCCTTGTGCTCATCGGCCCAGGAAATGAAATCCGGAACATCAAGCTTGTCATTTGCCTGCACCGAACTGAACACGTCTGTTGGCGTCATAAGCTTAACCCTATTGCTCCTCGAAGCTTTCTCAATAAAATCGTGGAGGAAGTCGATGATGCCGGCGGTCTCAGGAACGTGCTCCCCGAAGGTTTCATAGTCGAATGCAAGTGTTGTAACACCTATTGAGCTTTCGATGCTCCGGAAATACCGGTCGAGGTCAAGTTTGCCTGTACCGGTAATGAACCGGAAGCCGATGTCGTCGCTCAGCACATTGTTGCGGAGCAGTATTTTGAAGTCGCGATGCGACGGGTGGTGATAGATTGCATGATGGTCATTGTGCATCAGTACCCGGTCGACGTCGTCGCAAATAATACCTTTGAACCCCAACTGCGCCACACGAGCCCCGATGTTGTTGTTATAGATGAGCTCTGTGTTCCTGAAAACAGTAGGGCGTGTGTGGAAATGCCGTTCTATCAGATTCAGATGTTCCTCGATTTGATGAGGAAACTCCTCGTTCGGCATGAGGCTGGCGAGTGAATGATGACTTGTCTCAGCGAGTAATTCCACGCAACCGGTGTTAACCAACGATTGAAAGCTGTGTATTACCTCGGGTGCAAATTTCTCGAACTGCCCAAGCACCACTCCCGAGATCGAATAGGTAAGGCGGACATTCCCCAATGCTTTACACAGGTTTGTTAACATGTCATTAACCGGCAGATAGCAACGCTGTGCTGTTCTTTGGATAATGTCGGCATTTAATGAATCGTTGAAGTAGTTGTGACCATCACCGATATCAAGAAATCCGAATCGCCTTAGTCTTCGCGGCTGGTGAACGTGAAAGTATAACACCAGGGGCTTAACAGGTTGTTTTGTTTTTGCTGATTTCATAGCATGTATTGTTTTCAACCGTATGCAAATAATTTGCTAGATGTTTGAATGGCATGATTGTGTGAAGGCCATTGTGTATGATAAAAGTTTTGATGCTCGGCTGGGAGTTCCCGCCGCATATATCGGGTGGACTGGGTGTAGCCTGTGAAGGGCTAACATCCGCACTTATAAAGACAGACGAAGTCCAGATCTTGTTTGTGGTTCCAAAAGCCGACTCAAGTCAGGACGGCGAAGTCAAAGTATTGGGCGCAAATAATTTAAGTATTTCCACGTACGAGACCGCCCACGTGCATGAGGAGGTGTTTGTGGAAGATGTTCTCCATGTCGCGGAGATAAACGCATCACTAGACCCTTACGAACAACTCTATCACGTCGATGCAAAAGAGTTCCTGTCGAAATGGAACTCATCAAACTATTTTCCCAGGTCTACAAAACGAACCGTGGGTTATCAATTCGAAGGAGGTTATGGCAACAAGTTGCTTTTCGAAGTCGACAAGTATGCGGAGATCCTTGTTGCCTTCGCACTCGAACAGGAGTTTGATGTCATTCATGCTCACGACTGGATGACATTCCCTGCTGCTGTTGCATTGAAGAATGCTACCGGGAAACCCTTAGTTGTTCATATACATGCAACAGAATTCGACAGGGCAGGAGTCGGCAGCGAGTTGGTGCATGAGATCGAAAGAATGGCCGTGCAGTATGCCGATAAAATTATAGCCGTAAGCAATCTCACAGCAAAGACATTGATCAATCGATACCAGGCACCACGCGATCGCATAGAAGTTGTACATAACGGCGTACAATACAACGACTGGACTCCACTGGCCAACAAGATCCATCCCCTGGGCGATCAGTTGGTTTCGTTCGTTGGCCGCATCACATTTCAAAAAGGACCAGAGTACTTCGTCGATGCGGCCGAGAAAGTTCTTAAAGAGTTTCCAAACTGCCATTTCGTGATGGCCGGTGCCGGGGATGCACTTATAACTATGATCCGCAGGGTGATATCAAAAAAATTGTCAGCGCGTTTTCATTTCACCGGCTTCCTTGGCAAAGCAGATGTTGCACGTCTGTTGAGCTACTCGCGGGTGTACGTAATGCCATCGGTATCCGAGCCCTTTGGATTGACAGCACTCGAGGCGGTGAATGCCGGGGTTCCCGTTGTTGTGTCGCTGCAGTCGGGAGTAACGGAAGTTTTACCCGATGTTCTAAAGGTTGACTTTTGGGACACGGATGCACTGGCACGTGCAATCTCCGGTGTACTCCGATATCCACTCCTCGCCGAAACAATGCGGCAAAACGCCCGTCAAAGCGTACCGGCAATCTCCTGGGACACCGCAGCTTCGAAAGTGCTGAACATCTATCGCAACCTGGTCAGTCGTGATGTACCATCCCTTCTTTGATCACCGACATAATCCCTGCAATAGGAATCGTTGCCCAGTCGGGGCGATTGTTGATCTCATACCTTAATTCATACAAAGCCTTCTCTATAAGGAACAGTCGCAACACCCCGTTGATCTCCGGCGATTCGTTGTTGTACGCCCTCATGTATACATCAGTCATGCGATGAAGTACATCTTCAAGCAATGCCGGGTCGTCGTTTGGAGCCACGGTGTGGATAATGTACTGGAATGATCTCAACATGCCTGCAATATCTTTTTCGGGCGGTTGTTTCATGCGTCGTTCATCGTACCGCCTGGCGGGCTCACCTTCGAAGTCGGTCACCAGCATTTGATCGCCAGCTACCAGCACTTGTCCGAGGTGAAAGTCTCCATGAATGCGAATGGCCGTTCCGTCGGTCCTGAACAGGTAAGCGTCGCGGATCAGGTGACCCAGCTCGTGTTGCGAGTCGAGCAAATGTAAGCCAGCCTCCCTGGCATTTGCCGGCAGCTTATTTATGCTATTCTTTAGAAGTTCAAAAGTTTCCGAAACATCAGAAAGCACACGTGTCCGCAGCGCCTGTTGTTGCGCCACGGTGAACGACTCCGCTGCAAAATCGGCGGAGCTGTTGTGAGCCCCGAGTGCTTCATGCATGGCAGACGTGAGCTTTCCAAGTTGTCGTAGCTTTTGCCACAAGAGATTACTATTGTCGCCCGGGTCATGTATTGCGTGATCGATCATTGGCATGAGATAGTTCCACGCTACGGTACTTCCAGGCAATAACTGTTGGAGGATACCAACCGAGATCGGGCCGTCTTTAGTATACCACTTTACCTCGCCCAGCCACGCAGGAGTTCCCACAAAAGGCGAGTCGACGGTTAAGAACCTTGAGAGCTCGATGTCGGGATTGATACCGGGCTCGACCTTGCGATAAAGTTTGAAGAAGAATTTGTCGCCAAACGCGATTGAGGTGTTGCTTTGCTCGGCATGGAACACCCGCGACGGCTGGGATTCTTTGAACTGTGCTACAAAGGCAGGGTTAGCGTTGAAGTCCATGTGACTTTCGTCTTCTCCCGGGATCTGTGACTGCAGTGTGAAATTCTTTAAGAGCGACGCCCTGAACTCTTCACACCACGTTCCGTCACACAGCCAGCCGTTTTCGAGATCGAGAGATATTTTACAAAGCAACGGTGGCCTCATCTGCTCTTCTGGCAATTGCCGGTCGGGTATAAAACAAACAGGCAACAGATATTTTTCATTCGTCTGATCCGAATACTCTACACGCAGCAGCCACAAGTAAGGTGAGAGATTCGAACCCGGGATATGTAGCTGGTTAACAACAGCCACCGAGTTTACCTCACGGCCTTTGCCTGCAAACCATCGACGCTCACGCAGATAGCCTGGCAGTACATTTTTTTCAAGTATTTCATGTGAGGATCGGTTGCCGAGATCGCTCCATTTATTCAATGATAAACACCTGGTTATGTTTTTCATGGTTTGTTATTCTTTGTTTTATTATTGATGACCTACTGCTACTTCGTCGGGTACTTTTTCCGCAGATGTAACAGCAACCTTCCAATGTCGCCGCCGGCAGGAAGGACACCTCAAACTCTTTCTTGTACTCGCATTAAGTTGCCCGCAAACCGAACATACAAGCACGTTGTATGTCTTTTGCTGTGACTTAGTAAATTCCGTGTCGAAGTCGGGAATTACAGTAAGGCCCGGCCGATCATCCTTCGACTTGATCAACGTGAATTTTCCATTGGCTTCAAAGTACAGCCGCCTGACTTCGCCCAGGTGCATGATCTGTTGCGACCTTAACTGTGCAAACACTCTTTCCTGCGACAACCCGGTGCTTTCCATTGTCTTGATATTCATTACGCCTTCGTCGATCAGGGTTTCCACGGAGCCCAGGGTTATTGCCTCGACTCTTTCACTGCGAACAGAGAAGTACAGGAACATCCTGCTCAACAGTATGATCACGATGCAAATGATTAACGCAGGTAAAAGTCCACGGTCGGGAGAAAGGATCGGTACTCCAACTGCTGACGCGAGACAAACGAGTGCGGCCATTTCATTTCTTGTGAATTGTGAGGCCATCTTCTTTCCGAGGATTCGCATCGAGATCAACAAAAGAAGATATATGAATGCAACGCGAAGTACGACTTCGAGCAGAAAGCCACCCGGCACTTCACCGATAAATATTCGTCGCCAGTCCCACGGAATAATTTCTTGCGCATCCATAAATAATATTGACTAGTAGATGGCAGCCATCCATTGCTTTTTTCCGCAATGGCGACAGTTGTCATCGCCGTTCGCATTTTCAACAACGAACCCGCAATTTTTACAAACAACATGTGCGCCGTCTTTTTCAGCTTGATGAACGAGCTGGTCTTCATTGGAAGGATAGACAGCAAGGCCCGCCTTCTTTTGCGATTCTTCATATATGTTAAGCATGCCACAAGCTTCGAAGTACACACGTTTCACGCTGGCAAGGTTGTGGTAACTGTGTTCGCGGAGCGCGGCGAACAGATCTTGTTTGGAGACGCCCGCTTTGGCCATAGCTTCCAGGTCCATCACCCATCTCTTACTAGTATCGCAAGTTTACCCTGGGTAGCGTTTTCCAGACGCTCACTTTTCACCGATGTCCAGTTAAAGAATCTTTGCAGTATCAACACACAAATAAGGGCAATGACACCGATCAGTATCCCCCGATCGGGCATTTGCATGGGTACAGAGATAATTGCACCCAACGTTATCATGACGGCCGTTTCTGTAAGATTTAATTGACCGTTCATTTTTTTTCCAAGCAGGCGCAGGATTGCAAAAAGCAGAAGGAAGCTTACGATTGTCCGAAGAAAGACCTCCAGCATGAACTCCGGGGACGCGGTTCCTAACAGGATACGATTCCAATCCCAGAGTTCGATGTCCTCTTTTTTCATAAACCAGATTTTTTTGAAGAGTTCAAAGATCGTGCGGGAAGTTTGGCACAACTTTTCCCTTATGCACGAAAAAAAATTTGACGGAAGTGACTCACTACGAAGGCCACTCATGGTGGCGGCACGAAGTTATATACCAGGTGTATCCGCGATCTTTCCAGGATACGAACGGCGATGGTGTGGGCGACCTGAAAGGGATTATTCAACGCCTCGACTATCTCGCCGCGCTGGGTATTGGCACTATTTGGATCACGCCGATCTATCCTTCACCGATGGCCGATTTCGGATACGACATTGCGGACTACCAAAACGTGGATCCGTTGTTTGGGAACATGAGCGACTTCGACGAGCTTCTGAAAGAAACTCACCAGCGAGGTATGAGATTGTTGCTCGACCTGGTTCCAAATCATACGTCCGACAAACATCCATGGTTCATTGAATCGAGATCTTCCCGCGACAATCCGAAACGCAACTGGTATTTATGGCGCGACCCCGGTCGTGATGGCGGGCTGCCGAACAACTGGCGCGCAGCGTTTGGAGGACCGGCGTGGGAGTGGGACCCGGATACAGGTCAATATTATTATCATGCCTTCCTGAAAGAGCAGCCCGATCTTAACTGGCGAAATCCCGAAGTGCAAAACGCGATGTTCGACATGATGCGCTTCTGGTTAAAGAAAGGTGTCGATGGATTCCGCGTGGATGTGCTGTGGCATATCATAAAGGATGAACAACTTCGGGATAACCCTGTCAATCCCGACTACCAATCTTACATGGCAACATGCGATGAGTTGATCCCGCTTTATTCCACCGACCAGTACGAGGTGCACGAGATCGTAAAGAAGATGCGGGCGGTGCTGGATGATTTCGGTGACCGCATTATGATCGGCGAGATCTATTTGCCGATCAGCAAGCTTGTCACTTATTATGGTGCTGATAACAAGGGTGTTCATCTGCCATTTAATTTTCAATTGATCACCCTGCCATGGTCGGCGCAGAGGATATCTGCTGCGATACAAGAGTACGAAGCTGCGCTGCCGCCCGGCGGTTGGCCGAACTGGGTTCTCGGGAATCATGATCAACCAAGGATTGCGAGCAGGGTAGGGTTGCACCAGGCACGGGTAGCTGCAGTGATGTTGTTGACGCTGCGTGGCACGCCCACAATATATTATGGTGATGAGATCGGTATGCGCGACGTGCCTATTCCTGCCGAAGAGGTACACGATCCGCAGGGATTGAATATGCCAGGAAAAAATCTCAGCCGGGATCCCGCGCGAACTCCCATGCAATGGTCCGGCGAAAGTGAGTACGCGGGTTTTTCAGACAGAAAGCCGTGGCTTCGGCTCGACAGAAGGTACAAGAGTATAAACGTAAAGGCTGAGGAAAACGATGAACACTCGATGCTCGCCCTGTACCGAAAACTTATCAACCTTAGAAACACCGAGCCGTCATTACGACTGGGAGAATATCATCCCGTTTATGCCGATCATCAATTGATATCTTATTTGAGAAGGGGTGAGGGTTCAGATACTTTTCTTGTAATTCTGAACCTGACGTCGAGGGTGACTTACTTCCGGCACAACAGTTTGAAATTTTCGGGAGTTATTGAGATCTCGACCTCACCTGAGATTGAAGGAGAGAAAGTAGAAGACACCTGTGTGTTAAGCGGCGATGAAGCGGTAGTAATAAGGCTCATAAATTTTAACGGACTATGAAAGGATGCGGACCGATATTTATCGAGGGGAATAAATGGAAATTTTCCGTGTGGGCGCCGGAGCTCGCGACGATGTCGTTGCATATCATTTCACCGTCGCAGGCGATGTACCCTATGCAAAAGGACGAGGAAGGATATTTTACAGTTGAATGCGATGGGATAAGTGAGAATACATATTATTTCTACCAACCCGACGATGATGTTGATGTACCTGATCCTGCGTCGCATTTTCAGCCGAACGGCGTTCATGGTTGTTCCGCGGTTGTCGATCACCGGTCATTCAAATGGCATGATGAGACCTGGCGGGGTAGAGCACTCAGGGACCTTATCATCTACGAGCTTCACATCGGCACATTTACAGATACCGGAACATTCGAGAGCGCGATACAGCAGCTTGATGATCTTGTTGATCTCGGTATCAACGCCATTGAGATCATGCCTGTCGCACAATTTCCGGGTAAGCGAAATTGGGGCTATGATGGAGTTTTTCCTTATGCTGTTCAGAATAGTTACGGTGGTCCCGATGGACTAAAAATGCTGGTAGATGCCTGTCACCAGAAAGGGATTGCAGTGATACTCGATGTGGTATATAACCATATGGGACCTGAAGGAAATTATTTCAACAAATTCGGGCCGTGGTTTACGAAGGCATATCATGTTCCCTGGGGCGATGCGATCAATTTCGACCAGCAATGGTCGGACGGAGTGCGGGAATATTTCTTGAATAATATCGAACACTGGATAACGAACTACCATATCGACGGCCTGCGCCTCGACGCAATCCATACGATATTTGACGTCGGGGCCGATCATATACTGGCCGCGTTCAATCGACGGGCGGATAAATTGAGGGAGAAGGCTGGCCGGAATATTTTTTTGATTGCAGAGAGTGATCTCAATGACCCCCGCATACTCAGCGAATACAAATTCGACGCTCAATGGCTGGACGACTTTCATCATTCGCTGTATGTGATTGTGCATCCTGATGGTAAAAAACAGTACGAAGATTTTGGAAGCACTCACCAACTGGCGAAGGCATTCAAGGACGGGTTTGTGAGCTCGGGCGGGTTTGTGAAGTTCCGCAAGAAAAAATACGGGGCATCTTCTGCGGGTATCGAAGGCGACAAGTTTGTGGTGTTCATTCAGAATCACGACCAGGTTGGGAACAGGGTGCTTGGCGAGCGAATTTCTTCACTGATCGGAACAAGGGAACTGATGGTGGCGGCGGCAGCGATGATCTTATCTCCTTACATTCCCATGTTGTTCATGGGAGAGGAGTATGCCGAAGACGCCCCTTTCATGTATTTCGTTGATCATTCGGACAAGGAGTTGATCAAGGCCGTTCGTGAAGGACGAAAGAAAGAGTTTGCGCACATGGGTGAGCACGAGCCTAAAGATGCACAAGACGAGAAAACATTCCTCGAGTGCAAGTTAAATTGGAACAGCCGTGGGCAGGGAAAGCACGGAAAAATGCTTCAATGGTATATGGACCTGATCAGGCTTAGAAAAAGTCTTCCTGCATTTGAGAAACGATTGATCCAAGTTTCGGTGATCGCACCGAAATGCATTTCGATATATCATGAGGAAGGCTGGTACCTCTTTTTTAACTTATCTTCTTTAGAAGTGAGTTATTCATTTGAAGATGGTAACTGGCAGCAGATCTTCGGCAACGAAGAATCGAGCCCAGGAAAGATCAAACCGTGGAGTGTGGCCGTGTATAAGATGTTATGATCTTTTTTCTTTTCTCTCCTTTCTTTCTTTTTTTCTTTTCTTCCTGTCTTTGCTCTTGTCTTTATCGTTGTCTTTATCGTTGTCTTTATCTTTATCGTCCTTGCCCAAGACGCGCTGCAGCAATGTTTTCTTTTCTGGTTTCTTTGGTGCATCTACCGACGCGATGTTGATCTCGTTGTCTATTGAAGGTTGAATGGCCTGTATGAATGCATTCCGCAGGGTGTTCGATATCGTTATCCAGATATTCGCTTTTGGGTCGTCCAGTCTTCCTTCGAAAGGAATCTTGGTTGCCACCTGGTCTTTCGGCGGATTCGTGAAGATGCTTCCCGCGGCGCCAGCTATTGACTCCCATACTTTTTGGAAGAAGTTGTCTTTACGATCCTCCAAACCAAGCACATCAAGATCTTTCACCACGGGCTTTACATACCCGGTGAATCCTCCGTCTTTTGCTGCCACTTCGGCATACATTCCAAACGTTCCTTTGTTAACATCAATTTTTGCATAAGCCTTAAAGAATTCGTTAAGCAGCACGAGATTGGTATTCTTTACTTCTGCGTTCATATCGAAAGTCGGCTCTTCCGCGAGGGGATTCATTTTAAGATTAACCGACATTGTTCCTTCGTACACAGAGGCTGTTGCGGTAACCGTTGCCGGTAACAACGCCCCCGAGTCGTAACTGTTTTTAAGATTTCGGGCGATCACAAACAAGTCCGTCAGTGCTATGTCTACTGGTGGTTTCGAGGTCTCGTCTTTATACTTTACGTTCCCGTTGTTGATCGCAAACCGGTTTACTTGCAGTGGCATGAAATCATCGAGAAGCTGTCGGAAGTCTGTGGAGTCTTTCTCCACGGTCTTGGGTTCAACTTTATCTTTAGTAAACGTCATAACCGGATCTTTGAATTCCACCTCGCCGACGATGGACCCATGGAACAGCGCTTTCCATTCAACTGACAGGTCGATGAGCGATGCCGAAAAGAATGGCGTTTCCTTCGACGTGGCGGAATCTATTTTATTCAGGTAAATGCTGTCGATCTTGTAAGCGCCGCGGATCAGTGCCAGGTCTATATCCTCTATGTGGCCGCGATAACCTTCCATTTTTGCAAGGCTCTTATTCGCATAGTGTAGAACAATGTAGGGAAGTGCCAGTCGCAATAATCCCAGGAAGGCAACTACGCTGAGCAGGACGATCAGCCACCTCCTTCTTTTCTTTGGCTTATTTTTCTTTTCCATAATTCACGCCCTAGCATACATAATGCCGCAATGAGTTCGGCCAAAAAATTGCAGGGCGGAATCGTTAATGATGGGAAAGTTTTTATATCGTAACAGCCTTACTCTTGTGTTACTTACCCTGGTCTTGCTTTGCATTACCGGGCAGATGATCACGGGTTGGCACGAATACAACGATGATCTGTTGGAACATGGAGCCTCGCCGATTGCGTTTCTTCACTATTTGACCACGGGTCATTTCTACCAGGTCACCTTTGAGAACTGGGAAAGCGAGTTTTTGCAGATGGCCATGTACGTACTTTTGACCATATGGCTTCGACAGCACGGATCGAGCGAATCGAAGAAAATAGGTGAAAAAGAGGAAGTTGATCGCGAGCCAGATCCAAAGTCGAAAAATGCACCCTGGCCGGTGAAAAGAGGCGGTTTTATTCTCACGCTGTATAAGAACTCGCTTTCAATTGCATTTGGCCTCCTGTTTCTTATAAGCTTTTGTCTTCACGCATACGGAAGTCTACGTAATTACAACGAGGAGCAAATTCTCAACGGGAAGCAAACCGTCACATTGGGGAAGTTTATGGGCGAAACAAGATTTTGGTTTGAGTCTTTTCAAAACTGGCAAAGCGAGTTTGTTGCTGTAATATCTATTGTTGTCTTATCTATCTTTTTACGGCAAAAAGGATCGCCAGAGTCTAAACCTGTCGATGCTCCTGATTCAGAAACTGGCGGCGGTTAAAACAAGTGGCATCATTTTTCACTGCGTTATGTCTTCAATTAAACTGAAACACTATGAGAGACAACGCACAGTATGCACTTGTTACGGGAGGTACAAGCGGCATAGGATACGAGCTTGCGAAGCTATTCGCTAAAAATGGATACAATCTTGTGATTGTTGCTCGTGGAATAACCGACCTTAATAATGTTTCCGCCGATCTCACGAAGGCATACAACGTCGAGGTCATCACAATATCAAAAGACCTTTTCGACCCTCAGAATGCTTTCGCATTGTATAAAGATGTGCAAGACCTTGGCGTAACGATCAATATTCTTATCAACGACGCCGGGCAAGGTCAATATGGCGAATTTGTTGACACCGACATCAATCGTGAACTGGATATAATCAATCTCAACATTTCGAGCCTCGTTATTCTCACTAAACTGTTTCTTAGGGAAATGATCGACCGCGGCGAAGGAAAGATCCTTAACCTTTCTTCGATCGCCAGCAAAACACCGGGCCCATATCAATCCGTTTATCACGGTACAAAAGCATTCGTTCAATCATTCACCGAAGCAATACGAAGCGAGGTTAAAGATCGCGGCATCACAGTAACCGCATTGTTGCCCGGTGCTACCGATACCGACTTCTTCAATAAAGCCGACATGCTTCAGTCGAAGCAAGTGGCGGAAGGAAAACTCGACGACCCGGTTAAAGTCGCCCAGGATGGCTACGATGCACTGATGAGCAACGACGACATGGTCGTTTCGGGACTTAAGAACAAGTTACAGGTAGCGATGGCCAACATTACACCCGACGAACAGGCGGCCGATAAAATGAAGAAGCAACAGGCCCCGGTGGGAAGTGGGGAGTGAGGAATGACGAATGTCCAATTACCAATATCCAATATCCAATAACCAATAGAGTATTATGAAAGCAGCCGTCATACACGCACCCAAAAAGGTTACGTGCGATCAGGTCGACGACCCAAAGATCAAAGAGTCAAGCGACGTCATTCTGAAAGTTACAGCCACCGCAATCTGCGGGTCGGACCTTCATATCTACTCCGGAGGTTTTCCCCAACCACGCCCAATGGTCCTGGGTCATGAATTCATGGGAATTGTGGAAGAAGTGGGAAAAGGCGTCACTAAACTAAAGATGGGCGACCGGGTAGTGGTACCATTCCCGATTGCCTGTGGTCACTGTTTTTTCTGTACCCACCAGCTACCAGGCCATTGTGAGAACAGTAACCCCGAACAATACGGACCCGAGGGAGGTCTGATGTCGGAAAAAGGAGGAGCACTGTTTGGTTATACCGATTTGTATGGAGGTTACGACGGCGGACAAGCGCAATACGTCCGCGTTCCTTATGCAGATGTCGGCCCACGCAAGGTTCCCGACAACCTTCGCGATGAGGAGGTGCTCTTCCTGACCGACATCTTTCCAACCGGTTACACCGGCATTGATTGGGGTAACGTGCAGGGCGGTGAAACTGTATTGATCTACGGTGCTGGCCCGGTGGGACTGATGGCTGCCAAAAGTGCTTGGCTTCGTGGCGCCGGCCGCGTGGTGGTCACCGATCCATTGCAGTATCGATTAGATAAAGCAAAAAAAGTTGCCAACTGTGAAGTTATTCGTTGGGACGAAGACGGTAAAAATGTTGTAGAATTTATTCGCAGCATTACCAACGGTCGCGGCGCCGATGTTTGCGTTGACGCCGTAGGCTTCGAAGCCGACAGGAATATCCTGGAGAAAGCAAAAGCTGTGATCAATTTTGAAAAAGGCACACCAAAAGTTTTGGAGGCGTGCATGAGTGCCGTGCGAAGAGGCGGTATAGTTTCGGTGCTCGGCGTTTACGGAACACCTTACGATAATTTTCCCATTCACCAGTTTTTCGACAAAGGAATAATATTGAAAGGCGGTCAGGCCCCGGCCCATAAGTACATTGATGAACTGTTGAAGTATGTGCAAGAGGGAAGGGTGAAACTTGATGACATTATCACACATCGCCTGGCACTATCGCAGGTATCACATGGATATGAAATTTTTCAGAAGAAAGAAGAGGATTGTGTGAAGGTGGTGCTGGATCCGTGGGCGTAATATTATAGAGACAATTACGCAGACTTACCGCGACGTAACGCAAAGAACTTTGTGCATTCTCCGAGGTTGTGTGCGGTGTGGGGCTTTGCGTAACTCTCCCTTTTCACTAAATTTCTTGTGAAATCGCCCTTACCCCAATGCGCCGACTGTTCGTACCAGTTTTCTTTGCCCTTGCGGCATGTTCATCACCAAAAACCGAAGAAACTCAAGCCGAAGAAACTCCCACAGAAGACGTTTCAAATGCCACCAGCGATCCTGTAATGACACTTGAACGTCTTCTGACTTTCGACTCCGAAGAAAAACTTATTGAGATCTTCGGTGCCAACAACGTCACCCGTGAAACCCGTTATTGCCCTGAAGGAATGTGCGAGTACACTGCCACCATCGTTCTTAAAGACCAGCCGAATGAGATCGAATACAAATGGAAAGACTCCATCAACTTTCGCGGTGTAGATGAGATGGCAGTGTACGGGATCGAAAGCACATGGGGTACCGAATTTGGACTTGGCCCTGGCACTACATTGAAAGAGCTCGAAAAGATGAATGGTAAACCTTTTCAGTTCGCAGGCTTCGGGTGGGATTATGGCGGGATCGTGAGCTGGGACGGCGGCAATCTTGATACTTTGTCGGCAACCGTTGTGCTCGATATGCCCCCTAACAATAGTCATCCCGAATCCGATTCATTGATGGGTGATCGAATGGACCTCATCAGCAGTCAACGAATTCCCCAGGAGATCAATCCTGTGGTGTACTCGATCAGGTTCCGCAGATGAGTTACCCGCCGATGTAGGCGAGCGTGATCGTTTCTTCTTTCGAGAGCCTCATGACCTTTCGCGCTTTGCTGGCGGCCGACCATGTCTTCTTGAAGCGACCGCTCATCCAGTGCTCGAGTATTCTCGGGTGGATGTACGACGACCGGCAGACTGCAGGTGTGTTACCGAGGTCTGACGCAACAGTCTTCACTACTTCGTTCGCAATTTTCTTCCGCGCCGTTGCTGTATCCGGATCGAGCTGCTTTGCAAGTCTTGAGGCTGTTTTCCACGTCGCAGCCCAGGTACGAAAATCCTTACATGTCACTTTTCCATAAACCGGTGTGATCGCATCCAGGTATTCGTTGATGTGGTGCGCCTTGATGTCGTGCACTACCCCGTTGCCATCTTCGTATTTAAACAAGTCGACATTGTTGCCCTGGTTGCCGATTGCGCCCGAGTCGGCGATCAACATGGCAAGATCATCCTCCCAAATTCGTCTCTTCCACAACTTGCCCGACTTGCCGACGAACTCAAAGATTGCATCGATCTTGCCTTCGGCATTCTTCGACCGATCGAACGACACGTGTCCTTTTTTTAACGTTGTGAGTCCGTAAGATTTGTTCTTCTTCGCGTACTCGTCGTTGCCAACCCTGAAATGATACAGGTCGATAAGCTTCACGATCAATGCAACGATCCGGTTCTTTGGCATGCCTTCTAGTGTGAGGTCTGCGTCTACCGTTCGGCGGATCGTGGGGAGGAGTTTGGCAAACTCAACCATGCCATCGAACTTCTTTTCCGACCGCGCTTGAGTCCAGTTTGCGTGGTACTTGTATTGAAGCCTGCCTTTGAAGTCGCGGCCCGTTGCCTGTAGATCCGCATCCGGATCGTTCGAGATCCACACGTCTTCCCATGCCGGAGGGAGTACGAGCTTCGCACAACGTTCAATAACTTTCTTATTGGAGATAAGCTTGCCGGTTACGCCGTAATACTCGAACCGGTAAACGGTTTTGCCTTTCTTTTTCGATGTGAAGCGCTTTCGGGTAATGCCTTTTTCTCTCATTGACTTAGCGTAGGTATCTTCCGGCAATAAACATAATGCCGGTTATCACTGCTGCCGGCGTAACGTTCTTCGTGAGCTCTTCACTGCGAAGCGATGATTCGATTAATAGTTTTTCGAAGGGAATTGCAGGGTTAGGGATTGCCACAGGTAATTAAGTACCTGCTATTTTACCATTTTGTCGGGTAATTTTCACGTTTTTCCAGATACCTGTTGTGCGCGAATCGCGGTGAAACAGCAGGTCTCCACGATCTTTGAAACGCTTGTTCATGTTGTCGTTCACAACCCAAAGCCCATCGATGTCGGGATCCCCGGACTGGAGAATAACAGTGTCGCCATAGTTAAACTCGCCATTCCACCTCTTCAGAAGGTTTCTCGAAAGGGCCATCCAACGGATCTCGTTGCGCGAAAGTTTGTCGAGGTCGATGCGTGAATTGTTTGCAGTGATCAGCGGATCGGCGTCGCACTGATTTTCAACCGGGTTGTAGATCGTTAAAGTTTCGAGTACGAAATAGTCGTTTGGTTGCTCAAAAGCTATTGGAGTTTCAGCGCGAGGAGGCGACGAAGGAAGACCGACCGCAATCGGCACCATCACCAGTAACATCAGCACAAAACTTCCTGTTTTCATATCGAGTGGACTGACTCATAGGAAAACATCATGCCGTCGCTCAGGGGCACCGGGGACGAACTTTGAAAAAGAAAGTGAGGCGAAAGTGTGTGGAAAAGTGGGGAATTTTGTGGGCAGCGACCGCTGAAGACCGAAGTTACTTTTAACTTTGGTACAGGATTTTATGTTGGCAAAATGAACTATCAATACCACCATGACGGAACTACCACCCGCTACACCGTAAACGGCATCGAATACACAAGCCTCGAAGATGTTCCTGAAGAACATCGTGCACACTTTATAAATATGGATAAGAATAAGAACGGTATTCCCGATAACATCGAACCGTTGCTTGCAAGTATGAATGGTGGCAAGACGAGTATCACAAAAGTAATTGGTGCTTTATTTAAAAGTGTTGGAGAACAAATGACCGAAGACGCGAGCCTCGAAGAAGTGAAGGAAGTGAAAGAGGTAAAAGAGATTAAAGAGCAACCGAAGACGAATCTCTATTTACAAGAGAAGGAGAGTTCCTTCATGCCAACTATAATTAAGATACTTGTTGTTGTATTTATCGGCTTAATGATCGCCTGGTACTTCACAAAGTGACTTAGATCTTATCTCCCCGGATCGAGATCGTTTTAGGTGGAGGCGTTAGTCCCCAAAATGGCGACCCACCCCGTTCATGCGGCATATAATAATTGAGATGTTCATTGATATCGGCGCCCGCCTTTTCCAACGATAGTTCTTTTCCTTTCAACTCTTCAGGGAAGAAAACTCCTGCATGACTTTCGAAAGAATAGATCTTTTGAGTTTCCTGATCTTTCACATAGATAATCTTGAACTTTCCGTTTTGCATCGCGTTCATGATGTCTTTTGCGATCTGTTTTTTATATGCGATCTCGGAAGGTCGTATTTCCTTTACGAGATCGAAGTAATGCCACGTACTTTTTTCAAACCAATCCGGTGGCGGCGGCTCATCCTGCAAATGGATCATCGCACTCGGGATCTCCGTTCCATCCCTGAGAACTACGTGCGCAGGGAACAGTTGCAACTTTCTGTCGGATGAAATATTGCCGATCTCGTTCAGCACCTTTCGTTGCGAAGCATCGGGTTGCATGTTGCGATTGCCCCATTCGGTAACATAGTCCAGCATGGCTTCATCGTATCCATACCATATCTTCCAACCGGCTTTTGTAAACCACCCGGAACGACACTTCGGACACTGGTATATTTTTGAACCTTTGGGCTCTCCAATGAGAGTGAGATAGGAGAGATCTTTTTCGGTTTCTGTCGCGTGGCGGTAGTTACACTTTGGACAATGTCCCGATTCCATTCGCGCCGTCCGGCGCTTGTCGAGTTCGCGAAGACATTCATCCTGGTCTTCGAAGAGCTCCATGCCTTCGAGCCAGTTTACGGAACGGTAGGCCATCATGTAGTCGCCGTCAGGAGCGGTTTCGATGAACCAGGCGGCGCGTTTTATGAGGTATTGTTTGGCGAGCTCTTTGGTGACGATCATTCCTCAATTTACGCGCTCCATTTCTTTTAAAAAATCGGAGACCAGGTGGTCGCAATGAAAACAGTTCGAA
>DASRSO010000240.1:0-33257 GCA_035656375.1 Cyclobacteriaceae bacterium | reverse complement strand
CAGGAACAAGACCCTTTGGTCGTCGTTCGTACTGGAGACTGGCGGCTTGAAAATATTTATTGGAGGCGATTCGGGCTTCGATAACTCTTTCAAAGACATTGGAGATAAATTCGGGCCGTTCGATATCGCAATGCTTGAATGTGGTCAGTACGATGTGCAGTGGCCGTACATTCACATGATGCCGGAAGAAACCGTGCAGGCTGCGCTCGATCTCCAGGCCAAAGTATTCCTGCCTGTGCACTGGGGGAAATTCACGCTCGCCAATCATCCCTGGCGCGATCCTATTCAACGCGCAGTGAAACAGGCGAAGGCTTCGGGGGCAAATGTGACAACACCAAAGATCGGAGAACCAATCATTCTTGGTGAGTCGTTGCCCTTTGAAGAATGGTGGAACGGAATTAATTAACCAGTGTACTGTCGGTTGGAGACGCGGGCTTCTTCGCCCAGTCTTTAGTTCCACTCGGAACAGAAGCTCCCAAAAATCCGTCGACGATGTAAACTTCATCTTCATCGGCAAGACGAACATAGGTGTACGCTGCAATGCCCTGTCCACCCTGGATACCACCGTTGCCAGGCGTTTGATTGAATCCGAAACTACCAACGATAAAGTCTGCTTCTTTATCACCTCCGTAGTACACGGAAATGTTAGTGCCCGTGCTGTCGACTTTAAAGCCGGCCCACTTGTCTTTCTTGCGGCTTGCCATTCGGGTGGCTTCCACCAACTGAATGGTCTGCAGTAATCGCGAAACGGCGGCCGAATCGGCTTCGATTTTTTTCTCGCCGCGTACGATATTCCACTTATCGTTCTCCTTCACAAGGGTGACCAGTGAATCGCGGGAGGCGATACGTACTTCGGTGACCTTTGTCCGATCGATATTGACCAACTCCTTTCGCAGGTTGCCTTCGAGTTTCGGAGCGCGAACGAGTCGTGCAACCACGAACACACCCACCAGGACGACGAGTGATATCGCGAGGATCTTGTTGTTAATCTTCTTCATAGTTCTCAGCCATTCGTTTCAATCGACGCATCCTGTTTCGCTGAAATCTTATCAGTCCGTAAATCAAAACAAGGACGAGGGGCAAAAGAAAATTTGTGTACTTGAGGATTGTGCGTGAGCTCTCTTCCATTTCGTCAATTGGACGGGCGCTTGTTCCTTTTGTGCGAAGCTCGATAAGACCTGTGTCGTCGGTAAGCCAGTCGACAGCATTGGAAAGTATGTTCACGTTATCGGGTGAGAGACGTCGTGCTTCCTGGCCGTACCCGTTAATTGGAAAATCCCCGTCGGCAATCACAACCATTTTAGAGCTCACCGAGCCGGCGAGTCGTCCTTCGACGGCTGCAGCGATGGCGATGTTGCTCAAAGGAAGATCTGCTTCGGTCCATTGTTTCTGAATGTCGAACATGAGCGGTGCTGGCAATACGTTCGACTTTTGCGAAGAAAGTACCAGTGGAGTAAATCTTTTGGAGGTATCTCCTGCGAACGTTACCCGGCTTGCGAACTGGAACACCACGGCTTCGAGACCTTTGGTGACGGGATGATCGGCAAACGTTGCAGCGATGGGCAGGTAAGGGAAAGCCATTTGTGTCTGCATCATCCCGAAGGGTGTCTGTTGCTGCGCCATTACGGATGCACAGCGGGCGTCGACAACAAAGTTCGGTTCAACGATCACTCCTTTGGCTGCGAGCCACGACTCGAGACCGGTTGTAATTGGCGTGCCCTGGGCGCTCTGCAGGTTTCCGTCCACACGATTCAGCGCTACGACAAGCCGTCCGCCGACTGCGAGGAATTCATCGAGCTTCGTGAGGTCGTTGTATGAAAGGCTATCGGTGGGACGAATGATAACCAATGTTTTCAGTCCAGGGGGAATGCCGGTTGTGTCGCTGAATGTTACTGGAACGGGGTTATACAACACGCTCAGTTGTTCCTGTGCCTGCTGCATTTCGTAAAGCGATGCTTCACCGTGTCCCTGGAGAAATCCGATGCCCGGTTTGTTATCGATGGATATCTTTTTGATCGCAGACGAAAGTCCGTACTCGATCGGGTAGTCGGGAGGAATATAACCAAGCACTTCCTTTTTGTTGCCAAGCGAAACAATGGCGCCCATAAAAGCCTTTTGTTGTTTGGACTGATCCTTTTCCCGCACGTTGATGAGGATAGACTGAATGCCACCCTGGAGTGCTTCGTTTTCGATTGCCTCCGACTTGCTGGGGTCGATAAATTCATACTGTAGCATTCCGTCGGACTTTGCGGCATACTCGACCAGCAGCTCCTGGAAGTCGCGGCGAGCCTTTGCTATCGAAGGGGGCATGTTTTCGGAGAAGTATGCCTTTACGGTTACGGGTTCTTCGAGATTGCTGAGAATGGCGTCGGTTGCATCGCTCAGCGTGTACTGGTTGTCATCCGTGAAATCGAGCCTGAAGTGAAATTCATTCGACAGCAGGTTCACCACGATGACGATAAAGAAAATGAGGACGGTGGTAATGTATATCTTCTTCATGGCGATCACTGGTTTCGTTTGGTCAATGAAAGCTCCGACAGGAACAACCCGAGGAAGATCACAGACAAAAAGAAGATGAGGTCTCTCGTATCGAGTACACCCCTCGAAATACTTTCAAAGTGACTTGCAATACTCAACTCCGCGAAGATCCGACCGACAACTCCGGGCATCGACATTGAGATCAGTTGAAAGATAAACTGGAAGAACACCGAAATGATCAGCGCCACGAGGAACGATACTATCTGGTTGCTGGTAAGACTGCTGGCATACAATCCAATGCTGACGAACGCAGCGCCAGTGAGCAGCAATCCAAAGTACCCACTAAGTATCTGTCCGAGGTCTGCATTGCCAATGCTGAAGATTGTTATCACGAAAGGAAGTGTGAAAAACAACGCAATTGCGAGCATCAACACCGCAGCAAGAAATTTTCCCAACACAACTTGCCGGTCGGTGACCGACTTTGTGAGCAACAATTCGAGTGTACCGA
Source organism: Cyclobacteriaceae bacterium (assembly GCA_035656375.1). Classification (GTDB taxonomy): domain Bacteria; phylum Bacteroidota; class Bacteroidia; order Cytophagales; family Cyclobacteriaceae; genus ELB16-189. The sequence continues at coordinate 30,271 of DASRSO010000240.1, read as the reverse complement.
TCTTGCGTTCCTCTGCCAGCAATTGCATTGTGAGCGCGGGAATGAAGATGAAGAAGCTCAGGTTAGCATAAGAGAAAAATTGTGAGAGACTTGCCTGGCCGATGAAGAATATGTCGCCTCCACCGAGTATCCAGGTAAAAAATCCCGTGAAGCCCAGGAAAAGAGCTAGCAGGATGTAGGCCATAAGAGAATCGAAGAATGAATTCAGTTCTCGTTTGGCGATCACCAAAACAGCACTCATACTCGTGATTAATTGAGGGTTAAGTTTCTAAAGATGTCTTCGAGGCGGGTCTCGAGCGGTGTGAGCTCAGTGAGTACCCAACCTTTTTCCACGCACAACCTGAATATCTCGCGGCTTGAAGATGTACCGGGTTTGCTCTGTATTTCGAAGCGGTTCAGATTCTTGTCGATCAGGTCGAGTCGTTGAACGGTCCTGATCTTTTTAAGCTCCGCCTGGATCTTGTCAACAGTCGAGTCTTCGATCCGCACTTTCAGTATTTCCTGGCCTTCGGCCTGCCGGCGAAGATTTTCTGCAGTACCGTCGGCAACGATCTTTCCTTTATTGATGATCAGAATTCTATCGCAGGTTGCTTCAACTTCCGGGAGGATGTGAGTACTAAGGATCACGGTCTTTTCTTTGCCGAGCTCACGGATCAGGTTTCGGATCTCGACGATCTGGTTTGGATCGAGGCCGGTGGTTGGTTCGTCGAGGATGAGGATCTCGGGGTCGTGGATCATTGCCTGTGCGAGACCGACGCGCTGGCGATATCCTTTCGAGAGTTCGCCGATCTTCTTGTGCTTCTCTGCGTTGAGGCCACAAACTTTAACCATTCGTCGTACGCGTTCGTCGACCGTTTCACCTTTCACACCCTGAAGGGCCGCACAAAAACGCAGGTAGTCCATCACGGCCATGTCGAGGTAAAGCGGATTGTTTTCGGGCAGGTAGCCTATGTGTTTTTTCACTTCGTCACCATGCTCGGTAATGGATTTGTCGCCGATGATGACGGATCCCTCACCGATGCCGATGTAGCCCGTTATCATTTTCATGGTTGTACTTTTCCCTGCACCGTTGGGTCCGAGGAATCCGAGGATCTCGCCGGTCTTCACCTCAAAAGACAATCCGTCGACAGCCTTTTGGGGACCATATTTTTTAGAGAGGTTTTCTATTGTGATGTTCATGCGAGCATGACCAGTTTTTCGAGTGCAAAAATATATTTTTTACGAAAAAAGAAAGCGGTCCGGTAGCAGGAGGCTACCGGACCGCTTTTACCGGTTTTTTTAGATTCTGTGGCCGTTATGCGGCTACGATGGCGGCGCCGAGGGCAAGTACGATTGCCAGGGCAACTACGCCCACCACAAGTCCGGCGATGGCGAGACCTCTTCGTTCGCTCTTGAGGCCGATCGCGCTCAGAATTAGACCCACGATACAGAGTGGCCAGAACACGAGAAATCCGACGATCGACACGATGAAGCCGGCGATGGCAAAGCCGTTTTTCTTCGCATCCGCTTTCGTGGCAGTTGTGCCTTCGGGTTTCTTTTTGAATTCCTTTATGAGCGATTTGATCTGCTGTTTTGCTTCCTTCTTAACCAGTCGATTTTCTTTAGGCGAAGCTTTTACGTTTACTTTCTTCTCTGGCTCGCTTATGATCGATGAAGGAGTACTTTCTACGGTTGCTACGATCGATGGATCGGCAGAGGCAAGCACCTGCACGGGCTGTGAGGTCTGCTCCTGGACAACGCTTTTAGGCTTAACCGTTGTGTGATCGAAATAGTACGAATATTTTTTTGGTGCCGAGCACGCGGTGAGTAGTGCGATGGCAGTCAACACGTAAATTTTTCTCATAATACATGGGGTTAGAGTTAATGTAAGGTAATAAAAAAGCCCTGCAGCATGTGCTGCAGGGCTTCGTTTTATACCACCGATATTATTGACGTATCAGCCATTTTATAAAGAAGACGACACCGATCAGCAACGAGATACCGCCGATGATCCAGAAGACGCCGCTTGCACCGCCTAAGATCAGACCAACAACACCAACTGCGCCGAAGATAGCAGCGAGCTTAAGGTCTTTGTCAAGAGCCTGGGTCGCTTCAGTTGAAGTAACACCATCCTTCTTTTTAACGATCTCTTTTATTTCTTTTTTGAACTCCTTGCGAAGCTGACGTTGTTCTTTCTTTGTCATTTCTTCGTAGGTCTTCTTCGGAGCAGTAATGATTGGCGATTCTTCTTTTACTGGTTCCATTGCCACGAGCTCTTCGGCAACTATGGGAGCCGGGCCAGGATTTGAGGCAACTTCTTGTTTTACATCTTTGGCCTTACGTCCTGCATTATAATCATGATAGTCGAACTTGTACGCCATCTTGGGAGCAGAACAAGCAAAACATAAAGCCACACATGCCAGGGAGATTAAACTTTTCATATTAAAATAGATTGATTAGTCTTATTAGTTCTTCTTTCTCGAGAATCGGGCAAAAAATCTCTTCTCGAAGTTCCAAAAAAATTGGAATTGGCCAAACACAAAACCGTAAAACAGGAGAAATACATTGTACACGGGAAGGATTAAAATATAATAAACAACGGATGCCCAAATTGGCACCTCTCCGCCTTCGAACAGATAATTGAAGAGCGGGCGTTTTAGTAATAGTACAGTAAAGCCGGTACACGCGAACACGATCAGTATCACGATGACCTGCAGTATACTGCCGACCTTCCAGCGGTCCTTAAGTTTGTCGAGCCAACTCATAAAGTCCGCAAGATAACCTTAGGTAAAAGCTTCCCAAAGGCGATTTTCCGGAAAAGGAGCCTCGATCGTAACCTGCTCTTTTCGAACAGGATGCACGAAACGAAGTTTGCTCGCGTGGAGGCAAATACTTGCGTCGTCGTTCGGTTCGGAAGCCCCGTATTTTACGTCGCCGACAATAGGACAACCGATGGATGCGAGCTGTACGCGTATCTGGTGGGGCCGGCCGGTAATGGGATAGACTTCTAATAAAGAATTATCGCCCGCTTTTTTTATGATCCGGTATGAGAGTTCGGAACGCAGGCCGTCTTTGTTCTCCTTCTTATATGCTGTTGTCTTATTCTTGGTCTCATCTTTCACGAGCCAATGAACCAGGTTGTCGCTCGTTTTTGCGGGCTTCCCGTACACAATCGCATTGTATATTTTTTCCGTTTCCCGGTTGCGGAACAGTTCATTCATCCGCTCGAGCGATTTCGACGTGCGCGCAAAAACTACAACACCACTAACTGGCCGGTCGAGGCGGTGTACGACACCGAGAAAGACTGCGCCAGGCTTGTTATACTTTTTCTTGATGTATTCTTTCACGAGGTCCGACAGTGGAACATCGCCAGTGGCATCTCCCTGCACAAGCACGCCGGGCCGTTTGTTCACAGCGACCAGGTGATTGTCTTCGAACAGAATGTGGAGATCCGACATATCAAATCTTTTGTAATTTAGGCAAACCTATGAGAGCACTCTTACCCGGTCTTGCGATTGTTGCACTGTTTTTTTCGTGCGAGAAGAAACAGGACATTACCAAACAACTTACCGACACGCTTAGTCATGTGAAGGGCAACTTCGCCGTTGCGTTCAAAGATCTTCAGACAGGTGAGGAAATTCTCATCAACGAACACCGGTTATTCCATGCGGCCAGTACAATGAAGACACCCGTAATGATCGAGGTCTACAAGCAAGCACAGGCCGGGAAGTTTTCGATACAGGATTCTATATTAATAAAGACCGAGTTCAACAGCATTGTCGACAGTACGTTTACGCTGCCGCCAACCAGCGACAGTGAACTGGAACTGTACACATTCGCCGGGAAGAAGCGGCCCATTTCGGAGCTCGTTTATAAAATGATCATTATGAGCAGCAACCTCGCTACGAACCTGCTTATCGAGTTGGTCGACGCAAAAAATGTAACGCAGACCATGCGCGACCTGGGCGCCAACGACATCCAGGTGCTTCGCGGCGTTGAAGACAGTAAAGCGTTCAGGGCCGGGCTCAATAATAAAGTGACGGCTTATGATCTCATGCTGGTGTTCCAGGCGATCAGCGAAAAGAAAGTTGTTGGCTCCGACGATATGATCAATATCTTGTTAGATCAGAAGTTTAATGAGATCATTCCTGCGCACCTGCCGAAAGATGTGAAGGTTGCGCACAAAACCGGGTGGATCACAGGGTTGCATCACGACTCAGCGTTGGTATTGCTTCCCGATGGAAGGAAATATGTGTTGATCCTGCTTTCAGATTCCCTCGAAGATGAGGATGCCGGCGTACGCCAGATGGCTATCGCGTCAAAGATGATCTACGACTACGTTACCCGTTAATCTTTGAACTCGCTTGTGAAGTGGAAACTGATCTCGGGAAAATTGTCCTGAACCATTTGCAGCCATGCTTTCGATTCGGCCATAAACACAAGCTTCCCGTCTTTGTCGAGAGCGATGTGTCGCTGTTTTGAGTCAATGAACTCCGCCAGTTTTTTCGGGTCTTTACTGCTGATCCAACATGCCTTGTAGATGTTCTGCGGCACGAACTCAACCGTTGCGTTGTACTCGTGCTTTAATCGGAACTGGATGACTTCAAACTGAAGGGCTCCCACCACACCGACAACTTTTCTTTTGCCTAACTGGTACGTGAACAACTGCGCAACGCCTTCCTCCATCAATTGAACCAATCCTTTTTCAAGTTGCTTGGTCTTCATCGCATCTTTATTCACTACCTCTTTGAAGATCTCCGGTGAAAAACTCGGGATGCCTGTGTACATCAGCTTCTCGCCTTCTGTGAGTGTGTCGCCGATCTTCAGGTTGCCGGTATCGTAAATGCCGACGATGTCGCCGGGCCATGCTTCTTCAACGGTCTCTCGGTCTTGCGCCATGAACGCGGTGGCGTTCGAAAATCTTAAGCTCTTCTCCTGTCGGACGTGGTAGTAGTTGCTTCCTCGTTCGAATGTTCCTGAACACACCCGGATAAACGCGATCCTGTTCCTGTGCTTGGGGTCCATGTTCGCATGTATCTTGAAAACAAAACCTGTGAACTTCTTTTCATCGGGCTCCACAATCCTTACCGTGGTGTCGCGATGAACAGGTGGCGGTGCAATTCGAATGAAAGTGTCAAGCAGTTCTTTCACGCCAAAGTTATTCACGGCGCTTCCAAAGAACACCGGTGCAACCCTGCCCGACAGGTATTCATTCACATCAAAGTCAGGATACACGCCTTCGATCAACTCAACATCGGCACGAAGTTGCCTGGCATAACTTTCGCCGACCAGCTTGTCAACTTCTTCGCTATTGATATCCGATATCTCAATGCCTTCTTCAACGGTGATCTTACTCGCCGTAAAGAGGTGGAGACTTTTTTCGTAAAGGCTGTAAACGCCTTTGAACGTCTTTCCCATACTAATGGGCCAACTCAATGGACGAACCTTGATGTTCAGCTTCTCTTCGATCTCGTCGAGAAGGTCGAACGGATCTCTTCCTTCGCGGTCGAGTTTGTTGATAAAACAAAGCACAGGGGTAGACCTCATGCGGCACACTTCCATCAGTTTCTCAGTCTGTGCTTCAACACCTTTCACGCAGTCGATGACCATGATCACGCTATCAACCGCAGTGAGTGTACGATATGTGTCTTCGGCAAAGTCCTGGTGACCTGGGGTATCGAGCAGGTTGATCTTGATGTCTTTGTAGTTGAACCCCATCACGGAAGTGGCAACGGAAATTCCGCGCTGCTTCTCGATCTCCATCCAGTCGCTTCGCGCGTGGTCTTTGATCTTTGAAGATTTCACGGCACCGGCTTTCTGGATTGCGCCCCCAAAAAGGAGCAACTTTTCAGTAAGGGTGGTCTTACCGGCATCGGGGTGACTGATGATCCCGAAGGTCCTGCGTTTCTCTATTTCCTGTTCCAGCGTCATTTTAAGAGGCGCAAAAGTAGGAAATACAGGGTGTTTTTAAAAAACGATCGAGTTGTGCTTCTTTGGGTTCGACAGCACTTTTGATATGCCCCGGGATACCGACAAAAGAGGTTCCGGATCGAGAGCAACAGGGACTTGTATTGAGTTCTCCAGTCGTTGCCTGAGTCCTTTCAATAGCGCCCCTCCGCCTGTCACATAAATACCATTCTGGTAGATGTCGGCCGACAATTCCGGCGGACAAACTTCGAGTGCCTGGACGATCTGTTCTTCGATGAAACGAAATGGGCGATCGAGCACCTGGAAGATCTCCTGTGGCCCGATGCTTCGCTCTACGGGTAACCCAAGCATCAGGTCCTTGCCTTTCACCAACATGGGTTCAGGCATTTCAGGAGTCTTGTCTTTAACCATACCCACGCGGATCTTCACCTGTTCGGCGGTTTTCCAACCAACCTGGAGGTTGTATTTCCTGCGGAGATAATCCTGTATAGATTCGGTGAACGCGTCGCCGGCAACTTTAATAGAGCGGAACACGGCGACACCGGAAAGAGAAATGATCACTACTTCCGTTATGCCTCCGCCGATATCGACAACCATCTTTCCTTCGGGTTCGCGAATGTTGAGCCCCATTCCCAAAGCTGCGGCTATAGGTTCATAGATGAGCTGACACTTACGTGAGTTGAACTGTGCGAGCACTTCGCGCAGGGCACGTTGTTCGACGGCGGTGGCGGCATAAGGAACGCCAGCGATGATGTCGTTGTAGCCGGAGAAGACACTTTTTTTCTTGAAGATCTTAGACACCATTCCGCCGATCATTGCATTGGCAGAGTTGTAGTCGGCGATGACGCCCCACTTGAGTGGTTGTACCGGCTTAAGGTCTTCGTGATTTTTTCCAAAGATATCGAAGGCCTGGTCGCCGATGGCTTTTACTTTATTGGTATTGGTGTCGAATACGATGTATGATGGTTCGGAGAGAAGCAGTTGGTCGCAGTCGGCCAGCAGGGTGTTGTTGTTGCCCAGGTCGATGGCGAGGTTGCGAGAATGGTATAGTGAGGGTATCATTTTTGACGGACCTTCAAGTAACAAAAAATTGTGGCGCACGGGTCGCATTCTACGGGTTATCCCTGAGATGATTTCCTTACATAACAAAGAGTAAGGAATACCGGACAAGTGAAAGTTTTTGGGAGTGTGTGAAAGGACGTGTTGGGTTCCTTTGAGGATTATGGAATTGCAAGAAATTCAAAACAGGATTTTTATGGTCCGCGGCATGAAGGTTATGATTGACTTTCATTTGGCGGAATTGTATGCGGTTGAGACGAAAGCGCTTAACCAGGCGGTCAAAAGGAATCTCAAAAGATTTCCGGATGACTTTATGTTTCAGTTGACAGATCGGGAATTGGCCTCGCTGAGGGCGGAAATGGATGTTTTTGAACGAGGGCGAAGCGGTCACAAATTGTGACCGCTGTCGCTCACAACCGGAATTTGAAGTTTCTGCCCTACGTTTTCACAGAACAAGGTGTCGCAATGCTTTCGTCGGTCCTCAAAAGCGATCGGGCAATTGATGTAAACATCTCGATCATGCGCACATTCGTGATCCTACGGCAACACCTCACAAACTACCAGGAACTGGTCCAGAAAATCGAAGCCCTCGAGAAACAAATGAACCGCAAGTTCCGCGACGTCCATGAGGCAATTAAATACCTGTCGGAAAAGGGGAATTCCTCTGGAAACATTGGGTTCAAACAGTCCGGCGGATCGTGAGATTTTGATGTGATCACAAATTGTGACCACATCATTTTCACCCCAAAAACCCACTTTTTTCACTCAATCCCTGCCAATATGTCACACTTGTCGCCCCATAACCTATTGGTATAATCATTGAGTACTGACCGGAGAACAAAAGGCAAAAAACAACATTAACTGACTTATACATCATGGGAAAGATTATTGGAATAGACTTAGGAACCACCAACTCGTGCGTGGCTGTCATGGAGGGAAACGAGCCAGTGGTTATCGCAAATAGCGAAGGTCGCCGGACAACTCCGTCGATCGTCGCATTCCTCGACAATGGCAAAGGAGAACGTAAAGTTGGGGATCCTGCTAAACGCCAGGCAATCACCAACCCGAAAAATACCATCTCGTCCATCAAGCGTTTTATGGGCAAGAAGTTCAAAGACGTGGACACCGAAAAGAAGATGGTCTCTTACTCCGTTGAATCAGGCAGCAACGACACAGTACGTGTAAAGATCGGCGACAGGCATTATACTCCCCAGGAGATCTCTGCGATGATCCTTCAGAAAATGAAGAGCACCGCCGAAGATTATCTCGGAACAACAGTAACGGAAGCTGTTATCACAGTTCCCGCTTACTTCAACGATGCAGAACGCCAGGCTACCAAAGAAGCAGGCCAGATCGCTGGTCTCGACGTGAAGCGTATCATCAACGAACCTACAGCCGCAGCATTGGCTTACGGTCTCGATAAGAAAAACAAAGACATGAAGATCGCAGTGTACGACCTTGGTGGTGGTACATTCGATATCTCTATACTCGAACTCGGTGACGGTGTGTTCGAAGTAAAATCAACCAACGGTGATGTTCACCTTGGTGGTGACGACTTCGACATGCGCATCATGAACTGGCTCGCCGACGAATTCAAAGCTGAACGCAACATCGATCTCAGGAAAGATCCTATGGCACTGCAGCGTTTGAAAGAAGCTGCTGAGAAAGCTAAGATCGAGCTCTCAAGCTCAACTGAAACCGAGATCAATCTCCCGTACATCACGTCGATCGACGGTGTACCGGAACACCTTGTGAAAAAAATCAGTCGCGCGAAGTTCGAACAGATCTGCGACGACCTTATCCGCAGAACTCTCGAGCCTTGCAAAAAGGCCGTTGAAGATTCAGGCATCCGCCTGTCGGAGATCGACGAGGTTATCCTCGTTGGCGGTTCGACTCGTATCCCGAGGATCGTTGAAGAAGTAGAGAAGTTCTTCGGCAAGAAACCTTCGAAAGGTGTAAACCCCGATGAAGTAGTTGCAGTTGGTGCAGCTATCCAGGGTGGTGTACTCACAGGCGAAGTAAAAGATGTGTTGTTGCTCGACGTTACTCCGCTGTCGCTCGGTATCGAAACAATGGGTGGCGTGATGACACGACTCATCGAGTCGAACACAACTATTCCTTCGAAGAAATCGGAAGTGTTCTCGACAGCTGCAGATAACCAGCCTTCGGTAGAGATACACGTACTGCAAGGTGAGCGTCCTATGGCTGCTGGCAACAGAACCATTGGCCGATTCCACCTCGATGGAATTCCTGCAGCGCCTCGTGGTATTCCGAAGATCGAAGTAACATTCGACATCGACGCCAACGGTATCCTTCACGTATCGGCTAAAGACCAGGGAACTGGTAAAGAGCAGAAGATCCGTATCGAAGCATCGAGCGGACTTACTGATGCCGAGATCCAGAAGATGAAGCAGGAAGCGCAAGCTAACGCAGATGCCGACCGCGCAGTGAAAGAACGCGCAGAGAAGATCAACCAGGCCGACTCGATGATCTTCCAGACCGAGAAGCAATTGAAAGACTACGGCGATAAGCTGTCGGCTTCGAATCTCGATCGTATCAAGAATGCTCTCGAGAAACTGAAGTCTGCACACAAGTCGCAGGATGCTTCCGGAATCGATTCCGCTATGACTGAATTGAACAACGCATGGCAGGGAGCAGCCCAGGAAATGTACCAGGGTGGTGCGCAAACTGATCAGAGCTCTGCAGCAGGCGGAGGTAACACAGGTAACACTAATCAGAACACAGGTGGCACCCAGGGTGGCGATACAACCGACGTAGAATACGAAGAAGTAAAAGATAAAAAATAACAGAGGCTAACAACTGTTGTTTATGAAGGGTTCCGAGGTGTCGGGACCCTTTTTCTTTATCTTTACCGCCCTTATGCAAGTATTAAAATTTGGCGGTACATCCGTAGGTCGTCCTGAAAGGATGAGAAAAATTGCTGACCTGTTGCTCTCAACTCCAGGCAAGAAGATCGTTGTACTATCTGCACTCAGCGGCACTACCAATACACTCGTTAAGATCGGTGACTTCCTTCTTGCCCAAAGCCCTGAAGGCGCATCGCGTGAGATCAACGAGCTCGAAAAGCACTACGAAGCATTTATTAAAGACCTGTTCTCGACCGAAGCGTATAAAGCTATCGGCCAGGAGATCGTTAGCCGTTACTTCAGCCTGTTCCGGCTTCTTGCTGCCGGTCGTTTCGACGATCGCAGTTACCGTGAACTACTTGCACAAGGTGAGCTGATCTCAACTGAATTATTCTATCATCATCTCCAGGAGCGCAAGATCTCATCGCGACTGTTACCTGCGTTACACTTTATGTCGATCGATGAGAACAGCGAGCCCGAACTTGAGAAGATCAGCGAGCGTTTAAAGCCGATATTGAACACTCTCGGCAATGTAGACATACTTGTTACCCAAGGTTACATCTGTCGTAACCATAAGAACGAAATCGATAACTTAAAACGGGGCGGTAGCGATTACACAGCCTCATTGATTGGTGCAGCTATCCGTGCTTCGGAAGTTCAGATCTGGACCGACATCGATGGAATGCACAACAACGATCCGCGCGTCGTTAAAAAAACATTGCCTATTGCGGAGCTGACTTTCGATGAAGCATCAGAGCTTGCATACTTCGGAGCGAAGATCCTTCACCCTTCTACAATCGTTCCCGCACAACGTTATGGCGTGCCCGTGCGATTGAAGAACACGATGGACGAAAAAGCTGCCGGTACTTTGATCTCCGACAAAGGATCACGCGGGCAATTCAAAGCCATTGCGGCAAAAGATGGCATCACGGCAATCAATGTGAAGTCGTCGAGGATGTTGCTGGCCTATGGTTTTCTAAGAAAAGTATTCGAGGTATTCGAAAAATATAAGACACCCATCGATATGGTGTCCACCTCAGAGGTTGCTGTATCTGTTACCATCGACGACGCAAAAGCGCTTCCCCAGATAGAAGAAGAGTTGAAGAGCCTGGGAACGATAGAAGTGGACAAAAACCAAACGATCATTTGTATTGTTGGCAACGGGCTTGCCGATAAAGAGGCTGTCCTGAAGCAGGTTTTCTCGTCACTGGGATCTGTAAAGATCAGGATGGTGTCGTTCGGCGGAAGCAACAACAACATCTCTATCCTGCTGGAGACGGCGAACAAAGAGAAGGCCCTGAACCTTCTGAATGAAGGGCTGTTCGGTCTATAAATTCGTCATTACCACTCATCCGAATAGTTGTGTATTTGATACACAATGGCGACCTTCGTATGCGGTCTGCAAACGCTTTCGAACGGCTGCCATACCCTACATTATAAATGTGTTAAATCCCGCTGCTTTTATCGCTTACGCTTAAATAATTTTTTTAGGTCGTAAGCCAAAACCTCCCTACTTTTTTAGGAAATTATATAGCTAAACACCTCTAAGACCTAAACCCCTCCTATGGAACTGTTAGTAATCCTCGTCTTTGTTGTGGGATACCTCGCTATCGCCCTCGAGCACCCCATCAAAGTCAATAAGACAGCCTCGGCACTCCTTACCGGCGTGCTTTGCTGGACGATCTTCGCCCTGGGCTCGGAACATGCCCACGACGAAGTTGTGCCCGAACTGTCGCACCACCTTAGCCAGATTGCAGAGATCCTGTTCTTCCTTTTGGGAGCCATGACTATTGTGGAGCTGGTAGACGCATACCAGGGCTTCAGACTGATAACTGATAAGATCAGGACAAAGAACCCTAAAACACTGCTGTGGATCGTGTGCTGGGTAACGTTCTTCCTTTCATCGATACTCGACAACCTGACGACCACCATTGTAATGGTGTCTCTCATCCGGAAACTGATACCTAATCAACAGATGAGGTTATTCTTTGCCGGTATGATCGTGATCGCTGCGAATGCAGGTGGTGCCTGGACGCCTATCGGTGATGTAACAACAACCATGCTCTGGATCGGTGGACAGATCTCGACCGGCAGCATTATGAAAGAGTTGTTTGTTCCAAGTGTGCTCTGCCTCATGGTACCGCTTCTCTTCCTGTCGTTCACTATGAAGGGCGACCTTGGAGAATTTAGAGCAAGTGAGATCGATCCGGAAGATAAAGAGCAAGTGAAGGGAAGCAATATTATGCTAACACTTGGTGTTGGTGCGCTTGTATTCGTTCCTGTTTTCAAAACAGTGACTGGTCTTCCTCCATACATTGGTATGATGTTGGGTCTTGGCACGATATGGATCGTATCCGAATTCATTAACCCTCATGCAGACGAGGTACAGCGTAAGCCTTACACGGCAGGCGGTGCATTGTCGCGTATAGATGCTTCGAGCGTACTGTTCTTCCTCGGTATTTTGTTGGCAGTCGGTGCTCTCGAATCTATGCACATCCTTAGCGGGTTTGCGGGATGGCTCGACAGAACTGTGAATAACCAGGCAGCCATCATCACATTGATCGGCTTGTTGTCGGCGGTAATTGACAACGTACCACTCGTGGCGGCGAGTATGGGTATGTACGACATCGTCACGTATCCACAGGATCACTTCATCTGGGAATATCTTGCGTATTGTGCAGGAACGGGTGGCAGTATTCTCATCATTGGTTCGGCTGCTGGTGTGGCCGCAATGGGTATGGAGAAGATAGATTTTATCTGGTACCTGAAGAGGATAAGCCTGATCGCGATGTTAGGATACTTCGCAGGATGCGGAGCGTACCTCCTGATCTATGGATTCTTCCATTAACCAGTCGACGTTAGTGATGAACGCCGATTTCGCGGAAGGTCTTTCGAGCTAAGTCTTTCGGATCGATGCGAAATCCAACACCGAAACCTCCAAAGACAAATCGCTCGCTGTCGACGCCCCGGTTGCCTATGTAGGCATCCACCTGGATTCGCGGCGACACAAGGAACATAAGCCCCCCGTTGAAAGACAGGGGGTATTCCTTTTTCTCTTCCAACAACGTGTAGGCTTCGAGGTAGTATCCCAGCCTGTGTGTGTGCATGAAACTTGCTGATGCCGAGAATAACCAATCGACACGACCGGCTTTGCTCCAAAAGATACCGGCGTTGTAATTAATGAAGACCTGCTTGTGCAGTGTGTTGTTGAACAACATCACGATCGAGTAATCGGCCAAATTATAATTGGGGTAATCGTGATGAAGGTTTGCGCCATCACCAAATGGCAAAGAGAATTCGGGCTGGATCGCAATAGCGGGACGAGCTCCATCTTCTTCAACAAAACGGTATTTACCACCAATTGATACAAACAGTACGTTATCGCCAAGACCGGTGCGCAATGAATCGAGCAAGAGTTGGTTGAAGCTCACGCGCAGCTCCGACTTTTTATTTATCCCGGTACGCATCACCACGTTAGGAATATAGAACTCCTTCGAAAGAGGACCTTTTGCAAACTCGGGCCCGAGCTCAAATTGAAACTGACCCGGTAAAACGGTTGTGGGAAGATTCGAAACGTCGGGCCGGTCGATCGAGAGGGGTTCGAATTTCTCTTGCTCCTGGGCGACTGCTCTGAATGCAATCGTGAGCGTGAGAAACAATAGTACGACTCCTGATTTTATGTGGGGATTCAAATCAGATAAATTTCAATTAAACAGTGTGTGTAAGATAAGGCTGGTGGAGATTTTCTTCACCTCCACCAACCACGTTTTTTAACCTTTTAACTCGTCCCGCTGACGATTCCATATAAGGTAGATCGCTGGCAGAGTTATGAGGGTAAGAATTGTGTCAGATATAAGACCACCAATCATTACCACTGCCAACGGCCGCTGGGTTTCCGAACCAATGCCTGTCGATATCGCTGCAGGCAAAAGACCGATACCTGCCATCAATGCAGTCATAACAACAGGCCGTACCCTCGACAGCGCTCCTTCAACGATTGATGTGTGGGTATCCATGCCTTGAGATTTCAGTTTGTTGAATCTCGCTACGAGGATCACACCGTTTTGAACCGACACACCGAACAATGCGATGAATCCAACACCTGCCGAGATGCTGAAGTTGATGCCGGTAAAGAACAATGCGAGGATGCCACCGATCAGTGCAAACGGGACGTTCATCAACACAGCGAATGCATTCTTAACGGAGTTGAACATGAAGAACAGCCACATGAAGATCAGTGCAACTGAGATCGGGATAACGATCTTTAACTGGTTTACCGCACGCACCTGGTTTTCGAATTCACCGTTCCATGTGAGATCGTATCCTTTTTCGATGGTAATAGCGTCTCCGACTTTCTCCTGGGCTTCGGCAATGGTGCTTCCGAGATCTCGTCCGCGCACGGAAAACTTGATGGGGACAAACCGGAGGTTGTTTTCGCGATAGATGAATGACGGTCCGTTGTGCAAAGAGATCGTAGCGACCTCGCGAAGAGGGATCTTGCTGCCGTTGGTTGTATTGATCATCAATTGCTCGATCACCTTTTCGTTCTTACGAAGCTCATAGGCAAACCTCACACGGATGTCGAAGCGACGTTCGCCATCATAGAATGTGGATGCCTTCTTGCCACCTACGGCCATTTCGATGATATCGTTCGCTTCCGCAACGTTCACCCCATAGCGCGCCATCTTTTCACGATCGAGATCGATGCGCACTTCGGGAGCGCCAAGACTTTTAAATACGCCGAGGTCCTGGACACCACGAATTCCCAGCATGATCTTTCGAACGCTGTCTGCCTTTCGTTCGATGATCTCAAGATCGTCGCCGTATATCTTGATCGCCATCTCGCCCTTCACACCGGAAACAGCTTCCTGCACGTTGTCGGAGATCGGTTGAGAGAAACCAAACACCACGCCCGGGAATCGCGTCCTCAATTCTTTCTGCATGTCTTCGATGATCTCTTCTTTGCTAACACCACGGGTCCATTCGCTTTTGTGGTAGAGGTCGACGAAGAATTCCACGTTAAAGAAACTGGTAGGGTCGGTTCCATCGTTGGGTCGTCCATTTTGCGAGATTACTCCGCGTACCTCGGGGTACCTTTGGAAGATTTTACGCATCTCTGCGGATGCTTCGTTAGCGGATGTGAAGTTGATACTTTGAGGCATGCTTGCACGCACATAGATCGAACCTTCATTCAACGAAGGAAGAAACTCAGAACCGAGGTTCATGAACACCACGATACTTACCACGAGCAAGGCCGCTGAATAGCCAATTCGAAGGAACGGCTTCGAAAGGGAGCGTTCGAGTACGGGCTTGTAGAGTTTCGTTGTCCATCGCACGAGGAAGTTCTCTCTCTCAACGATGTCCTTCTTCAGCAATATTCTTGTGAGCAGCGGAACGAGAGTCAGTGTAAATATCAACGCGCCGAGCAGCGCAAAGCCCATCGTGTATGCCAGGGGGCTGAACATTTTACCTTCGACTTTCTGGAATGCGAAGATCGGGATGAGCGCCGTGATGATGATCAGCTTCGCGAACAGGATCGGTTTACCCATCTCGATCGAGACTTCCCGGACCATCGACATCTTGGCGAGCTTATTGAACTTCGGCGCACCCATCTGCATTTGCTTGTGCGCCAAATAAGCAAACACGCCCTCGACCATCACGACGGCCCCATCGATGATTATACCGAAGTCGATCGCACCGATCGAAAGCAGGTTGGCCGACATGCCCTTGAAGCGCATGCATATAAACGCGAACAACAACGCCAGGGGAATGATGATCGCAACGATAACCGTTGTTCTCCAATCGAGAAGGAATATAGAAACGATGAGAGTAACCAGCAGTATACCGATGGTCAGGTTCTCGAGCACGGTGTGGATCGTCAGGTTCACCAGGTTGGTACGGTCGTAGAACACTTTGATCTTTACACCGTCTGGCAGAACCCTCGTATTCAAATCGTCGATCTTTTTGTTGAGATCCTTTAAGACTTCGCTTGGGTTCTCTCCACGACGCAACAGCACGATGCCTTCAACTACATCCTGCTCATCATCGCGGCCAACCTTTCCGAGTCGCGGCATAAATGATTCGCGGACCGTCGCAACATCCTTCACGAAAATCGGGGTGCCGTTAATGTTCCGTACGATAATGCTCTCGATGTCGCGAATGCCATGCGCCAGGCCGAGACCGCGAACCATGTACGCCTGTTGTCCTTTCTCGATCACGTCGCCGCCGACGTTGCCGTTATTCTCCTGCAACGCCTCGAACACATCTTGCGGACTGAACTCGAATGATTTCAGCAGGTACGGATCGAGTGTGACCTCGTAAGTTTTTACTTCACCACCAAAGCTGATAACGTCGGCGATGCCGGGAACTGCTTTCAGGCGTTTATCGATCACCCAATCCTGGATCTCTTTGAGCTCGCGGAGAGTCTTGTGTCCACCACCATCCAATGTGTACCGATAGATCTCGCCTGTTGGACCAGACGGTGGTTGCACCTCAGGCTCAACACCTTCAGGGACGATCACGTTCTCTATCTGGTTGTACACAACCTGTCGTGCATAGAAGTCGTCGACATCGTCTTCGAAGAATAGGGTTACAACTGAAAGACCGACGAGGGAGATCGAACGAAGACTTGTCTTCTTCGGTACGACGTTCATCTCCATCTCGATGGGAATGGTAACGAACTTCTCCATTTCCTCGGCGCTGCGGCCGGGCCATTGGGTGATGATCACGACACGTGTGTTGATCACATCGGGAAACGCTTCGATGGGAGTAAGCACGAAGCTGCGGATACCGGCTGCAATTACGAGGGCCGTTCCGAGAAAAACGAGTATAGGGTTCCGTAAGGAAAATGTAATAATCCTGCTAATGAACTTGTTCATAGGCGTGTTTTTAACAGACTCCTCCCGCCGGAAGAGTCATCCAGTTGTTTTTATTTAATAATTAGAATAGAGATACCGGGAACGCGGTATCAGATCTGGAACACGCGGTTGACTAAAAATAACGGGGAAGCAAACAGGTCAATCCTGTTAAGGGCGTTACCCGAATTACGTTCGGCAATGAAATTGGGCCGAATAGATTCTACGAAGTCAGTGTAAATGAGATCGAACGAGTCCTGTGAGCCGACGCGGAATTGATCGTCGCCGGAGTTTCTTTCGAAAGATGCCTGGTGCGGCAGTGATGAGTCGTTGATGTAAACTTCAAACTGCTTCTCCTTGCTCGGATCGCCTTTTGCAGGATGAGTAAGATCATGTTGAATGCTGCTAATGCCTCCTGCGGCAAATACGAACATCAACACTAGTACTACATTCGTTGGGAGCGGAATGTAATTATATCGTTTCACGTCAGGGGTTAATTTTTTTTACCAGTACCAAATGAACTTGAGGCCCATGTACGAGTTACGCCCGTCGCCGGGGTCTACCTTATAAATGTTTTTCGTCCCCTTCATCCAAACAAACTGACATTGGAACATCTGACCGGAGCCGGCATCTACATCGAAGCCTAATGCGGCCATCAAGCCAAGGTCGTTCTTAATATAATTTTGCGTTACATAGTGGTCATCGTGGAAACCATCGACGATACTTTGCCAGATCTTATTGACCTTTTGGGTCTTCATGATATCGACACCGATGCTGCCACTCAAACGCCAACCTTCCTGGATTACGTCCATCGGCGTTCTCAGTTCGAGAAGAACCGGGATATCTATGTTGTTGAAGCGAAGCTTTTGAAGGTATGTCGAATCAGGATCACCACGTTCGCCGAATTTGTTTACGATCCATGGGTGGGCAAACGCGCCACCAGAAACATCCTGGTTGATTATGCCTCCGCCAGACTGCTGGAAGCCATACCCCACACTCACACCAATCCACTCTTTAAAGTTATATCGCGCGTGAATAATGCCACCCAGTGATGGTTTCCAGAAATATTCTTCGGGAAGATTGTTGCCAACCACCGAACTCCAGTACATGTTCAGCGCAACACCTGCCCTGAATTTTTTCTTGAAAGCGTGCTGGTACTCGCCTTCTTCCTGGATCTTTTCCTTCGTGAGCGAACCCGGATTTAATTCCGTGTACACAGATTCCCTCGTGATCTCCTTAGGTTTTCGTTGTGCAAAGACCAATGCCGGTAGCAGTGTGATGATTGCCAAAAACAATATTCTTCTCTTCATACAGGTATTATTAACCTTCATAATCTTCAAAATCTTTTTCGTCGCTTTCCGTAGCAACTTTCGGAGGACTGTCCTTATACCACAAGTAGTAGATCGCAGGCAGAGTTACGAGAGTCAGTATCGTTGCAGAAACAAGTCCGCAGATAACGACAACTGCCAGCGGCTTCTGTGTTTCAGAACCAATACCGGTCGACAGTGCAGCGGGCATCAATCCGAGGCCGGCCATTAACGCAGTCATAACAACAGGACGTACACGGCTCATAGCTCCTTGCGTGATTGCCTGGAGCAGTGGCACACCCATGCTTACATATTTATTGAACACGTTCACGAGGATCACACCATTCTGAACGCAAACACCAAACAATGCAATGAATCCAACACCAGCCGAGATACTAAAGTTGATGCCCGTGAAGAACAATCCGAAAATACCACCGATCAATGCGAAGGGAACGTTCAACAACACGATGGTTGCATCTTTCACTGAGTTGAACATGAAGAACAGCCACATGAAGATCAGGAGGATCGAGATCGGGACAACAACCTTCAACTGGTTCGTTGCACGCACCTGGTTTTCGAACTCACCGTTCCAGCTCATCGAATATCCTTTGCCGAGCTTTACAGCCGCACCAACTTTCTGTTGCGCTTCGGCAATCGTACTTCCAAGGTCGCGACCACGTACAGAGAACTTGATCGGGATGAAGCGGAGGTTTCCTTCACGATAAACGAATGCGGGGCCATTCTGAACTTTGATCTCTGCGATCTCGCGCATCGGGATCTTCGTTCCGTCGGCGGTGGGCACGAGTAACTTGCCGATCTCTTTTTCACCTCTCCTGAATTCAGGTGAGTATCTCACACGGATGTCGAATCTTCTTTCACCTTCGTAGAAAGTCGATACTTTCTTACCGCCGATCGCCATCTCGATAATGTTGTTGGCTTCTTCGACGTTGGCACCGTAGCGGGCCATCTTTGCACGGTCGAGCTCAACACGCAATTCGGGCTGGCCAAGGCTCTTGAAGATACCAAGGTCCTGCACACCATTCACGGTCTGCATGATCTCACGTACCGTGTCGGCAATCTGTTCAATGCGGGTAAGGTCGTCGCCAAAGATCTTGATGGCCATCTCACCTTTCACACCTGACACGGCTTCCTGGACGTTGTCGGAGATCGGTTGAGAGAAACCGAAGACAATACCGGGGTATTTCTCCAGTAATTCGCTTTGCATTTCATGAATGACCTCATCTTTCGTAAGACCGCGCTCCCAATCATCTTTCTGGTAGAGATCAACAAAGAACTCGACGTTGAAGAAACCTGTCGGGTCGGTACCATCGTTAGGACGGCCGTTCTGCGAGATCACACCGCGCACTTCGGGATACTTCTCGAATATCCTGCGGATCTTCGAAGATGTCTCGTTGGCGTCGGAGAACGCGATGCTTTGGGGCATGCTTGCACGAACGTAGATCGAACCTTCATTCAACTGCGGAAGGAATTCTGTACCCAACGTTCCGCCGACAAGCAAGCTTACAATAAGTATAGCTACAGAAATGAAAATGCTGAGTTTGGGTTTACGCAGTGACCAGAGAACGGTGGGATGATAGGTCTTCTCCATCGTCGTCACCAGCTTGTTGTCTCTCTCGCGCACGTTCTTCTTCAGCAACATGAAGCAGAGAAGGGGAACAAGAGTAAGTGTAAACAACAGCGCACCTCCCAACGCAAAGCCCATCGTATAGGCCAGCGGTGAGAACATCTTGCCTTCAACCTTCTGGAACGCGAAGATCGGGATGAGTGCAGTGATGATGATCAGTTTCGAGAAGAGGATCGGTTTACCCATTTCCACCGAAACCGACTTCACCATGCTGAACTTCGGAGCGGCATTGAATTTCTCAAGACCCATTTCGTGTTGCTTGTGTGCCAGATACACGAACACACCCTCCACCATTACAACCGCACCGTCTATGATTATACCAAAGTCGATAGCACCGATCGAAAGCAGGTTGGCCGACATACCCTTTATCTTCATACAGATAAAGGCAAACAGCAGGGCGAGCGGAATAATGATCGCAACGATAACCGTCGTTCGCCAATCGAGGAGGAAGATCGCGAGGATCACCGTTACCAGAAGCATACCGACCACGAGGTTTTCCATAACGGTATGCACCGTCAGGTTTACGAGGTTTGTGCGATCGTAGAACACGTTGATCTTAACACCGGTAGGAAGTACCCGCTCGTTGAGATCAGCAATTAAAATATTAAGATTTTCAAGAACGACACTTGGATTCTCACCTTTACGGAGCAACACGATACCCTCAACTACGTCTTCTTCATCACCACGGCCAACTTTACCGAGACGTGGTCTGAACGATATCGATACATTGGCGACGTCTTTGATAAAGATTGGTGTGCCGTTTACGTTCTTGATAATGATCGACTCGATGTCTTTTGTGCTTGCAACGAGGCCCAATCCGCGAACGAGATAGGTTTGAGGTCCGCCCTCGATCACATCGCCACCTACGTTGCTGTTGTTTCCTCTGAGGGCCGCAAAAACATCGTCAGCGCTAAAATTGAATGACGTCAATAAATTGGGGTTCAGTGTCACTTCGTACACCTTCACCTCTCCACCAAACGAGATCACATCGGCAATACCCGATACGGCTTTAACGCGTTTGTCGATCACCCAGTCCTGTATCTCCTTCAATTCGCGAACCGATCTGCCAGGGCCTGTAAGGGTATAGCGATATATCTCACCTGTGGGGCCCGACGGGGGCTGAACTTCAACTTCCGCGCCTTCGGGCGGAGTCATGTTCTGAAGCTGGTTGAAAACAAGCTGACGTGCCGTGAAATCGGTAACGTTGTCTTCGAAGAAGATCGTTACAACGGAAAGACCGAATAAGGAGATCGAACGAAGGCTCGTCTTGTCGGGCACAACGTTCATTTCAGTTTCAATAGGAATAGTGACGAACTTCTCGAGTTCTTCTGCGCTACGGCCAGGCCACTGTGTGATGATCACAACACGAGTGTTGATCACATCGGGGAACGCTTCAATCGGTGTTAACAAAAAGCTCCTGATCCCGGCCGCAATGATTACAACGGTACCGAGGAATACAAGGATCTTGTTCCTGAGGGAGAAGTTTATTATGCCGGTTATGAAACTGTTCATGAGTCCGCTTATTTCCTGATTATGATTTTTGATTCGAAGCCGTCAGGGCAAACAACGACCCTTCCACGATAATGCGATCGCCGGCATTGATTCCACCTTTCACTTCCGTGAATTCACTGAACTTCCTGCCAACTTCAACTTTGATTTTTTCGAATGTATTTGCACTGGTCTCTTTCATCACGTAGAACTGGTTGTTCTCGAGAACGAGAGCTTTCTCCGGCACTGCAAGTACTTTTTCGCTTGTTTGAGAAGTGATGAGGATTGTTGCGAACATCTCAGGCTTCAGTAAACCATCCTGGTTGTCGAGCTCTGTACGAACACGAATAACACGCGACTCGGGATCGAGCATGGTGCCGATCTTCACGATCTTTCCTTCGAATGTCTTGTCGGGGTAAGCGACAGTGTTCACCGATACCTTGTCGCCAACTTTCACCTTAGCCATATCGCTTTCGTGAACGTTAGCCCAGATCCAAACAGTTTTGAGATCGGAGATCGTAAAGATGTTTGTGTTAAGGTCGGTACGGATCTGGGTACCTTCGTTGATATTTCTTTCAACAATGTAACCCGAGCGAGGGGCAACCACACGGAATGTCGCGTCGAGCCTTTCCGACGAGCCACCGTAGAGCTCGAGGATCTGTTTCTTTTCGTTGAATTCAGAATTTGCGTTAGCCAGGTCTTTCTTTGCCTCTGTATAGTCTTTTTCAGAAAGCATTCCGCTTTTATAAAGGTCTTCGGAGCGGGTCATGTTTTTCTGTTCCACTTCGAGATTGGCTTTTGCTACGTTATAGTCACGTTGGTAGGCGCTGATGTCGGTACTGAGCAGTGTTGCAAGCTGCTGGCCACGTTGTACATAGTCGCCAAGGGAAACTTCTACTTTCTCAACTGTACCCGATACGATCGGGAACACGCGAACAACATTGTTCTCATCAAAGCTCACATCGCCTACGGCTGTGAATTCTTCTGCCACCGGAACTGCATTCACTTCCTTCACAACAACAGACTTCATTTGCTCTGAAGTGAGTGTGACGTTTGCTTTGTTATCTGCCTGAACAGCTTTCTGGTCATCTTCCTTCTTGCTGCACGCTGCTGCGATAACAAGGGCGGCAATAAACAGGGGATTGATATTTTTCATGATTTTCCTTTGATCAGTATTCAATGATGTTTGTTCCTACGTAGAAATTCAGCTCGTTCACGTTGTTGAGATAGAGCTGTTTGAGCTCGATCAGCTCAATATTTGTCTGGATGTATATGCGTTGCTGGTCAATGAACTGCAACAGGCTGATATTTCGTTTCTGAAAATTCTCGTTGGTGCTCTGGTTGAGTTGATTTAAACGCTCGAGGAATTCGGAGTTGTAATTCGCAAGACCTGTGTTTGAGCTTTTGTAACGGTTGTACGCGGCCATTACTTCATTACGAACTTTGTTGTCTAACTGGAGGAATTGAAGCTCCGATTGTTTAAGCTGGTGTCGTGCGATCTTTATGTTTCCCTGGTTACGGTTGTACAGCGGGAGAAAGATCTCCGTGGTGTAACCGTGATAAGGGCGGATGTAGTTGGAACCACGGTCCTGGGGCTGATAACCAACTTTGATATCGGGAACGCCGGTTGACACTTGCAGTTTCACGTTACGTTCGTTGTAACGGATGTTGATCTTCGAAGCTTCGAGATCGGGGCGTGCACTGAGTGCCTGGTCGGTCAGCGTTGCCAGTGCAAACTCTTCAACAATAACGGGCGGCTTTTGTTCAACATAAAACGTTGTGTCTTCAGGATACTGGAGCAGTATGCGAAGGTTCGCCATCGAAGTCTCCAGGTCGTTAACGTTCCTGAGTGCCTCAGCTTTTACGTCAAGATATTCTGCTTCGAGTCGAACTCCTTCTACTTGTGAAATCGCACCGACTTGCAATTGCTTGCGGGTGGCTTCCATCAATCGATCGTAGTTAACAAGAACCTGCTTGTACAGAATTGACTTTGCCTGCAGGGCCGCCATCTCGCTGTATGTGTTACCAAGCTCGAACAACAAAGCGCGCACAACATCCTCCATCTGCTTCTGTGCCATCTCAACGCCAATGCGCGCAAGCTTTACCGAGTTAATGTGCTTACCTGCGATACCGAAGATCTGTTCGAACTGGAACAAGTGCTGGTTACGTGTACGGAGGTATTCATTGGTTTCACTGTTCCACATGTCACCGTTGAAGATCATGTTCGGGTTATTCCATTGCTTCGCTACGATCACCCTTGCCTTCGCAATGTTTACATCGTAGTAGTTGGCAAGCAGACCGGTATTGTACCGCAGCATTCTGGCCTTCGCTTCCTGGAAGGTGAGAACGGTATCGGACTGCGCCATCACCATCGAGCACGATAGCAACCAGAGTACGATGGTGCCAGTAAAAACTTTCCGTTTCATTGTTGGATGAAAAATATTATTGAGACGACGGTCGCCTCGTTTTAAGTTCTAACAGTAAGGATTGAGAAATACAGGATAGGCGCTATTTCAGCGTCGGCTGGAATTCCTGGAGATCAGATTAGCAACTGCCGCAACGACAGGTATCGATCAATTTTATGAAAGCAGGAATTTTGAAGCGATTCGAGCTGGTTCTGCTGAACAACAGTGTGAAAGCTTTCAAGGAATGAAACGGTGTAGTCACCAAAAACCTTTACCGCGTCTTCCGACTGCTCGGATGCAGCGCGGAACAAACCCTGGCCGACATTTTCGTCGTTGCTCTCGAGTTTAACAATGCTTGTTTCTACTTCTTTAAGCGGAGGTGCTTCGGGGACAAAAATGAACGAGGCAGAAAAATAGGCGAGGAATACTCCCAAGAGTATTAATCCAAGCTGTTTCCGCTGCGTTTTCATTTTGGTTAAGGTGGCGCAAAGATAGTGCAATGTTTCATTCTGCAATAAAAAAATTCAAAACATGGGTTAACGGCAAAATTTCATTCGGCCTCAATCGATTGCTTTAATGTAATTTTGCGCGCTTGAATTTGATCATCGACATCGGTAACACTCGCGTAAAATCTGCCGTCTTCGACGGGAGCCATCTTTTACAAAAACACTCCTTCACGGAAATCAACCAGTTAAAGGAACATTTGGCCGGCAGCCGGTACGACCATTGTATAATTTCGTCGGTCAGTACCGATACATCTGTTGTTCTTCCATGGCTTCCTGTTGAAGGAAAAAAAATCCAGCTCACTTCAACATTGGGT
This sequence comes from Cyclobacteriaceae bacterium, assembly GCA_035656375.1. Classification (GTDB taxonomy): domain Bacteria; phylum Bacteroidota; class Bacteroidia; order Cytophagales; family Cyclobacteriaceae; genus ELB16-189. The sequence continues at coordinate 5,919 of DASRSO010000240.1, read as the reverse complement.
TTCCCTATTCGAATTGCATACGACACACCAAACACACTCGGTGTCGACCGAATCGCCGCAGCATGCGGAGCCTACCAGTTGTTCGCTGGCGAAGATTGCCTCGTGATCGACATGGGCACTTGTATCACTTACGATTTTCTTTCCGCCGCCGGGGTTTATGAAGGCGGCGCGATTGCTCCCGGCGTAAAGATGCGCTTTGCAGCCATGCATCATTTCACCGCCCGCCTGCCCATGGTGGAACCGATCGCCAATCCGCCCCTTACAGGCAAGAGCACTGTCGCCTCGATGCAGAGCGGCGTCATCAACGGAGTGCTGCAGGAAATAAACGGATATGTTTCACGTTACCAGTCGCAGCATCCTAAATTGAAAACGGTGGCTTGCGGTGGCGATCTCGCCTTTTTTGAAAACAGTGTCAAACCGTCGATATTTGTTGCCCCAGATTTAGTTTTATTCGGTTTGAACAGGATTTTACTCCATCACGTCAATGCTTAGGGTTCTTTTGTGCGGTTTTCTTCTGATCGCATCTTGCGGTCACGTCGCCTTTGGTCAGGCTGCCAGGACCCCATTTTCGGCATTCGGCATCGGCGAATACTATGGCAATGGAACTGCCAGTCAGCAGGGAATGGGAGGCGTTGGTATTGCCAACCCGCAATATCTCTTCCTCAATAATCTCAACCCTGCCATGCTCATCTATAATGGAATGAATGGCATCACCACATTCCAGGCCGGTATACTCGGCGAGCAACGTGCGATCAAAAATGCAACCACCAAGGGCGAATCAAAAGGCGGCAACCTCAACTATCTGCTTCTCGGTTTTCCGATAAAGAGCGGCAGGTGGGTAACATCCGTTGGTTCTATGCCTTACACTTCCGTGCGATACCGGTTCAGTTACCAGGAGGCTGTAGGTGGCAGCGGAAGCGACCTCGCAAATTTCACTGAAACAGGCAATGGCGGCATCAACCAGGTTGCCTGGTCGAATGGCATCAAAGTACATCGTTACCTGTCTATCGGTGCCCGGGCGAGTTATTTGTATAGCACTATTGAACACAGCTTCACAAATACAATCCAGGTAGATACATCGCAGGTGCAATACTTCACTCCCGATGTACACCAGAGGTTTTACTACAAGGGTTTTGCATTCACCGGCGCCATGGCAATTAACCTCGATTCACTTGGCAGCAGTAAGAATTACCGATTGCATATCGGTGCCGTATACGATTTCAAAGCAGGCCTCAGAACCCAGTATCAACAAACACTCACAAGATTGAGTAATGCCCAGGTTGTTAACACCGACACACTTATCAACGCTGTGGGTACCACAACCATCCCTTCGGCATTGTCGGGAGGCATTGCATTTGGCAAGCGTGGCGTCTGGACTTTTGCCGTCGACGGGCGAATGACGGATTATAAGAACTTCGGGTTTTTCGAAAATCAGCAAAGTCCTACAACTACAGGATGGAGAGTAGCAGCAGGCTTCGAACTTACACCCAATCCAAACTCCCTGAGCAACTACTTAAAAGTAATCACTTACAGAACAGGCGTTAGCCTCGAGCAATATCCTTATTTGATTAACGGAAATGCACTTAAAGATTTTGGCACTAATTTTGGATTATCGCTACCGGTTGCGCGAGGCTGCAGCGTGGATTTGTCGGGGCGATGGGGCAGACGCGGAAATATTGACACCAATACAATTGAAGAAAACTACTTTAAAATCTATTTTGGCGTGACTTTTAATGATCGCTGGTTTATTAAGAGACGATTTGACTAACCTGAAACTTGAAATTTGATATGAGAAAACTGTTTAGCCTGTTACTGTTCCTGTCAGTAGCAAACCTGGGCTGGTCTCAAGCAACTGGTTGTAAAAACAACTGGCCTGCAGACAAAGCAAAGGCAGAAGAGCAACTTGCCATCTATGGCGACGCAATTAAGCAGAAGCAATACCGTGCTGCCGTTCCCGGCATCCAATGGTTCCTGAAGAACGCTCCCAACTGGAACACCAAGTTGTACATCGATGGCACTGAAGCCTACAACGCACTCGCAGCCGCTGAAAAAGATCCGGCTAAGAAGCAAGTACTCGTAGACTCACTGTTGTGGTTGTACGATGAGCGCGTGAAAAACTGCGGCGATGAAGTAAACGTATTGAATCGCAAAGCAACTTACGCGGCCGTTTACAACGGTCAGAACAAAGAGAAGACTGCTGAAGTACTCGCATTGTTCGACAAAGTACTGGAGATATCTGGCACTAACGTAAGCGATAACGTACTCGACACGTACTTCAAAATGGTTTTCGCAAACTTCGCTTTGCTGAAAAACATGAACGATGATGATGTGATCACCCGCTACGATAAGATCCAAACTGCGATCGACAAGAAGATCGCTGTATATCAGCAACAGAACAAAACAGCTGAAGTTGAAAAATTGAAAGCATCTAAAGCAGGCAACGACGACCTCCTTCCCAGGATGGTCACTGTAGACTGTAACTTCGTTAAGAAAAACATGGAGCCTAAATTCAAGGCAAACCCTAACGACCTTGCACTCGCGAAGAAGATCTTCGGTTTCATGATCGTGGGTAAGTGTACCGACGAACCGCTGTGGCTCGAAGCTGGTGAAGTTGTTCACAAGAGCGAGAAAGACTACGGTATCGCCAAGAACATGGCTGTGAAGTATCTTGCGAATGGCAACACCAAGCGCGCTGAAGAACTTGCAAAAGAAGCCGTTGATCTTGCTAAATCTGGTCCCGACAAAGCAGAAGCCCTGATCGTTGTTGGAAGTATCCAGGCAAAGAACAACGCTAACAGCGCAGCACGCGAAACTTTCAAACAGGCTGCTGCCGCAGACCCATCAAGCAAAGAAGCGTGGGAAAAGATCGGAGACCTGTACTACAACGCGAACGAGTGTAAGAAACTCGAAAGCCAGGCCCAGGACCGCCTGATCTACATCGCAGCGTACGAAATGTATGCAAAGGCTGGAAGCAACGCGAAGATGTCAAACGCTAAAGCTGCGTTCCCTTCGAAAGAAGAGATCTTCCTCCTGAACTGGAAAGCCGGCGAAAGCAAACCTACTGGTTGCTGGGTTGGTGAAACTGTTACACTGAGAACTCGCGACTAACTGCAATAAAGGAATCACAAAGGGCTGACACGATAAGTGCTCAGCCCTTTTTAATTATGAAAGGGTTAATACTATCCGTTTTTGCCGGCATTTTCTTTTTGACTTCATGCAATCAAAAAGAAAATCCTAACCCTGTTGTGTACAATGGCCCGATGCGCCAGGCCGAGAATGTTACCATGTTGTACACCGAGAAAGATGTTCTTAAGATGAAGATCATGGGCAAGAAGGTTCTTGAATTCGATAATGGCGATCGTGAATTTCCCGAAGGACTGTTTCTTGAATTCTATGACGAAACCGGGAAGCTTACGAGTACACTTACTGCCAATCATGCATATTTCTTTAAGAGAGAATACCAATGGCGCGGAAGAGGCCATGTTGAAGTGAAGAATCTCGAAACACAGGAACAACTAAACTCCGAAGAGCTTTACTGGAAGCCCGACACCAAACGGATCTTTACCGACCAGTTTGTTACGATACGTGAAGTTGGCGATGTCATTTACGGCCGCGGCCTCGATGCAGCCCAGGATCTGTCGGAATACACCATCAGGAGACCAGCTGGTGAATTCGAAGCATCGGACGAGGAGAATCCTTAAATCGATTTAATAAACGTCATGAAACTGTGGGACACCATCCTCCTGTCGCTAACGGCCGCCTTCCTGGTAATAGGAATTTACGAGGTGGTTACCCAGGACCTGTCGTTCGCCTATCCCTTCCTCATGCTGGCGATCATCTTTTTCTTTTGGTTTACCTATCGGAAACGCAGGTAAATCTCTGAAAATCAATAGAATTTAATTGAATTTCCCCCCTTGCCGAATCGGGCAAAGCCGTTAAATTTGCGGCCTTGCCCGCCGTAAAGGCTGGCCTATTTACACTCAATTCGGATTTTTTATGGCATTGATTGGAACATTAAGGAATAAGATGACCAAGTGGGTTGTTGGCTTTGTGGCGGTGGCCATCTTCGCCTTCATTTTGAACGACCTTTTTGGTAACGGCCCTACCGCCCTCTTTGGCGGGGTTGATAATTCTGTGGGCGAAATCGCCGGTGACGAGATCACTGTCGAAGAATTCCAGGCCACTGTTAACGAGATGGAGAACAACTTCATCCGCAACACCGGTCGTCAGCCCGGTGAACGCGAGATGCCCGGTTTGCGCGAGCAGGCATGGCAGCTTCTCATTGCCCGGCATGCCATCACACCCCAATATGAAAAAGTGGGCTCAACAGTAACTTCTGAAGAGCTGTACGATATCATCCAGGGAAAGAACCTCGATGAAGGTCTGCGTATGAACTACATGGATTCGACCGGTGCGTTCGACAGGAACAGGATCATCACTGATCTGCAAGGTCTTGCAAAGCAGCCTGTGGGTTCACAAGGCCGCATGCAGTGGGAATGGATCAAAGGTCAGTTGCTGCAGGGACGTGAGCGCATAAAGTATGAGAACCTGTTGCTGAAGAGCAACTACGTAACACAGGCTGAAGCAGAGAGACAATATCACCTCGACAACGACGTGTCGGAGATCAAATACCTGTATGTTCCCTACTTCGCTGTGAAAGATTCTATAGCTCCGTCTGATGCTGACATCAAAAAATATTACGAAGCTCACAAAGAAAAATACAAGACTGACGAAACACGCAGCATGAGCTACGTGACATTCCCCCTTCTTGCATCATCTGCCGATACGTTAGAGATCCGCACAGAGATGGAACGTTTGGCAACTGAGTTCCGTACAGTTGAAGACGACTCAACGTTCGCATCGCTGAACACTGAAGGATATTATCCCTACGAAAAGTATAATATCAACTCACTCCCTACTTACCTCAACCGTGAAACGATCACCGAAGGACTTGTACTCGGACCGTTCCTCGACAATGGCGGATACAAAGTCGTGAAGGTTGTTAAGATCGGTAAAGACACCGTTTACCAGATGAAGGCAAGTCACATCCTGTTCTCATGGCAGGAGAAAGACAAGTCGTCGAAGTATGCTACAAAGGCCGAAGCCAAAGATGCAGCTGAGAAAGTTCTCAAGGATCTGAAAGGCGGCGCAAGCTTCGCAGCGAAGGCTCTCGAATTCAGCGAAGACAACAGCAACAAGACCCGCGGTGGCGAGCTGGGCTGGTTCGACAACGCAACACCCGGAAGAAGGATGGTGCCAACGTTCGAGAAGGCTGTGATGAACGCAACAAAGAAAGGCCTCGTGCCCAACCTCGTTGAGACAGACTTCGGATATCACATCATTAATGTGACTGAGCTTAAGGATAACAACATGTACCGCATTGCTACGATCGAAAAGCCGGTGGTTCCCAGCCAGGAAACACAGGACGATGCATATCGCAGGGCTGACGTGTTCGCTACAGACATCGATGGTATTGCAGATTTCAAAGCAAGGGCACAGGAAGCAGGCCTCAACGTCTACGAAGCAAACGACCTGGGTTCGTCTGAAAGATTTGTTGGCAACCTCGGCGACGCACGTGAAATGATCACGTGGTTGTTCAGGGATGGCAAGAACGGAAAAGCATCCCCGATCTTCGACCTCGATAACGACTACGCAGTTGCGATCATGACCGGCCAGACCGACGCAGGATATCGCGCACTCGACACCAAGCTCAAGAATGAGATCAGTGTTGAGGTGAGAAAAGAAATGCAGGCGAAGGCAATCATTGCGAAGATCAGCGGTGACGCATCGCTGGAAGATCTTGCCAAGGCATTCCCTGGTGATGCTGTGGTGAATACTTCGAGCGGCGTGAAGCTCAATTCAACAAACATCCCGAACATCGGTTACGATCCTATCGCAATCGGCAAGTCGTTCTCTGTA
>DASRSO010000239.1:0-40287 GCA_035656375.1 Cyclobacteriaceae bacterium | reverse complement strand
TTGGCGTGCAGACTCAATAATGACTTTCTCATTGGTCTTGCTGATTGTTTGCTGACCAAAGGCCGACATAGCAACAAATGTTGCCAGGGCAATAAGACTAGATTTAAGCTTCACTATAGGGCGTAGGACTAATAAAAATATCGATTATCTCCGGATTCTCAATCGAGATGGAGCTTCCGGCGGTAATTAATTTTCCCGTCGCCGGTAGTTTTTACCAGTTCATTTACCAGCCAGCCCGAATTTTTGGAGTTCCGGTCCACATAGTCGACAGTGAAGATCCAACCATCGACCTGCAGAAAGTGATATGTGATCCGTTGTATCATTTCGGCACGGACGTTCATTTTATTGACAGCTGGCACTTTTCCGTCGCGGAACGCGATGAGGACGCTCATGAAGTCTGTACCGTTTGCATTGGGCGGGAAGATTATATCGTTAGGTCCGAAACGTTCGGTCTCCCTGCCGTCGAGGGTGATGGCCACCACCGACCACGCATGTCCTGAAGGCTGCGGTGTGACCTGGAGCAAACACGTAAGCAACCCGGAGCTCTTTGTTTTGACAGACAGTTCAGCATACCAGCTTGTGTCGGTAAAATTCAGCAAGACCTGGTGATCGCGGCGGTTTACGGAGCGAATGAAAGCGGCGGCAGTTTCCCGGTAGGAAACCGAATTCTTTGCTTTAAGCTTCGTAAGATCAAACAAAGAGATGATCTGGTAATTTCTCTGGAGAGTATCAGTACCCTGGCTATTAAACCTGTCGATAAAGAATTCGATGTTCTTTATGCGATTAAGAAAATTCTCTGCCTGGATGTCCCAATCATCCTGGACCTGGCCAACGGCCATGGTTGAAAAAAATACCAGGAAGATGGTGAGGCGGGCGGTCACACGTTATTTCGGCGACTTGGTTTCCTTTACGTTGATGTTACCAAGTTTAGCGGGGTACAGGACGACGGTCTTATCACCCACTATAGTTGTATCCGGCTTGATGGTAATGTCAATCGCTTTCTCAGTGCGATCGGAGTAATCGGGGATGTCGCTGTGGCTGTTGTAATATATTTTTGTGTCCTGGAAAATATAGGCTGTGGCGTAGTAGCGCTTGTCTGGACCAAGCCGTACGTCAGTCAATTGTATCACTTCATAAAAGGTGATGTCGACACGATCGGCAGTAATCGCGTAAAGCCTGTCGAAGTATGTACGAACGGGGCGGTCGACAACCGTTTGAACTCCGTTCTTCATCGAGGATATCTGTACTTTTTTATTCTCATCCTCAAACAACTCGACGGCCTGGTTGATCGAGCTCTTTCTTAAGCCTTCGTCTTTCGACTTGTCGGCGATGAGTGTGATGTAGTGTTCGAGGCGCTTAACCTTTGCGAGGATGGATTTCTTGAAATACTCTTTCAGATCCTCGGGAAGTTCTGTCTGCGCAAAGGCCGATGAACTGAGTAGTAACAGAATGAAGTTTAAAAAAATTATTCTACGCATTTCGATTCTATTCAATCTCCAGAGAAAGTTCTACGATCCGGCCAGAGTCGCTATTCTCAATCGCTGTAATCGTAATAGTTGATTCGGGCAAGGTTACTAACCGGTCGAGAAGTTTTGAAGCGGTGAGACGCTCGTCGATACGCGGGCCGATCATCGTGTACACCTTTGCATAGGGAACCACAAAATATTTTAGAACTCTTTCTTTGGCAACCTGGCGATCTTTGAACGGGATTGATTGATTGGTAAGGGCGGTGAGCTCTTTTTCAAGCGACTCTTTAGTGACCACCACATTCATCTCGCGCTTGGCTTCGTTCTTTGCAATGGCTGAGGGAGGCGGATCCGCTCTCGCGATGACTACCGGCGCGGGCTGGTTCCCGGGGATGAAATAAAAATCACCCAGTATGTTCGAGCTGTCCCAGGTGTATTGTTTTTCTCCTGACAGATGGAGGACGTTGCGTCTGACTTCTTTGAAGACCTGTTCGATAAGAAGGCCGGGCATGTTCATTGCCTTCAGGAGTTCCTGTGTATAAAGTCCGTTCTTGCCGGCGCCGTCGGATGCTACGGAGCCGGGTGCTGTTGCATAGGCGACAAACGATCCCCTCGCATCGGCCATCTCTCCTAATCCGCCGTTGCCGAGGGCGCGGGTGGTTGCTGGAAAAGGATTGTTCCGGCAGGCGTCGAGGATAATGATGTTCATGCGCGAGTTGGCGCGCTGCATATTCGAGAGTACCACGCGTTGAACGGGCAGGCAAAGTCGTGCGATGTCGTCTTCATATTGAACTGCGGCGTCGACCGGCACCAGGTAGTTCTCGTTTTGATATTGAAGTCCGTGCCCCGCATAATAAAATAGCCCCACGACCTGGTCTTTGGGACCGGCGCTGAGCTTGTCGTAGAACTGCTTGACGGCCTCACGCATTTGGGCATAGGTGGCATCGGTTATCAGTTGAACTTCGAAGCCGGAGTTCTTCAACTGGCTGGCCATATCCGTCGCGTCGTTGACGGGGTTGGGAAGCATTCCAACCTCTTTGCTGTATTTACTGTTGCCAATAACGAGCGCCACGCGTTTTTCCTGTGCGAGCGCGTTTGTGGAAATGAGTAATACGAGTACTACAAGGAATGTCCGGGGGAAAGACATAGAAAAAGCAATCACGGAAGGTAGGAAAAAAATCCAGAATGCCCAGAAGGCCCGCAAACTCGTTGCGCGAATTTCTACCCCCGATGTTTGCCTATCGCAGAACTACTTTACTCGTCAGGGGCTTTTCGATCTTACCCCTGAGGATGATGACATACATTCCCCTCTGCAGGTTGCTGACATCTATCCGTGTGGTGGCGCCTGGCTGGACTTCGGAACTTACTGCCCTCCTGCCAAGTGCGTCCACGAGCTCTGCACTTTCGATCTGCGCGGCAGATGGGATCTCGATAAACAGCTCTTTGCTTGTGGGATTGGGAAACATCGAAACTCCATATGGGTTTTCGCCTACACCATTTACGATCGAGATCGGCGGCGTGGTAAACGAACGGACCTCGCTCCAGTTACTTGCTTTGTCGACGTTTACGGAACGGACCCTCCAGTAATATTTCGTTTGGGCTGCAAGCTGTGCTGTGATCAGGTACGAAGTATCCGATGCGCCTATAATATTCACGTCGAGTGTTTCGAAGTTCTCTCTCCACGACACCTGAACGTCGTACGTTTCCGCAAGATAGGCGGAGTTCCATGAGATTGTCGGGCTGGCTGTTTGGAGTACTTCACTGGCAGCCGGAAGAAGCAGTTCGGGCACCCCGATCACACCGTTGACAAGTTTAATAAGGAAGATGTCTTGTGCCATTAATGTCTTATCATTGAGCGAGGCTTGAACCATCCATTTTAGTGTAACTGAATCGGTGTCGGTATACAGGTCAAAGATCCGATATAGTTCGGCTGACGGAATTGTTAATGTTGTATCCGTCGACGCAGCATAAGCGATTGTATCGATTAATAATTTATAAGAGGCTCCCGCGATCGAAGAGTCCCATGAGAATTTCGTTTGACCTTCGGTGGGTGAAACCATAACGCGCGTGTTGTTCGCAGGACCTCTCAGGCTAAACGCAACCAACTCCGGTTCCGGTTCAGGCGCTGGTTCCGGTTCAACCACCGCGGGTATTTGCGAATCAATCCACGCGATTCGCTGCGATAACCACGTCTTCAAATAATTAACCTCGCCTTCGTAGGTGTTAAACACCAATGTGCTTGGCCATATCGGTTCGTCGAGTATATCCCACTTATAAAAATTGTATCGCTGCGATTGGTTCAACTTTGCGGCTTGCGCGTCGATCCACGCAGGAAGATCCGCAAGCAGTTCATCTTTTAAAGTGTGCCACCGCGCATCTGCTGCAGCTTTGAACACCGAGTCTTCGAAAAGTCTTTTAAACCACTTCGATTCACGAACATAGAACGACGTTGGATCTTCCCCGGTATTTACAGTTGCATTTCCGGCTGCGACATCGAAATCCCAGAGCGGGCCCATGTTGAGTTTCTCATCGCGGTCTTTGTAATAAAAGATGCTGCTAACGTCCTGCGCATCGATATTCTTGAGCACTTCACTAACCCAATACCAGTCGATGAACGTTTCCGGGTTTATATATTTTACATACCCGGAATCCGGATTATTGAAATAATCTGAGTTGATCACATCTTCGGTCTTTTGCATATACCCTTTGATGTAATCGAGTTGAGCTTGAGTGATATCGTCTTCGTCGGGAGACTTCACTACGATGGGCAAACCGCTGTTGAGTTCGAAATAAAGACCGTCGCGATAATCGTCGAGTTCAAGAAAGTATCCGCCGTTGATGACAGCGGGATCGGTGTCGTCGGCACTGAGTTCCTCAATATTTATCCGGTCCTTGTCGACCTTTTGATGTTCCCCGAACACGTAGCTTCCCTGGTAAACTCCGTTCAACACCAGGTCTACCGGTGTTGTCCTTGCCGTATATGGAAATTTCATGTTGGCGCCCAGGTGATACGCCAGTGAGTTTCTCATCAACGTCTTATCCGAATAGTTTGCCAGCAGCACCCAATCCTTATCCGACGGCATACCGAGGATACTTTTCCCGGACTCCAGTTTAATGCGGTATGGCTTCTTGGGAAGCGTCCAGGTTGTATTGCCCCGACCGCGGATCCCCATCTCGCTGGTAACAACCGACATGGTATCCACGTTGGGATAGACCTTGATCGTCGCATCCACATAGTCATCTTTGTTCAGGATCGGTGCGGCGTCTTGCGTATACACATAGATCAATGGAAGGCCAGTATAGATAAGCCGTACTTTATAAGTTGTGGTGCCGTCGACCGAGGAAACCGCGTATATAACGGGCGACGAGAAGTCGTTGACGGTAAGTGTACTTTGCTGGTCTACGCCATTCACCTTAACGGCGGCTCCCGCAGTGGCTGTGAAGGTGGCCGCCAGGTTGAAGTCGCCGTGCTGGTACGGTATGATACCTACGATCAGCGAGTCGCCATAAATATCGGCTACAATGTTCTCGGGGATCTTCCCGGGATTAGCTTGTACTTCAAATTTGAATTCGGTAATAACTGGTGGTGCTGCGAAGCTGGTTGATGCAAACAATGACATCGATAAACCAGTCAATAGGAGTAGAAGTTTTGCCATAGTGTGAATGACAATCCTTAGCAAATCATGTGCAGTTGCTTAAATAAATCGCGAAGGCTATCACATGCATGAGGTATGTGGAAGATTGCCTACAACATGTTATTTTGTAGTTCGAAATAATCACAACATCCCCACCCAACCAGGAATATGAAGCTTCTCCTGATTGTTCTTCTTTTTGCCACGACCGCTTGTCTTTCACAACCGATTACCCCGGTACAGAAGCAGGCGCTTAATACCTATGCGGCCCATGCAAGTCAGTCGGCTCACGAAGTGGACCGGGTGATGAACAACCTTCGGTACTATTATCTCAATTTCTACCGGATCAGATACGTTGACCCACGATTTACATGCCCGCTGCAGAACCAGGGCGAGAGCCAGCCTCCGTCTTTCTCACCCCAACTGGATGAAAAGTACAAGGCGTTACAAGCAGACATAGCGAAGATCCGGCAGACCTGCCAGGCCCTTGAAACCTATCACAAACTTAAAGACTTCGAACGCGACAACCTGGCAAAGGCCGACCAGCTTATCAACGACCTTCAGTTGCTGGCGAAAAGTTATCACAAGAAACAGGCCGACCTCTCCGAGGCCCTCGCAGCTGCTTATATCAAATTGAACGGGCCGGGCAGGACCAATGACGTGATGCGTCAGGCGATCGCCGACGAGTATAGCTTCCTTGACAAGTGGTCGTTAAATCTCAATGAGGACGTGCATACCGGGTGGGCTTATGATGAGTTGAAGGAAAGCATTTCGAAGACGGAGACTTCGATCCAAAAATTACAAGGCACGACAGCGCCGGGCGGGTTCAGGGAATCGATGAGTGATATCCTTAAGATCAAGCAGCACGCGTTGAACAATTACAACCCCGAGGCCCGCAAGTCCGACAAGCTGAGCAACGATGTTTACTCGGACCTGATGAGTAACCTGAATGAAGCGCTGATTGCGGACTATAACGAAATAACCGATGGCCTGCATGTAATAAAATACGCTCCTGTATTTGAAGTCAGGAAGACGTCGGCAGGTTCGAATCTTTCAGTGAAGGCGTTTACCGATACGCCGCACATAGCGATCACGTTGGCGAAGCAGAAAACTGCCGTGACTAAAAATGCATTCGTTTCTCTTAACAATTACATTTCTTTTATCAATGAAACATTTGGGCCTGTAGAGATCCTTATAAAGAAGACCCAAAACTTCAGTTCGACGGCGGCGACCTATAAGGGATATACTTCGTTCGAGAGAAGGGATCAACTGGAGTATAAAGTAAGTGAGTTCAAAATTCCTCTTACCGAATACACACAGACGATCGCGGCCAGCGCCGCCCTGCCCGCGGCTGTTTCGAAATCTTTGAATGCGCAGGCAACAGTGCTCCTCGATATCCTGAAAGAGCTCGAACAACTGATCGTTGTCATGGACAATGAAACTTCGTCGAGGAACTATGAAAAGGACCATCTCGACAAGATCTACGGGATACTGGAGCGGCAAAAAGAATTATTGTTGATATGGGACGAAAGGAAGGAACAACTTGCAGAAGATGTAAGAAAAGTCTTTGAAGCATATCCACCCGCCACACCAACATCGCCATGGTATAAATCCGCGCAGGCGTTGCAACAACTGGCCGATGCAAATCATACAGCATTGTTTGCGGCTAAAGAACTCTATAAAGCAGACGATGTGTCGAAAGGCGTTGTTACAACAAGGATAGATTCTTTGATACGACGGGCCCTTGAGGATGAGTTCTCAAATATGAAAGGAATACAGAGACTGGGAGGATATAATGGAAATGATCCGTACACGCCGTATGAAAAGTTGCCGCAGATCTCCGAGGCACTAAGCGACAGACTTGCGAACATCAAACCGGGGTCTGCGAGGGTGCCGGGATTCAATCATCCATACAACGAGCAGGCACACTATTATAATGTAGGGATCAATGCGTTGAACAAATTCAGTGATTTGTCGAAATCGGTGTTCATACTGCCGATGGTGTTGCAGCCACCAATCTTTAAGCTCGAATATCCTGAAAAGAAAGAGGCGAGCAAGCCTGTCCAGGAAGAGCCGGCGAAAGTTGAGGTTGCAGTAATTGAAACTACTCCTGAAGTCGACCCGGATCTTCGAAACATGCAGGGTTATGCAATCAACAATCTTGTTTTGCTGGTCGATATTTCGGGGTCGATGAATGCTCCCGAAAAACTTCCGCTGCTAAGGGAATCGTTGTTGGGCCTTTTAACGATGATGAGACCCGAAGATCAAATTTCCATAGTAGTGTATTCTGAAAAGGCAAAGGTTGCGTTGCAACCAACTTCATTCCGCGACGAAGAGAAAGTTAAAAAGATAATCGCGAGAATGATCCCAGGTGGCAAGACGAATGGCAACGCCGGGCTCAAGATGGCATATAAAGTTGCAAATGATAATTACAAACGAGGCGGTAACAACCGGATCATACTCGCCACCGATGGAGAGTTTCCCGTAAACGAAGAGTTGCAGAAGTTCATTGCAGACTATGCCCGGCAGGACATTCTATTGACCGTGTTCAACTATGGTGCTAAGGATGAAACTCGCGCCAGTTTGGAAGAACTCTCGAAACTGGGGCATGGTCACTTTGCAGACATCAAAAAAGAGACTGCGGAACGGGATCTCATTCGTGAAGTAAAGTCGAAGCGAGCAGACTGATCATTTCAATTCAACCCATTCTCCGTTCCATTCCCAAAGCGACTCCGAAGCGCCTCCCCCTTCGAATCCGCCGTAGAGAATAATACGGTTAGACTTCGAATCATAAAACAGTTTATATCCTGCCTGTGGAGCACTCGAGGTCTCCGACATTTTTGTCCACGACCTGGCATCCCACTCCCACGTGTCGCCGATGTTGCCACCGGGAATTCCACCGCCATGCAGCAACGTTCGTTTCGTCGACGGATTATAAACCAGCCCGGCGTGATCACGCGGAGCGGGTCCATCGGTTGCAAGTTCAGTCCATTTTTTGCCATCCCATCCCCAAAGGTCACCACGTACGGATGCACTCGTTGTTGCCGCTCCAAACGTATGATTGCCTCCGTAGATCAATACCATTTTTCGTTCTTCATCGTAGGTGGACGCATGAAGAAATCGCGCATCGGGACCGGCAGTTATGTTCACCTGTTTCCACAATTTTCCATTCCACTCCCATACGTCATTCAAGGGTGTGTTATTAGCGACACCGCCGAAAAGAACAACTACGTTTCTCTTTGAATCGAATGTAAGTGTGTGGAGTGATCTCGCTGGTGGTCCTTCGGTCGCAAGCAACTTCCATTCTTTGCCATCCCACTGCCATGTGTCGGATAACGCTTTACCCCGCTCGTCGCCCCCGAAAAGTATGATAACCTTGCGTTTACTATCGTATGCTGTCACCGGGCCATTTCGTGGAGAAGGGCCTGTTGCTGTTTTCGATTCCCAGTTGGATCCGTCCCATTCCCACGTGTCGCCGTAAAGTTGTCCTTTGTAATATCCACCGAAGAGCACTGCTTTCTTTCTGCTGTTATCGAACGACACCGATGTGGAGTAGCGAGGTGGTGGTACGGCAAAACCGGCTTGCAATACAAATACAAGAATGATTACGAGGTATCTCATAATTCATTTAATCTTTTAAAGTTGTTGCGGGATTCGTTGCTGCAGCCTGCCACGATTTATATCCCACGGCGGCAATGCCGAGAGCTATAATGATACCACCTGCTGCCAGGAATCCCGCGATAGGAACATCAATGTGATAAGCAAACGTCGACAGCCACCGGTTCAACATTAAATATACCAGCGGGCATGCGAGGGCAATGGCAACAACGAGCAACCGAACGTAGCCCGCCAGCATCATGGCAATTATACTTTTGAATGAGCCGCCGAAAACTTTCCGGATGCTGATCTCGCGTTTTCGCATTTCAGTATCGTACGATGCGAGCCCGAATAATCCAAGGCACGCAACAAGGATGGCCAGCGACGAAAACGCTGTTACCACCCTGCTCAGGTTAGCCTCGGCCTTGTATAGATTCTCAAGTTCACTATCGAGGAAGAAGTATTCGAAAGGCTTCGAAGGAATAGTCTCGTCCCAAAGGGTCTTAAGCCTGTCGATCGATCCGGGAACATCATTCCCTGTGATCCGCACAGCCATGTACTTAAGGAAAAGATTGAAAGCACCCGGCCTTGTATTGAGGTGCAACACGAGGGGGCCGATCGGAGAATGCTTCGATGTGAAGTTGAAGTCTTTACATACGCCAACGATCTTTCCGTTGTAAGGGCCAAACTGGAACGAACGTCCCACGGCACTTTCCGGCGTCCAGTTAAGTCCGGCGACGAGGCTCTCGTTCACAACGAGTGCAAGGCTGTCGTCGGTAGGCTGATCGATCGAATAGTCGCGGCCGGCAAGAAGAGGGATGTTGAATGTCTCAAGGAAGTCGTGTCGCACATTGAGTCGAGGGTAAAGTGATTCCCGTTCCATACCTTCGAACCGATAGTTTGCCGTTTGGAATTTTGAGCCGATCACTTCCTCAAGGGCAGTTACAGATTGAACGGTGTGGTCGTCTTTAGCCCGGTCGGTGAGCGATTTGTAATGAGGTGCGATAGGTGTTCGCATGACCGGTACCATAATTATGTTCGTTCTTTGAAAACCCATGTCGGAGCTTTGAAGGAATCGCAGCTGCTGGTTTGCGGTCAGAGTAAAAATTATGAGCGCGAATGATATGGCAAACTGTACTGCGACAAGGGACTTCCTGAATATCTTCCCTTTGGATTGATCTTTTAGTTTGATCGCAGACAGCGGCCTGTAAGAAGAAATAACGATGGCGGGATAGAACCCGGATACGAGTCCGAGGATGACGGCGATGGCGACAAGCTGCAACAATACAGGGCCACTGAAGATCTCGAACGTAAGTTGTTTACTCGTGAACTCGTTGAACAATGGCAACGCGAGGAACGTGAGAAGTACAGCAACCACAACTCCGGCGGTGCTCATTAAAATGGACTCGGCGATAAACTGAAAAAACAACTGTCGTCTCGAGCTTCCGAGTGTCTTCCTCAACCCAACTTCTTTCGACCGGCGCACTGATGTTGCCGTTACGAGGTTCACAAAGTTCAGGCAGGCGATTGCAAGCACAAAGAATGCAATGCCGATAAAGGTCTTGATATCAGCTTCATCGCCGTTCGGTTCGATCTCGAACTCGAGGTTTGAACGAAGATGAATGTCGGCCAACGGCTGTACTTTCAGCGATACATCCTCCCGGATGTCGGCAGGGAAATGCTTCTTTACAAAATCGGGAAAGCGTGCTTCGAGGTCATTCGCGCTGGCGCCTTCCTTCATCAATACATAAGTCCAGCACGGATTCCAGAACCAGTTGCCAGGTAAGTAGCCTCCGTAGAAGCTCTTAACTGTCGACATCGATGCAAGGAATGATGGATGAATGTGAGAGTTCGATGGTGCGTTTGTCATCACACCTGTTACCATAAGGTCTACCTTATCCTGGAACCTTAACAGTTTACCGATGGCTTCTTCGTTGGGAAAATATTTGGCGGCAATGGCTTCGGAGATCACCACGGAGTTTACCTGGCTAAGGGCGGTCTCCTTCACTCCTTTAACTAATACGAGGTCGAAGACACTCGCATACGTTGAATCGACGAAGAAGAAATTGCGTTCATTAAATTCAACATCGTCGCGCTCATACTTAACCGTTAGCGCCGGTGCCTGGAAATTGAATACACGAACAAATTGCTCGACCTGGTCCGGGTAATCGTTCGCCATTACTTCGGCAACAGGGAATGGAAGGCTCGATGATCTCTCCCCCGCTCCATCGTTAGCTTCGTAGAATTCATTGAGACGATAGATGCGATCGGCCTTCGAATGATATTTGTCGAAGCTTAGCTCATCGGTAGTATAAAGTATGATCAGTATAAAACAGGTGATGCCGACTGCAAGTCCTGCAAGATTGATCAACGAATACTGGATCTCTTTCTTAAAGGTCCGGACCGTGAGCTTGAAGTTTGGTAATTGCATAGCTTTTTGGAAGCGAACAATTTAACCAAATCAGCACCATCGTAAATACCGCATCTGGCGGCATTACGCATGCACGGCGGCGGCGGCCTTGTGATCGGCGAGAAATTTCGACAACCCGCTGTCTGTTAACGGATGTTTAACAAGATTTGTGATCACATTCAACGGGCAGGTCACTACATCGGCCCCTATCTCGGCGCACTTGATCAGATGGATCGTGTGTCGTACAGAAGCCGCGAGGATCTCGGTCGGGTACCTGTAGTTATCATAGATCAGTCGCATCTGGCTGATCAATTGCAGGCCATCCTGAGAAATATCGTCGAGGCGACCGAGGAAAGGAGATACGAAGGTGGCCCCGGCTTTTGCGGCGAGCAATGCCTGGCCGGCTGAGAACACCAACGTACAATTGGTCCGAATGCCTTCACTCGAGATCTTCCGGATCGCGCGAATGCCGTCTTTTGTAAGAGGGACCTTCACCACGATCTTATCGTCTATCATTGCAAGGTCACGGCCTTCTGACACCATTGTCGCGAAATCAGTCGCGATCACTTCGGCGCTTACGTTATCGCGCACTATGTTACAAATCGATTTGTAGTGTTGCCTGATCGCATCTTCACCTTTGATGCCCTCCTTCGCCATGAGGGAAGGATTTGTGGTAACACCATCCAGCACGCCGAGGTCGTGCGCTTCACGAATCTCATTAAGATTCGCTGTATCAATAAAAAATTTCATTCCAGTTTAATAAATCATTCCAGGTTAGCATGTCTCTTCGACAGGTTCTCGGCCTTCTGGCCAGTACGGTCCATGAGGCTCAACACCAGCGATTCGAGCAGTACGAACAAGCTCTGCTCGAAGAGCGTTTTCATTGGCTGCTTCGATGTCAGTGAGTCGCCCTGATCTGCATGCAGCGAAGCCGGCGCCTGCAGGTACAATATCTTATTTGAAATGCCGGCTATCGTTGACGTGGTGTTGGCTGTGATCGTAAATATTTTTGCATGCTGCTTATGTGCAATCCTGGCAATTTCCCGCACTGTTGCAGTCTCACCCGAAGAGGAAGCAACCAGTAGCAAATCCCCTTCTCCTATCGGGGGGCATCCAATAGTACCTGCAATAAATGCGGGAATGCCAAGATGGTTAAGTCGCGCGGAAAAGGTTTGAAGCATCAGTCCCATACGCCCCGCTCCAACCAGTATGATCTTTTCACTCGTCAAAATGAAATCGATCATCTCGTCAACCTGTTCGCTATCGACCCTTGACAGGCATTCATTTATTTCGTCCAGAACCAACACATGTTTTTTATATGGATCCATATCCATCACCTTAATCTCTTCCAATTGAACTCCTTATTTTTTGCAATTGATCTTTAATAACAACGCCCGGCAAAAACAATCCAGAATTGCCGAGAACAAAAATGTTTACACCGGCAGACCTCAAGGCAGCGATGTTATTAAGTTTCACTCCTCCGTCTACACTGATATCGACATCCTTCCGACCATGCTGGTCGAGAAACTTTCGACACTCGGTAACTCTTTCATTGAATGCCGACATGGTAGTCTGACCAAGGATCCCAGGCGAGAATGCCATCAGCAAAACCAGGTCGATATCATAAAGCAACGGCTCGATAGAACGAATGGGCGTGTATGGACGCAACGCAACTCCTGCTTTCATCCCGTGCTTACGGATCTTCCGTACGATGTTGAATTCATCCTTTCCGCTCTCGACATGAAATGTCACCATCGAAGCACCCGCTTCCGCAACACTTTCAATATGCGCCGCAGGATCATCGACCATCAGGTGTACCTCCACCGGGATCGGTTGTCGTTGTGTTAACTGTTTCATGAAGTAGGTGCCCGATCCCAGCCGCGGCACAAAATGGCCATCCATCATGTCGAAGTGTATATAATCAACTCCCTGTGCATGCATCTCGTCGAGATCGTTCTTCATCTCGAAGAGATCCGCACAGATGAACGAGACTGACAGCTTTGGTGGAAGTGAATTCATCAATATATGCTTTTCATTTGCCACGCCTCGAGCGACTTAAGCTCACAATCATTACCCTGCGACCTCAAAGAGACACCGATACTATCGTCGCGGCTCGGGAATACTCTCGCCGAGAGCGCCTGCCTTCCGTTGACAAACACTTCCACAACGCTTTTATCGATGAACACCCTGAGTTTGATAGTCTCGTTGGGCTCTATAATTACAGGTGCCGAAGAAGGTGCGCGGCTTTTGATATCGCCGGCGAGTGAAGAATACTGGGTTTCGATGGTGATCAGGCTGCCCAACACAGTCGTTCCGGTAGCCGGTGGTGCGTCGGTGCTGGGCAGATTCAATCCCTGGCGACCGACGCTAAACCCTCCCTCCTTATATAGCGCAATCCTTGTGAACTCTTCCTTGTTCGACGAACGCAACAGGTTCAATTCGACCAATGAAGATTTTTTTGGATCGATCTCAATACTAAGCTCCATCGCGTTGCCTCGAACTTCTTTCAGAACGACCTCCTTGTTTGCCGGAAGGGGCATCGACTTTACAACTTTGCGATCGTATCTCAATGATTCGATATCGCCGGCAGGCTCCTGCCCGATGTCGTCTTTACCAATCAGGAACAACCTGCGTGGCAGGGTCATGATCTGTCCCCATTCACCAACCGGTTTATTGTTCATCAGGTTGAAGATGACGATCAATCCTCCTTTACCATCGGGTGTAGCCGAAGGTGCATTCAGGCCCGACGCGTTCGGCGGAAATGAATATGTTCCGAAGTTGAACCTGCCGTGGTTTGAAACACGAAACTTGTTTTTCTCAGTGTCGTAGTCGCCAAGTAAATACTGGCCACCACTCAGGTGACTTGCAAACGTAAAGAGATAACGATTTCCGATCGGCCAGAAATACGGTACTGCATAATCATCGGAAACAAAAGTGAACCGGTCGTCTTCGACAAACTCGTGAAGATATTCCCAGTTCACGAGGTCCTTCGAGCGGAACAAATACACAGTAGGCAAAGGCTTTCCCGCAGGGCCTTTGTTGTTGCGCCCGCCAGACAACGAATAATAGATACCGTCTTTTTTCCAGATGCAGGGATCGAACACACGATATGGCAGCGGGAATCCTGTTGGGCTTACCATCGGAACAACAGGCTGACCATTATTGATCTTCTCCCAATTAAGAAGCAACGGGTCATCCGACAGCGCCACGAAATTTCCTTGTGTGGTTCCATGATACATCGCAATCACGCGATTGTCTTCCACAAGTGTCGATCCGGAGAAGACGGCCTTCTCGGGGCTCGGATAGATCGCGTAGGGAAGATCCTTCCAGTGAATAAGATCGGGGCTAACAGCATGACCCCAATGCTGACGCTGATCTTCGGGCGGATATGCCTGGTAGAACATGTGCCAGTTCCCCTGCCAAAAACACAGACCGTTTGGATCATTCAAATTGCTTTCGGGGCTCACGAAATGATAGATCGGACGATATCGGTCGGAAGCCTGTTTCTTTCGCGACTCTGCAAACCGCAACATGAGTGGATTGGTCTTCAGTTGTTCCTGTTGCTCTTTGAGGGTTTGAGCAAACTTAAATTTCGGCACAGGCGAGACATATGGGGGTTTGTCTGCCTGCGCCGAAGCCTGATAAAAAACCAAACCAATCAAACCAAATACGATTATGAAAATACGTTTCATGTTAGGGATAATATTATTTTTTAATCAACGTCTGTATCACTGCTGTTGTATACTCGGGAGTAGCACCCGACTGTGTCGCCACGAAAGCTCCAATCGCGCAAGCTTCTGTTAGTGCTATATCCATATTCTTTCCTGCAAATAACGCCGCAAGAAATCCAGCCAGGAATGCATCGCCAGACCCCACCGTATCTATCGTGTTCACTTGGAAGCCGTCGTGCTGATAGAATGTACTGTCGTGAATGAGATAGGCGCCGTCTTTGCCTCTTGTTACGATCAACGTATCGAATTTAAACATCTCTTGCAGTGCATTCATGCGTTGCTCCAGGTTTCCGTTCATCCCGTACCAGTTGGTTATCACGATGAGCTCTTCATCATTCAGCTTAAGGATGTCGGCCTTCGCCATGAGTTTTTTCACAGTCAGTTCATCGTAGTCGGGTGGACGCAGGTTCACGTCGAGTATCTTGATAACGTCTGTTTCCAGGAGTTTGAAAAGAGACTCGCGAGTGTGCTCACTTCGGGCCACAACAGATCCGTAGACCAATGCCCTCGAGTTCGACAACTGGTAGACAAGGCCTGGTGTAACATCGATCTCGTCCCACGCGACGGGCTTACAGATCTCGAAAGACGCATCGTTGTTTGCCCGGAGCTTTACTTTCACTTCCCCTGTCGGGAGTTGTTTATGGACCTGGATCAGATCGGTGCTGAGTCCGGTGTTGCCTATGAACCCAAGCAACTCCACACCGATCTGATCATTCCCTACGCTGCTAGCGAACACTGATTTTATTCCGAATCTTTTCAAGTTAAGAGCGACATTCATGGGAGCTCCGCCGGGCCTGCGCCCATCGGGTAGATAATCCCATACTGTTTCCCCAAAACAAAGAACTTGCTCTTTTTCTTTCATCAATAGTTAGCGTTTTGCTTATAGAGGCCGTTCGTCAACGTAATCTGGTTTTGAGGTATCGGCAAATATTCATCCCTTCCCTTTGTGAAGAAAGCTGACGCCAAATTCACATTCCTCTTCTTCTCGGTCGCGAAGTAGGTATTCACTACATCGGCAGCAACACCCCATCTCACAATGTCGAAGAAGTGCTGGCCTTCCATCGCAAACTCAACTCTTCTCTCCCACCTCAATGCCTTTCTTGCATAGGCCTGTGTCCATGTGCAGTTAACCCCGTTGACGTACGTCTTTATGTTGTAGTTCGAAGGATTCTTGCCATTGGCATACTTCAACATTCCAGTGCTGTTCCCTGCCCTTGTCCTGATCGAGTTGATCAATGGCAGAGCAAGGTCTTGCTGACCCAATTCTATGTATGCCTCCGCAAGCCACAGCAGCACGTCATCGTAGCGGATCACGTCGATATTGGTGGAGCTGCCGAAAAACGACCCGATCTTTTTGAAACAAGAGCACGAAGCCTGTGCAATCTCTTTCATAGGTGTGTACGGACCATACACCGCAGGCACACGTTGCCATTCAGCCTTCGCAATAAAATTAGGTTGATACTTGAACGGGTGTGTCGGGATACTGGAAGTGTGATCGAGACGCGGGTCTATGTAATTCCTCCAGAACGCCATCGAGTCTTCCATCACCTCAAGATTATAGGTATCGAACAACGGCAAGCCAGCTGCATCGGTCTTGAACGAATTCACCATCTCCCTCGACGGCGCATGGAATGAACAGCAGCCATAAGGCGCCGACATGTTATAATTGAGACTCGCCGCTTTGTTGATCCTTCCCTCCGGAGTTCCATCATTCAATGAATACTGTATTGCAAATACCGACTCCGAATTGTTTTCAGAGAAAGGATAAAGGAAGTTGTGACCGAAGTCTGGCGCCAATGCATACTTGCCTGTATTGATCACATTGTTACACAACGTTACCACCTCTTGCAATCTCGCCGTGTTAATTCCAGTCACCTGGTTGTTTGCATCCTGCTCATACGCCTGGAACAATCTCACTTTTGCGAGATATGCCCACGCTGCACCTTTCGTCACTCTTCCAACCTGCGCCTGCGTTACCGGCAGCACATCTGCCGCTGCCTTGAAGTCGTCGGCAATCTTGTTCCAGAGTTGTTCGTTCGTCAATGAATTTCCAACTGCAAGCCTGTCGGCAGGTGCAACGGTTTCATCGATGTAAGGCACATACTTAAAAAGTATTTTCATAAGGAAATGAAAATGACCTCTTATGAACCGCATCTCTGCCATGCGCTGGTTCTTCTGGGGATACGCCTTGTCGTCGAGCTTGTTCATTCTTATGGTCGCATCGTTAGCTCGTGCAATTCCTTCGTAAACAGCAACCCAGATCTCATCGAATCGGCCGTTATCAACGGTAACGAGGTTGAACTTTTCCATGTAGTCATACAACACCTGGTCATTCACGCCGCCACCGCCTTTATAGGCATCGCCGCCGCGCACGCTTCCATAGGGCCACATGAATGTGAATGGAGTCCGCCATTCGTCGTTACCTATTGCTGCATAGGCTGCGTTCGTAAGCTTCTCAACATTCTCGGGAGTATTGAGTTGCTCATCAGTAACTATACCCGTCGGTTTGTAGTCGAGAAAGTCTTTCGTACACGAAACAACCGATACCAGGATTATTAATAAGCTTGTTGTTAATATTCGTCTCATAACCTGATTGATTAAAATGTTGAGTTCAATCCCAATGAAATACCTGTAGGCATCGGGTAGTCGTTACCACCCCACAATGCGGGGTCTGTCCCCATGAAGTGTCCCTTGCCGGTCTTGCGATAGAACGACATAAAATTCTGGGCCAGCACATAAACGCGGAGCCTCTGGATCTTCAGTTTGCTCGCCAATGGGCCGCTCAAAGAGTACCCGATCTCCGCCTGGCGGATCTTGAAATAGTCTCCGCTCTGTACAAAGAAGTCGGACGATCTTGTCTCGTTGTTTCGGTTAACAAGCGACAGCATTGGAATGTCGGAGCTTGTATTCTGCGGCGTCCAGGCGTCCAACACCTGTGTTCCCATGTTCATACCGGCGCTGACAAAGACCAGGGAGCTCAGCATGTTGTTATAGATCTTGCGCTTATAGATACCATGTGTGAACAGTGAGAAGTCGAAACCCTTGTAACCCAACTGGATGTTTATACCATACTCAGCTTTGGGCAAAGTGTTCCCTAACCAGTCCTGATCGAGTGGAGTGATCTGTCCATCGCCATCGAGATCTTTGTACTTGATCCTGCCGATGCCCTTACCGGGTTGAACTGCATGTGCGTCAACTTCGGCCTGGTTTTGGAACAAGCCATCGGTAACATATCCAAACAATTCGCGCGTAGAGTGGCCAAGGATCGTTTTCTCAACGTTGCCAGGATAAGCTCTAACTACGGAAGCGGGAAGCTCTGTAACTTTATCATGGAAAGAAGTGATGTTAATGTTCACAGCGTATGTGAGTCCACCGCTGCCAATGTTGCCGCGCGTGCCGGCGGCAAACTCAAATCCTTTGTTCTTTACGCTTGCGCCGTTGAACCATTTACCTCCACCCTCACCAAGTGCCGCAACAAAAGGCGGAAGAATGAGGATGTCGGAAGTGTGACGATTGAAGTAGTCGAACGAACCGAAGATCTTTCCATCGAGGAACTCGAAGTCAATACCTGAGTTGACCTCGCGGGTTGTTTCCCATTTCAGATCGTCGTTGGCAGTTTGCAGCTGCGAGAAACCCGAAGGCATGGTGCCCTGGTTTACTCCATTCAGATCGTATGCTGTTCCTGTAGTTCTCCTGATGGTGATACCACCATAATTTGCATAGTACATTCCAAACCTCGACACATCACCAATCTCCTGGTTACCGACCTTACCCCATCCACCCCTGATCTTCAGGTTAGAGATAAACTTCACGTTCTCCATAAATTTCTCGTTACTCACTCTCCAGCCCGCCGAAACCGAAGGGAATACACCATAGCGTGTATTTGGACCGAAGCGTGAAGAACCGTCGCGACGGATTGTTGCCGACACGAGATAGCGGTCACCGTAGTTGTAAGTTACTTTCGAGAAGAGCGACTGTATCTGGTTGCCTGTCGAAGAACCAGCATTGGTCATGTTGCCGGTTGCTGCAGACAATACATAATAGTTATCGTCTTCCACTGCAAAGCCTTCCTTGTGTGCCTGGAACTTGATGTAGTTATTCTTGATCGCCTCCGTACCTGCAAGAATTCCGAACGAATGCTGCCCGGTTTGTATCTCGTAGTTCGCCGTGTTCGACCACGTCCAGTTGATACGATGGTTCTGGTAGATGTCCATGTAGTTGAGGGTCCTGCTGAGGAAACCCGTTGAGTATGTTGGGAAGGGATAGCGGCTGTACTCGTCGCTGTATTCGACACCGAAGCTCGAACGAAGAGTAAGATTCTTAACAGGTCTTACTTCGAGGTATGCATTACCAAATGTTGTCATTACATGATCGAACTGGTCTTTCAACATGTCGAGCACGTGCACAGGATTGTTGCGATCCGATATTCCACCACCGATCGGACCGGAATATGTTCCATCGGTTTTGAATACGGGCAGGATCGGCTGCATGAAACGTGCGTTGCTTACCAGGATGGGGCCCGACCCTTCGTGGTCTTCATGTTCGGGTGTGTTGCGAGACTTCGATACCTGGAGGTTCTCACCGATCTTCACTTTGCCTTTCAGGAAGGAGTACGAGGTATTTACCCGTAAACCGTACCGCTGGTATTGCATGTATTTCTGGATCCCCTGGTTGTCGGTAAAGTTGAATCCAAACACACCGCTGAAGTTTTCATTACCACCGGATATATTAAGATCAGTGTTGTTCACCGATCCCGTCTTGAAGACCTCGTCTTGCCAATCGGTGTTCGAACCGGGCGTAAGTCCTGCGGGATCGCCACCAACCCATTGTGTAGGTTTTACCTTGTCGAGCACGGCAACACCATTCGCGTCGCGATGCCAGTCGTATGTATAGATTGCTTTGTGAGCGATGGGGTCGGTTCCATCGTTGATGCTTCCCTGCCAAAGTGCCTGGCCACGTCCATACACATCGAGTACAGGAAGCTTGCTGGTGAAAAGATCCCAGGTGTGACCATAGTTGAAGTTCACCTGTACTTTGTCTTTACCTTTTTTAGTGGTAACGATTACGACACCGTTGGATGCGCGCGCTCCATATATAGAAGCGGCAGTTGCATCTTTTAATACTTGCACCGATTCGATGAGACTCGGATCCATGTCCTGGAATGGCTTCTGGTTGTTGGTCGGTACACCGTCGATGATAAATAGCGGGTTCGTGCTACCGAGCGTGTTCAATCCACGAATGAGGATCGAACGTTGTCCTCCATTGGGGCGGCCGTCGGCTTCGATGAACACGCCGGGAATTCTTCCCTGTAGTGCAGTGATGGTGTTTGCTGTAGGCAGGTTATTGACGTCATTCATCTTTACCACGGCAACGGCGCCGGTCACGTCGGCTTTTCTTTCAGTAGCATAACCAGTTACGATTACCTGGTCGAGCTCTGTTACAGCCTCCTGGAGAGTAATGTCGATGTTCAGCCTGTCGCCGACCACAACTTCCTGTGGGTTCATGCCGATATAAGAGAAGATCAGCGTGGCACCTTTTTGTACGGCGATGGTGTAAACGCCGTCGGCGTCTGTAAGAGTACCATGGGCGGTTCCTTTTTCAAGGACGTTCACGCCGGGTATTGTTTCTCCCGTTGTACCTGAAACCTTTCCCGATACGATTGCCTCCTGTGCGAGGGACAAGACGGGAAGGCAGATGATCGCGATCGCCAACGGGACGATCCGGGTCATTAGCAGTTCTCTCAAATTGTTTGGGCTCATAGATAGATTTTTTAGGGGACTAAAAATTTACATTTACTTATCATTTTAGGTTTTAAATATTTACATTTACTTGTCATTGTGTGCTATTCTGACTCTATTGTAAATATTGTAGATAGAACATGCAAACGATTTCCGAAAAAATCAATCAAATAATTTCAAATGTTGCAGCATTAATCAAAAACAAATTGTCAATTAAATGTAAACTAAATATTGTATGAATAGTTTGTACTTATCTCATCCAGTTTCCTTTAATTGGATGACAATTATTACCGGTGTGGATAAATGTAAATCAATTGTAAATCTCTATGGCGACCAAGAATAGATACACTACTATCTATGCCTCGTTCAGAGAAGATATCCTCAACGGGAAGTATAGCCTGGGCAGCTTGCTACCACCAGAGAATGATGTAGCAGAGCAAATGAACGTGTCGCGACCGACCATCGCCAAAGTATATAACACCCTTCAGAACGAAGGCTATATATATAAGAAGCCCGGCTTCGGCACGACCGTGATCTACAGCAAGGACAAGAAGAAGTATACATTCGGCCTCTTGCTGCCGGGCTCCTCGGAAACAGAGATCTTCCGCATCATCAATGATCAGTTTCTTAGCCTTGGCAAGGAAAAAGATTTCGTGTGCCTCTGGGAAGGAACCGTAGCCAACAACGCAGAGGTACGGAAAGAGATGATCAAAAAGGTTTGCCATCACTACCTCGAGAAAAACGTGGATGGTATTTTCTTCTCTCCCCTCGAACGAACAGAAAAGGCAAATGTCCTGAACGAAGAGATCTGCGACCTGTTCGACTCAAAGAAGATCCCTGTCGTATTGATTGACCGCGACATCTACCTGTTTCCAAACAGGAGCAAGTATGATCTGGTGGGTATCGACAATTACCAGGCAGGATATGTTATGGCGCAGCACCTCATCAAGGCAGGCTGTACCAACATTCATTTCTTCTGTCGTCGCGATTCTGCAGCCACAACCAACATGCGGATTGCCGGCTGCGAAGCCGCAGCCCTGAAGGCTGGAATAAAATTCGACAAAGATTCCGTTTTCGAAGGAGAGCCGAACAACACGGCACTCGTCAGGAAGATTCCTATCGTGAAAGGGAAAACGGGTATTGTCTGCTCCAATGATTCTATCGCAGCCGTACTGATGTCGAGCCTCACCGACAATGGTTATAAGATCGGCCAGGATCTCGTCATCTCGGGTATCGACGATATGAAGTATGCGAAACATCTGCAGGTTCCTTTAACAACATATCGTCAGCCGGTGCAGGAGATCGGGCGAGTGAGTGTCGAAGTGATGTTGAACAGGCTGCAGAACATTAACAGCGAAGTAGCCCTAACGGTGGCCTTGAGTGGGAAGTTGGTAGTAAGAGAGTCCAGCCGTTTCAAATGAGCCATTAACTCTATAATATATGAACAATCGATATCTCTACTGGATCACATTCGTATCTGTTAGCGGCGGGGTGATCTTTGGACTAAACATGGCAGGCATATCAGGCGCCATACCTTTTCTTAAAGAGTATTATGCATTAGATGACCTGACGTTGGGCCTGGCTGTTAGTTCTATTATTGTCGGTTGTTTGGTCGGTTCACTGTTTGCAGGCACGTTGGCCGATAAATATGGAAGGAAATCGCTGATGCTTATTACGGCGATACTGTTTATTGTTTCGTCGCTGGGATGCAGCCTTGCAAGCTCATTCTGGGTTTTCATCTTGTCCCGTATCGTTGCCGGGATTGCAGTAGGTGGCGCCTCGGTCCTCTCGCCTACTTATATTTCAGAGATTGCACCTGCAAGCAAGCGCGGGGCACTGGTCTCCTGCAATCAATTGGCCGTAGTAGTGGGCATAGTGCTCGCATACTTTATAAATTTCTACCTGGTCGAAGTCGAAAACGGATGGAGACTTATGATGGGTGCACCATTGATCTTCAGTGTTGCATTCCTGATCTTATTGAATGTATCCTTCCCGGAAAGTCCGCGCTGGCTCCTTAAAGTAGGGCAATCAGAAAAAGCCCTCACGATATTAAGAAAAATTGAAGGCGATGGATTTAGTGTAAATGCTATTGATGCTACGTACAAGAACAACGAGCCCGACTCGAAAGTACACGTCAGCGAGCTTTTTAAAGGTAAGGTTGGATACGTGATCCTGTTAGGAAGCCTTCTCGCTGCATTTCAACAGATCACGGGAATAAATGCGGTGATCAACTACGCGCCGGCGATCTTTGAAAGCGCCGGTGTCGGAACAAGCGCCGCACTTCTTCAGTCCATCATCGTGGGTTTTGTGAACCTTGTATTCACGGTTGTCGCCATCAGGCTGGTAGACATCAAAGGAAGGAAGACACTGTTAATGTGGGGCGCTGCAGGAATGACCTTATCACTGGGTTATTTGTCTTTCGCATTTACTTCGGGAGGCATCGGCGTATTGATTTCCCTGTTAGGATACATTGCATTCTTTGCCGCATCGCTTGCTCCTGTGATGTGGGTGGTAACCACGGAGATGTACCCCACAAGGATCCGCGGACTCGCCATGTCGTTTTCAACTACGATAAGCTGGATCTGCACATTGCTCGTCGTACAGTTCTTCCCGTGGATGTTGAATAATCTTGGAGGTATGATGAGCTTCGGGATCTTTGCTGCCCTGAGTGCAGCCGCGCTCGTCTTTATTATAATCTACATACCCGAAACAAAAGGAAAATCTTTAGAGCAGATCGAAAGAGAACTGAAAATAGGAAGGCTGCAGGGCGCTTA
The DNA here is from genome assembly GCA_035656375.1 of Cyclobacteriaceae bacterium. Lineage (GTDB taxonomy): Bacteria > Bacteroidota > Bacteroidia > Cytophagales > Cyclobacteriaceae > ELB16-189. Next base: position 16,939 of record DASRSO010000239.1, on the reverse strand, counting down.
ATGCCCTGCAACTCTTTCTGTTGATTTTACCAGACAACGATCCGTTCGCTCTCCGGTTTATACATCTTGTCGCCTTCCTTCACATTGAAAGCATTGTAAAAAGGCGTGAAGTTCATGAGCGGTCCGTTTACACGCCACCTTGCCGGGGAGTGCGGGTTTGTGTTAACGTACATGCGGAGGAACTGATCGGTTGTCTTTACGCGCCAGATCCGTGCTATCGAGATAAAGAATCGCTGATCAGGCGTAAACCCATCGAGCTTAGTGGTATCCTTGCCCTGCTCTGTCAGCTTGAAGGCATCGTAAGCAATAGCAACGCCGGCGATATCTGCCGTGTTCTCTCCTACTGTAAGTGCGCCTTTAACGTGCACAGAATCGAGTACTGTAAACTTGTCGTATTGGTCGATCACCTGCTGTGTTTTTGCCTTGAACTTTTCGTAGTCGGCTTTAGTCCACCAGTTTGTTACGTTACCAACTTTGTCGTACTGCGCTCCCTGGTCGTCGAATGAGTGTGTGATCTCGTGACCGATCACCATTCCAATACCGCCATAGTTCAATGCATCGTCGGCGTACAGGTCGAAGTAGGGCGCCTGCAAGATCCCCGCTGGAAATACGATCTCGTTCAACGGTGGATTGTTGTACGCCGTGACGGTCGGGGGAGTTGTAAGCCACTCGGTGCGATCGACCTTCTGCCCCACTTTCGCAAGACTGTAGTTGTAGTCGTTACGATTGGCCGACAGTCGGTTTTCAAAGTAAGCATCTCTCTTCACCTCGACGTTTGAGTAGTCTCTCCACTTGTCGGGATAACCGATCTTTTCACTGAACGCGCCAAGTTTGTCGATTGCCTGTGCCTTGGTGGAATCGCTCATCCAGTCTAGCTTTCGCACACGGGCTTCGAAAGCTTTCTTCAGGTTGTCGACCAGCACACGCATGCGCTTCTTCGCTTCGTCGGGGAAATATTTTTTAACATACAATTGTGCCAGGGCATGGCCGAGAGATCGATCGACAGCTTGTGTCATCTCTTCGGCACGGGGCTTCTTCACTGCCTGGCCAGTAAGCACTTTAGCATATTCGAACGCTGCATCGGCAAACGGGCGACTTAAGAAATTCGAATAATTGACAAGGGCATTTGCTTTCAGATAAACTTTCCAGTTGGCAACCGGCACCGACTTCAACATGGTGTTGAGCTTGTCGTAATAACCGGGCTGACCAACATTAACAGAGTCTACCTTTGCACCGAGGTCGTTCAACAATGTTGGCCATGAGATGTTGGGGTGGCGTTTTGCCAGCGTGCTTACTGCGAGCTTGTTGTAGTTCGCGGTAATATCTCTCAACTCGATATTCGTTCTGTGCGAAGAAGCCAGTTGTTTCTCGATGTCGTACGCAGTCTCTGCATTTTTCTGTGCAGTCTTCTCATCGGAACCGGTTAACTGGAACAACTTAACGAGGTATTTCTTGTAGGCGTCCTGTACGGCGACCGTGGGCGCATCTTTCTTAAAGTAGTAGTCTCTTTCGGGCAGGTTTATACCCGACTGGGTGAACTGGGCAATGTTTATACTGCTTTGTTTATCGTCGGGGCCAACATAGAAACCGATGATGGATCCGTCGCCTGCTTTTTGTTCCTCGACAACAAGCTTTAGCAACGATGGAACATCTTTAATTGCATCGATGCTGCTGAGTAGCGGCTGTATGGGTTCGTAGCCACGTTTGTTGATGGCAGCAGTGTCCATTCCGGAAGCATAGAAGTCGCCAACTTTTTGTTCGATGCTTCCTGCTGGATTTGTAGCCGCTGAAATGCTGTCGAGGATACCCTGCAACCGGATCCGTTGCGGGTAATTCAAGAACGAATACGAACCGACGCCGGTCTGGCTTGCCGGGATCTTCGCAGTGTCGTACCATATGCTGTTTGCATATTCGAAGAAGTCGTCGCCCGGGTTCTTGCTCTTATCGATGCCGGTGATAACGACACGCCGGGTGGGAGCTTTGGGAGCTTGCTTGCAGGAGGCTGCGATGAGAATTACAAGGGAAAGGAAGAAGAGTTTTTTCATAGGATTAGGGCAACAGGTTTTCGCTTCGAATATAGTTCAACGACGAGTCTACAGCAACATACACATCCCCGTCGTACTTGTCCATTTCGAGGATGAACCATTTTACCCCAATCTCCCTTCCTTTTTCAAAGACCGACTTGTAGTCGATCTTACCCTTGCCGAGTGGCACCCAGTTGTTTGCAGGCATATCGGGTGGCATAAAGTCTGAGCCATCGAACGTACCCGTCGCGACGTGATCGGCCATGTTCTTGATGTGCAGAAGCTCAACGCCTTCTTTGTATTTCTCCATGAACTCCACGGGATCCTGGCCGGCATATGTTACCCAGAAAATATCGGCTTCAAGGCGGACACAATTGTAGTCGATGCGGCTCACGAAGCTATCGAAGAATGTTTTCTGATCGGCCATCGGTTGGATCTCGTAGCCATGGATGTGATAGTAGAGCTGAAGGCCGGCGGCTTTCGCGGCGGGACAGGCTTTCGTGAGGATGTCTGCTGCTTCGTTCACGACATCGAGTGTAACGGTGTCGGCTTTAGTTACTTTTAGCCATGCGATGCCGGTGTAATGTGCTCCAAGTTTCTTTGCGGTCTCGATAATGACCGTCGGATCTTTTCGCCAGTCGTTCAACTCGTTCCAGTGAAGGGCGAACATCTTGAGGCCGGCAGCGTCGAGTTGCGATTTGAATTCTTCGGGATTGCCGACGATGTACGGTGCGTCGAATCCTTCGACGTAGGTGATACCGAGGTCTTTGATCTTTGCCAGTGTACCCGGAACATCCTTTTCAAGATCGTAGCGGAATGTCCATAGCTGTGCTGCGATCTGCCCGTTGGGAGATGGCCCTTCGCTTTCTGTGTTTGTTGATATCGTGCACGAGGTTATCCACAAAATAACGGCAAGGAAAACATAAGGAGGTTTCATGGCTCTCTGATTTAAGTTATGGCTTGTAACTATCTTCATCGACGAACAAGGTTGCGTTGCGATGAGTACGCAGGATCGTGGACGGGAATTTCTCGTCGACAGGCTGGTTGATGGTATTGCGAACTGCAGTCGCCTTCTTGTTCCCGGGCACGACACAAAATATATTCTGCCCTTTCATTAATGACGGAATCGTTAGTGTGAGCGCTTGTGTTGGTACGAAAGAGATCTTTTCAAAACAACCGTCGTTCACTTGCTGCTGGCGGCAGACTTCGTCGAGATCCACGACTTTTACCAAAGCAGTGTCTTTAAAATCGGCGACGTGGGGATCGTTGAAGGCGAGGTGGCCATTCTCTCCTATTCCCATGCAAACAATGTCGGGCGGGAATTTCGACAGCAGCCCGGAATAACGATGACATTCTTCTTTCAGATCTGCCGCATTGCCATTTATATAATTGACCGTTCGAAAATTGACAAGTGAAAACAAATGTTCGTCGAGGTAATGCCTGAACGATTGTGTTGCGCCGACGGGCAAACCAATGTACTCGTCCATGTGAAAGGCATTTATTTTGTTCCAGGTGACATCGTACGTGACGAGAGCGGCAAGCATCTCGTTCTGCGAAGGAGCCGCTGCGAAGATCATGTTAATGGTATCTCGGCTCTTAAGCTTTTCACGAATACATTCGGCGACAGCTTGAGCGGCTGCAGTGTCCATGGCGGCACGGTTCTCATATTGCCTGATCGTTAATAGATCTTTGACGAGCTCCTTCATGAACTGTAAACGATTTCTCCGCCGACGATCGTGGTCTGTACGTTGATGTTGTCATCAAAGATCACAACATCCGCATCCTTTCCTTTTTCGAGAGAACCTTTCTTATTGTGAACGCGCATGATCTCTGCCGGAGTTTGCGCCATCATAATAACACCTTCGTGTAACGATACTCCTGCGAGCGATACCATATTGCGGACGAGCATATCGGTGGTTGCAACGCTGCCGGCGAATGAGCTGCGGTCCATGAGCTTCGCTACACCTTCTTCGACTATCACGGGCAAACCATTTTTCTTGCTTCCGAGGATGCTTTCGCCGGGAGGCATTCCGGCAGCACGCATGGCGTCGGTGATGAGGGCGGTCTTGCCGGCGCCTTTCACTTTGTAAATGAGTTTCAAAAGTGGCGGTGGCAGGTGTATCCCGTCGACAATGATTTCAGTTGTAAGCTCATCGTGCAGGTACGTAGCCTCGACGATCCCCGCGAATCGCCTGGCGTTACGTCTTACCACGCTCGACATGCACGAGTAAAAATGGGTGACGTGCGTATAGCCCTCGGAGAGCGCTTGCAAAACATCGTCGTATGTTGCGTCGCTGTGGGCGATTGCGGGAAGAATATTATTTGCCAGCATGTGTTTGGCAAATGCCGACGACCCGGGACGTTCGGGGGCAGCGCTCCAACGCCTGATGGACCGGCTTTTGGCGACGACCGCCCTGTATTCTTTTTCGTCGAAGTCACGAATGTATCTTGGGTCTTGTGCGCCGCGCTGGTTCATTGAAAGATACGGCCCTTCAATGTGCATACCGATGAAACTGCAACCATCGTACTTCGAAGAAACGACCTCGTCGTAGATCTCGAGTGTTTGAAGAAGATCGTCGACTTCGCTGGTCAGTGTGGTTGGACACATTGCGGTGGTTCCATGTTTGGCATGCAACTTTGCAATACCACGAAAAGCTTCGGGCGTGTTATCCATAAAATCATAACCGCCGCCACCGTGCACGTGAATGTCGATGAAGCCGGGGGAAATATAGTTTCCCCTTGCATCGATCCCGAGATCTGCTTTCGCATTCGAGTTGCCGGGTATTACCGATTGGATCGTGCCATGATCGATGAACACTGTTCCATGATCGAGGATACCTTGTGGTGTGATCACCTTTCCATTATAGATCTTTATCGAGCCCACGTCCTTAGTTTATGACCATAGAATGCATAGAAGACAAGATAGACATAGCAGGGCAACAATACCCAATATGCGTGGCGCAAGTCGGTAGCGTCGGCTACGTAACCGTAAAAAAGAGGGACGATGGCGTTGCCACACAGGCCCATGATAAGCAGGCTTGCGCCGATCTTGGTGAAGCGGCCAAGTCCATCGAGGGCAAGTGGCCAGATGCCGGCCCAGAGCATGGAGTTTGCGAAACCAAGCAGCGCAACAAACCAGAGGGAAATATCGGAAGTGTGTCCGAGGAATGTTACCTGTTTTACTGAAACGACGATGAGTATGGTGAGAACGACACCAAGAACTGTACAGAACCTAAGGGCGTTGACCTGGGAAATAAATTTGGGTATGAGAATGATCCCGAGAATGTATCCGCAGATCTGTGCGGTGAGTGTGTACGAGGGAAATATTTTCGCCTCAGATAAAGGCAACTCCATATCCATAGCGTAGACCACGATACTTTCAACAGCGATAACCTGCGACCCAACGTGCAGGAAGATTGCGACGGCGCCAAGCACGAGATGCGGGAACTGCGTGATGCGTTGCTTCCCGGAATTCGCGATCGCTATGTCGTGGTCCTCTTTCTCCGTTTCGATCTCGGGAAGCGGCGAGTAACGGACGAGGAACCCCAGCACCAGCAGAATTCCACCAACGACAGCATATGGCGGGATAACCCTTCGAACAAATTCGTCGAGCTTCTCAGCCTTGAAGGCATCGGCCATGAATGGTAATTCTTTCACCAATGTATCGTCGGTTGCCCGGAGGATGATGGATGCGAGTACGAGCGGTGCGATGATACCTGCCGCTTTGTTGAAGATACCCATGATGCTGAGGCGCTGGGCTGCCCGTTCCTTTGGACCAAGTATGGTGATGTACGGGTTTGCGGCGGTCTGCAATATGGCCAGCCCGATGCCGATCGAAAATAGTCCAAGAAGAAACACCGGGTAGCTTCTTATCAGCGCAGCAGGAACAAAAATGAATGCACCAAGTGACATTACCCAAAATCCAACCATCATCCCTTTTTTAAAACCATAACGCTTCAACAGGTATGATGATGGCACCGAGAAAAAGAAGTATGAAATATAGAATGCAAACGTAACGAGCCACGACTGCAGGTTCGTAAGCTCACAGGCAATCTTGAAGTACGGGATCAACAGTGCATTGACCCAGGTTACAAACCCGAAAATAAAAAACAGCACCGCGATCTGGAACGTTGCCAAAAAACTCTGTGTCCGACTGAGGGACCGGGCGTCGACAGATGCGGTTGTCATTGCGTGATGTTGAAGGTAGCATTTTATCTCAAGTTAAAGTGAGGTCTGGCATAATTTTAGGACTGGGTGAGACGACAACAAACCACTTGAATCATGAAAACGCAACTTGCTATAATAATTGGTGTGATGATTGGTGCAGCAGCTCATGCACAGCAGGACACAACGAGAAGACCTACACCTCAGCCACTGCAACCGGTTCAACCAGTTCCACCTGTTCAACAACAGCCATCGCCACTATTAACAAATCCAAATAATAATCTCACCGGAACACCAAACACATTACAGGGTTGGACGCCCGTAAATGCTGCAACCATTTCCGATGCCCTGCGGCAAACGTTGAACAGTTCGCAGCAATACCAGGGATGGCAAAGCGGAACAATCTATTCGAATCAAACAAACAACATGTTCCAGTTGAGAACGGGCGACGTCAACAATCCGAAGATCACCTATTTCGATGAGCATGGCAGGGCAATAGAACCGAAAAAGGAGAACTAGAGTCTTATTCGACAATCAGACTCCTACTCAACTTTGAAAATCGTGGACGAGTTTGATGACCGTGGACTGGCGAGCGCCTTCTCTCCTACTCGTTCCGCAAATTATCGACCGGGTTTGCGTTTGCCGCCTTGAGTGTTTGCGAGAGCACTGTACCCATTCCGAGTGCGACCATGATCGTCAAACTGATGGCAATCTCGAGCGCCCCAATGTCGACTATGTAATAGCTTATACTGGGCAGTAGCAGATTTTTGAGAAGCCAGAAGACACCCGGTACGGTAACAACTGCTGCGACAACCATTATGATCACGAAATCCTTCGACAGTAGCATTACCAGGCTTTCCGACGAAGCGCCCATTACTTTCCGGATGCTCACCTCTTTTAATCGGTTCCGGATGATGAAGACGATGGTTCCTAACATTCCAAGACATGCAACTGTAATGGCAAGCACTCCAAGGAATCCAAACATTTTCACGAAGTCGAGATAGAAGCTGTATGCATCTTGCAGTTCGTCGGAAAAGAATTTGGCATTGAACTTTGTTTCGCCACCGATCTTCGTCCAGGTAGTTGCCATCGATTCGATGTCGCTGAAGTCTGTTCCGGGTGTTAGTTTTACATTCGCATATTGAAATCGCGAGGGATCGTATTCAAAAAAGAAACTGCCGATTGGAACTGTGATACTGGAGTAATGGAAATTTTTTATAACGCCACCGATCCTCAATTCTTGTCCGTCGGCCAGCAGGATCGTCTTATCGACCGCAGACAGTGCATCGCCGAGCTTGAGTTTCTTAATTAGCTCTTCGTTAACGATGACCACGTTGGCATTTTCGGTGGGGCGCTCACTGAAGTTTCTCCCGGCAATGATCGACAGGCCGGCGTTTGAAATAAAATTCTCATCGATCGACATCGTGGCGATCTCAACAGAGTCGGACTTATCAGCAGTCAATACATACCGGCCGGGAGTAAAGCCGAGGCCAACGAGGTGCGACGACATCGAAACGCGCTCGACGGTAGACAACTTCGTAAATTCATTTTTTACTATGTTGTGATCTACACCCTGCAACCCGACATCGAGCACCCTCTGCTGTTCGAAGCCGAAATCGAAATTCACCGAGTAACGATATTGTTGCAGCATAACCACGATCACCATGATGAACGCAAGTGACAATACGAACTGTGCTGTTATTACAATCTTTCGCAACGGGAGGCTATTGCTCCGTCGCGTGGTTTCAGGCTTGCCCTTCAATGCAACAACTGGCTTTATTTTCGAAAAATAGATGGCAGGCACGGCGCCGGCGAAGAATGCGACCAGGAATGCAAAAAGTATGAAGCAAAGTACGGTAGTGACTGTCGGAGCAAGATCGAGTGAATTGGAGCGGCCCACAAGCTGCAGGAACTCCCCTCTAATCATTTCGAAGATCAGGTACGACAACACCAGTGCGATCAGCATAGTGATCGTTGTTTCGAAAATGAACTGGAAAAATATCTGTTGCTTCTGGCCACCCATCACCTTTCGCACACCGATCTCCTTCATGCGTGTAAGTGAACGCGAGATTGAGAGGTTTACATAATTCGTGCAGGCTGGGACAAGTATGATGATAGGCATCCAGGCAAACAAACTGATCGCAAGGAATCCCCACGAGATACCGATCTCATTCTCGTGTCCCGGCCCGGGGACTATCTTGTTCAACGGTTGCACAGAAAAAGTGACCTCGAAAGACTGGCCTTTATATTTCTCCTCCGCGACGCCCGCCATGTAACGTTCTACATCCGAAGGCGAAGTGTGTTCGGAGAGCAGGAAATAGACGTATGAGTTAGCGAAATCCTTCCATTGCTGCTCACTCTCCAATGCCATGCTTGCTGTGCGTGAGGCCAGCGCCTTAAACGTCATGTGCGAATTCTTCGGGAGGTCTTTTAATATGCCTGTTACTGCAAAGTCGCCATAGGGCTCTATGGTGATCACCTCACCCATAGGATCTTTGGTACCGAAGATCTTTGTGGCTTCCGTTTCGGTAATTACAATACTCTGGGGATTGCTTAATGCCGTGGCCGCGTTGCCTTTAAGCAACGGAAAACTAAAAACGGTAAGAAAATCCGGCGATGTGAAATAGCCGTTGAGAGCTATCTTTTTCTCATTGTATAATGCATCGCCATTAAGTGTTTTCTGTATCGGGATTGCTTTCTCAACACCTGGAAGCTCGGTCTCGAGCTTTTGAGCAAGCCCGGCAGGCGCTGAAGCAAAGTCCAGGTTCCGGTCTTTATCGAGCACCTGTGTTGTTACACGATAGATCCGTTCGCCCCCGGTATGAAAATTATCGTACGTGAAAATGAATGCGAGCATGGCAATGAACACCAGCGTAACAGACATCCCAAGTGACAGGCCAAACACATTCAGGATAGTGAAGAACTTGTGCTTCGCCAGGTTTCGCGACGCGGTCTTGACGTAGTTTACAAACATGATCGGGGTGAGTGTGGTTGATGAGAACATGTGGTATGCCGACCGGCGCTTACGCTGCCGCATCGCATAAGAAAATATGAATGAGAAAACGCCCTTCCAGTAAAGGAACTTTGCCTTTCGTATGGAATGATGCCGGAGGTCCTTGTAAAACAGCTCTTCGAGGTCGCCATGAAAATCCTCGTTGGCGGTGCGGTTGCAATACCATGTAAAGATCTTCCCGGCCAGTTTTGGTGGCTTAATGTCTGGATTCATTTAGTGTACGATAATTCCGCCTTAGCCGACAACCACAGATCATCACGGATACTTTTTGCTTCGTGAAGAGCAGCCTTGCCGCTTTTCGTAAGCTCATAAAGCCGTTTCCTGCGGCCACCCCTCTCCTGTGTGGGCTCACCGAGGTACGAGGTCACATATCCCTTCTCTTCGAGTCGTGTAATTGTTGAATGAAGTGCGCCGATGGTCATAGTGCGCCCGGTTCGCTCTTCGAGCAGCTCTTTGACACTGACGCCGTAGGCGTTGGAAACGAGCGAGGCAATGGCGAGGAGTGCGAGTTCCTCAAGTTCTCCGAGGTAGTGCTTCATACAGGGATTTCATGGGTTATACGGCCCCCACGGCCTATATGTTCTGTTTTTCAGATGAAATATTTCCGAACAAAATCCATGAAGGAATTGTATTCCTTAAAACCAGGATATTTGTATCAACTATGAGTCAGGCATTTGTTAAGGAGGGCGATCACCAGGATCTGTCGGACATTGCTCCGACAGTCACGGCGTTGGTTGCATTGCTGACCAGCGAGAATGGCGGCATCAGGGTGTACGAGAAAAAGCAGGTGAAGGGCAATAACGGGGACATTGTGCATATTATGAGTAACGGGCTGGGTTACCGGGTGAATTCGAGCAGTAAGTGGGAAGTGGTCTAATACACCATGAACAAGGGATTTGTCTTTGCAATCCTGTCAGTTACCATCGGCGCATGCGGGAGGACCTGGCGGAAACTTTTCTTTGCCCGAACGATAACCTGCAATTCATCCGAAAATTATATAAATGTGCGGCCCCCAATTAGCTTATTCATCCTTCAACGCTTCCACCGGGTTGCTTCGCGCTGCTTTCCATACGGTTGAGATTATCGTCGATATCAGGACCAGTGCCAACAGTGAAATGGGTGCCGCAAAATGCCACCAGCTCAACTGGATCTGCCGCGAGAACTTATCGATGTATTGATTTGATAAGTACCAGGCTACGGGGATAGAGATCACTACTGCAAACAATATTTGATAGCCCGTCGTGCGGATCAAAAGCAGACCAATCTGAACCAGTCGCGCACCAAGAACCTTTCGTATCCCGATCTCTTTCTTCCTGTCGATAACTTCGAATGAAATTATCCCCAACAATCCAATACAGGCAATGGTTATCGCCAAAGTTGTAAAGAGCACGATCTGGTTGCGTATGATCTTTTCGTTTTCGTAGATCTGGTTCACCAGGTCGTCGTGGAAGTACGACATAAACACGTTACCCGGAAACATCTCCATAAATATTTTCTCCACTTCCGTCGTCACTTCCTTCACCTTCGATGGATGTAACTGCAACGCTATCCTCTCAGCGACCAGGTAGGGAAATAGCTTATCGCCGTATGTGAACACAAGTCCTATATCGTAGCTCCCTTCGCCAATGACCTTGTAATGATAACCGTAATTGACGTCGCTTACCACGCCAATAATTTCAACCGTCTGCCACGACCTGACGATGCCCAGTGAAATATGGATCTGCGCACCGACTGCACTTTCCGCATCTTTAAAACCCAGGCGTTCGGCGGCATAACGGGTAATTATGACCGCGTCTGCACGGTCGTCCTTAACAAAATTCCGGCCTGCCAGCAATCTGAAATTGAAGAGCGACAGGTAATTTTCATCGATGCCGTCGCGCATCATGCCGTAGTGGTGTTCGGAGTTTATGCGCTTCGCTTCGAAGTCGGGCACACCACTCGGGTCGCCCGTCACATAGTTGGCTGCAGATGCCGTGTGTACACCCGGAACACGCGACACCTTTTCACGGAACAAAGAAGCAAGCCTGGAGAAACCCACTGGTTTATGAACCGGCGATTCAATGATCATCACGGCCTTGTCAGCATCGGAAGTTTTCGACAGCACATTGTTAAGTTGAAGCGCAACCACAAGCCCGACGATGATCACAACGACGGCCGCTGAAAACTGGATTATACTTAAGCTCGTAGTGAAGTAACGTTTCTCTTTCGAAGGCTTCGCCATTTTAAATAGTGAAGCAGCATTGAGACGGCTCGCAGAATAAACCGGGTAAAGGCCCGACGTAACGATGCCCACAAGGATAACAGCAGCCAATACGAGTTTCCCATAAAATGGCATCGATATAAAATCGATGATACTTATGTTGAATGTCGACTCGAATGGTCGTTCAATTAACTGGGTCACCGTGAAGGCCAGCAAGATTGCAAGGGCATATACTGCGACCGATTCGATCATGAACTGCTTTATCATATCCCGCCCTGCGGCACCAGAGACCTTGCGCGCCGCAATCTCTTTGAATCGCTTCACAGTCCTGATAATCGAAAGGTTTACATGATTCGCCCACGCCATAAAAAGTATCGCTAATGATATCAACTGAAGTGTATAGAGAAATGGTTTCGACTTCTGTGGAAATATGTCGCCGTTGAACGACTGGCTGAAGGAAACCTCCGAAAGGGGTTGAGCAAACATCGATATCTGCACGTTCCAGTAGTGCTTCAGCAGGTCGCCCCAATACTTATCCACATGTTGATTCAGGCGGGCTTCGAATGATTTGATGTTAGATTCCCTCAACCTGACATACGTATTCGTAAAGTTCACAAACGAGGTATTCCATGCATTCAGATGCGGCGTGTTTGAGATCACCATGTCGAATCCGAGGTGAGTATTATCCGGCAGGTCTTCGAACACGCCGGTCACTTTGAGCATCACCGAGTCGCTCAACTTAAGAAGCTTGCCCACAGGATCGGCCTTGCCAAAATACCTGGTAGCTGTGCTCGACGAGAGCACAATAGAATTCCCTTCATCGAGAACGTTCGATGCATTGCCCATAAGCATCGGGATGGAGAAGAACTCAAACAAGTTGCGATCGGCATAGATCGCCCTGCTTTCTTTAAAGATCCTCTCCTCTCCCCTGTCGACAGTTGAAAGGGTCATACTCAGGTCGTGCTTAACCATCTCCACGTTGCAGCTATTCTGAATGAGTATCCGGGTTACGTCCTCCACTTCGGGAAAGTCTTCCTTTACGCGAGGTCCAACACTCGAACGCATTCCACCGGCAATCGAGTGGCCAGTTACTCCATTATCCACCCAGTCCCAGTTGGTACAAATGCGGACGATGCGCTCCGAGTTCGCGTGATACTTGTCGGAGTCGAGTTGTGACTCCGCGTAGAACCACAGGACGTAAAAGGAAATGATACCGATTGTAAGCCCCGACACACTTATAAAAGTGTAGTAAGGACTTCTGGCCATCAGTCGAAGGGAGAGTTTGAGGTAGTTGAGAAGCATCGCAGTTGCTTTGGTGCCAGGGAGATATCAACACTCACGCCACCACTAAAATGCAGAAAATTCGAGTTTTTTAATCACGACATGGTTCAATTTGAAACGCCTGGGTGTTTCATCTTAGAACGGTTTCGGTACATTAGCGCATGGCTAAAGTATTCATCACCGGATCATCGGATGGCTTGGGACAAATGGCAGCGGCGCTTTTGATCGGCGAAGGGCACGACGTAACACTACATGCACGCAATGAAAGGCGGGCTAAAGATGCAATGGCCAACACTCCAGGCGCAGCCGCTGTTGTTGTCGCCGACCTTTCGAGCATCGATGAAACCAAAGAGCTGGCACAAAAGGTTAATAACCTCGGTCGCTTTGATGCGATCATCCACAATGCCGGTGTCTACAATGTTCCGCACAGCGTGATCATTAATGTAAACACCCTTGCGCCGTACATCCTTACATGCCTGATCGAGAAGCCAGGCCGCCTGGTCTATCTTAGCTCCGGCGATCATCTACACGGATCTCCCAACCTCGAGGCCCTCGCGAAGAACAACAGGATAAGTTATGCCGATTCCAAACTACACGACGTGATGCTGGCGTTCGCGGTCGCACGTAAGTATCCAAATATCCTGTCCAATTCCGTCGACCCCGGATGGGTACCCACGAAGATGGGTGGTCGCGGTGCACCCGATGACCTCGACCAGGGCTTCGAAACATTAGGCATGGCTCGCGGTGAGCAACGACTCAAAAGCGCTCGTAAGTGGTCGGCATTTTTATCACAAGAAAGAAGCGCGACCCAGGCCGGAAGGAAATAATATTGAGTTGCAGGATAAACTACTGTCGGTGTGTGAACAATTGACTGGTGTTACATTTTAACTGATCATGGACGCATTCTTTAAGCAGACATTCGAAAAATCAACCACACTTGATGGCTCGGAATACGAGCAGTGCATATTCACGAATTGTGATCTCTCGAATGCAAATTTGAGTAACATAAAATTCATTGATTGTGAGTTCCGGAATTGTGGACTCAGCCTGGCGAACATAACGGGAACAACCTTGAATAGTGTGGTGTTCAACCAGTGCAAGATGTTGGGGCTTCGATTCGACGAATGCGATCAATTTACCTTATCATTTAGTTTTGATAACTGTACACTAAACGACTCGTCTTTCTTCAAGTGCAAGATCAAAAAGACCCGGTTTACGAATTCGCAGCTTCATCATGTTGATTTTGCCCAGGCCGACCTCGCAGAATCGGTGTTCGATAATTGCGATCTGCAAAACGCAATATTCGACGGGACTGTTCTTCAAAAGGCTGACTTCCGTACGGCCATCAAGTACTCGATCAACCCTGAGGTGAATCAGATCAAAAAAGCAAAATTCAGTACAGCGGGTGTGAGAGGCCTGTTGGAGAAATACGATATAGTTATTGAGCACTTATGAGACTTTTCCTGGCTTTTATTGCCTCCCTGCTCCTGCTGGCCGGATCATCCGACGCCTTCGCACAAAGTCCAGCTTCCGTTCTGCTTGTTTCATTCGATGGCTTCAGGCACGACTATATCGACAAGCACGATCTGAAGAACTTCAAAGCTTTTCGTGAGGGTGGCGCTTCCGCGAAAAGCCTCATGCCCTGCTACCCCAGTCTCACGTATGCGAATCATTATTCGATTGTGACGGGTATGCGCCCGGCAACGAATGGGCTGGTCGACAATAACTTTTACGACTCTGTGTCGAACGTTACGTACAGCCAAAGCAATCGTGCGGCGGTATACGACCCGCAATACTATGGAGGTACGGCGTTATGGACACTCGCCAAAAGATCCGGCATGAAAACAGCGTCTTATTTCTGGGTCGCCGACGAGGTAAAGGATAAGTCGATCGCACCCGACGTCGTCTATCGTTACGACGGCAAAGTGCCGTTCAGGACCCGGGTCGATTCGGTATTAAAGTGGTTGAACAAGAATGACAAAGAACGACCGAGGCTCGTTACGCTTTATTTCAGTGAGCCCGACCATACTGGTCACGATACCGGCCCCGACTCACCGGAAACTCACGCGGCACTCTTAATGATGGATTCGGTCCTGGGATATCTTACGGATGGGCTTAAAAAAGTTAAGGCTCCCGTTAACACGATACTTGTTTCAGATCACGGAATGACCGAACTCACAAGAGAAGAAAAAACATTCGTTTACCTCGATGAGCTTTACAATGTGAAGTCAACGAAAGTCAAAACCGTTGTAAGCAGTGCGCTCGCTCATTTGTACATCGACGAGAAACACACCCTCGATTCAATGTATGCATTACTGAAATCGAAAGAGGATCGTTTCAAAGTTTATAAACGAAAGGAGTTGCCCAGGCATCTGCAGTACGATCATTACCGCATTGGCGATCTTGTGCTGATCTCCGAGCCAACCTACTACATTCGTCATAGCGGAAGGCGCCCAGATACAAATGAATCGAAACACTTCGGAGTGCACGGATACGACCCCACTATCGTGACCGATATGCACGGTATCTTTTTAGCCCGGGGACCGCAAATAAAAAAAGGACAACGACTCGATGTCGTTCGCAACATCGACATCTACCCGTTGGTTTGTCGAATATTGGGCTTGCAGGTTCCGAAAATTGACGGCGATCCCAAAGCGCTGGAGAAGGTCTACAACGGGAAATAGTGAAGTTATTTCTATTTTCATGAGATGGAAGCCGAAATACCGTCGCTCGTTGCCTGCCCCCACTGCGGCACCCGGTTCTTCAAAGAGGAATGGGTTTCATACAACACGTTCGGCGCAACGTTGTGGTCTGATGGCGTACTCGTAGGCCCCGGCGTTCCTTCATTCACATCGCCATATGGTAAATGCACGCAGTGCGGTGGATTCTTTTCAACTGAAAAATCCCGGGTGAAAGGAAAGGTCACCGAGGCCGACCTGGATTCTGCGAAGCGTTTAAAAAGTCCGTCTATAACGGACTACTTTACGATTCTTGCAAACGATAACCTCATCCCCGATCTTCCTAAACGTCGCGAGATGAAGCTTCGAAGCCTGGTATGGTATGCCTGCAATGATGTGGTCAGATACAAACAGGAAAATCCCGACCTTCCCGGCAAAGCCGCGCGACAGGAAAACATGGAGAAACTGGCCGCGCTGCTTGAGGATAGCGACGAACCGGAGGATATGCTGATGGTTGCAGAACTATATCGTCAACTCGGGAAGTTCTCGCTTGCAAGACAAACGCTTTCGAAAGTTACCTCGGAAGAATTCAAAGATACGAGACACCGTATTGCATGGCTGTGCCTGATGCGCAGAAAGAAGCTCGCTGTTGTATGGGCCCCGAAAAAGAAATTTCGATTATTCAGGTAGACCGGTGTCCAACCAGTGTATCAGTCTCAACAGAAATGCCGGATTATTCCTGGCCATCGGATTGTTAAAACCCATCCTGGATCCATTGCCTGCAATCTGTGCACTGAACATTGCAGCTTCTCCGAACACTACAAGGCGGCCTTTCCCGAATGACATGTAGGCGCCCTGGGCTTTCCCCTGCGCTTCAATCTTTTTAGTATCGTGATCAAACTCCCACGCCACTTTGGGCAGCCACAACTTGAAGCGGTGATCGGGAACGATGATCGGGGTTGCAGCTGGCGGGCAATCAAATGCCTGGCCGGTGAAGGTGTAAATATCGTCGAGGCCTTTTGTGAGCGTGGTGTTTTTCAAGCCCTGGTTCGCGAAATTGAACAAGTCTGGGCCCGATGTTTTTGTCGTGTCGAACGCGAACCCGTTGTAGAATGTAAAGCCGAATGCCTTCGCAAGATCTTCTGCGCACCCGGCGATGGGCATATGATCGGCAATCAAAAACAATGAGCCTCCGTTGGTTACCCATTGCTTCAACTGGCTGATCTCGTCATTAGTAAATGCCGAAGGAGTTGGCAGAATCCACTGTTCCGAGTTGCGCTCGCTTAATGCGTTCGATATCACGAGTATCTTCGTGCCTTGTAAACTTGGAGTTGTAAACGGCTGCCTGCCTCGCTTCACAACGTAGCCGTCGCGTTCCAGCAACATCGCGAATGGCCGGTAACGCCCAACAGCTGTATGGAAATTATAGTGGGCCTCGTCGATAACCACAACAGGACCCTTTCCCATAGAATACTTCGCCTTTCCGACATCAGGAATGAAGGTGGTGTCGGGCACCTGCTGCGCATAAGCTGCACTGGATGCGATCACCATGAGCGATAAAAAGTATCTTGCCGTCATA